>NZ_JBFAEO010000071.1:0-35962 GCF_040642015.1 Actinosynnema sp. NPDC020468
TTGGGGGGGGCGCCGGGGCGGGGCCCGCGCGCGGCGGCGGTGTTCCCGGGGGGCCCCCTGGGGGGCGGTGGCCGTGCCGGCGAAGTGTGGCGGCGCCGGCGGCACCCCTCGTGGTCGGCCGCCGGTGCCGCCTCGCCCTGCACCGGGTGCCAGCGTGGCCGACCGCCTCCCTCCGGCAACACGACGTTCTGCGAATCCGCTGTTCAGTGGTTTCGGACGACGCGCCGGCGGACCTAGACAGGACTTCGCCGCGGCGACCGGGAGGGGCTTGTGCGATGACGGTGGAGCTGCGCGTGCTGGGCGAGGTCGAACTCCTGGTCGACGGGAGTCGGGTGGACCTCGGCCACGCCCGGCAGCGGTGCGTGCTGGGCGTGCTGCTCGCGGAGGCCAACCAGGTGGTCGCCACGGACCGCGTGGTGGACCGGGTCTGGGGCGCGGACCCGCCACGCCGGGCCCGGCAGCTCGTCAGCAACTACCTGTCCGTGCTGCGGCACCTGCTGGCGGCCGGCGGCGTCGCCGACGAGGTGGTCGTCGAACGGCGGGGCGGCGGCTACGTGCTGCTGGTCGACCCCGACCGGGTGGACCTGCACCGGTTCCGGCGACTGGTCGCGCTGGCTCGGGCGGACGCCGACCCCGCCTCCGCCCTGGAGTCGTTCGACCGGGCGGCCGGGTTGTGGCGGGGCGAGGCGCTCGCCGGGTTGGACACCCCGTGGATCGGCGTGGTGCGGCAGGGCCTGGAGCGCGAGCGGTTCGCCGCCGACACCGACCGGATCGAGCTGGCGCTGCGGGCCGGGCGGCACGCCGTGCTGCTGCCGGAGCTGACCGCGCGGGCCGCCGCGCACCCGTTGGACGAGCACGTGGCCGCCCAGCTCGTACTCGCCCTCTACCGCGCGGGTCGCCAGGCCGACGCCCTGGAGCAGTACCGGCGGTTGCGGGTCCGGCTGACCGAGGAGCTGGGCGCCGACCCCGGACCGGACCTGCGGCGCCTGCACGAGCGGATCCTGGCCGCCGACCCCGCCCTGGCGGCCGGTCCGGACCCGGCGCCGGTCGCGCCGCGCCAACTGCCGGCCGCGCCCGCGCTGTTCACCGGCCGGGTCGCCGAGCTCGCCGAGCTGGACCGCGCCGTCGCCGACCCGGAGGTCGGCACGGTGGTGATCACCGCGATCGGCGGCGCGGGCGGCATCGGCAAGACCTGGCTGGCGCTGACCTGGGCGCACCGCAACCTGCACCGGTTCCCCGACGGGCAGCTGTTCGTCGACCTGCACGGCTTCAGCCCCGACGGTCGGCCGACCGAGCCGTCCGACGCGGTGCGCGGGTTCCTCACCGCGCTGGGCGTCGACCCGGGCGCGCTGCCGGCGGACGTGGACGCGCTGGCCGCGTGCTACCGCGGTCTGGTCGCCGGCCGCCGGATGCTCGTCGTGCTGGACAACGCGGCCACCGCGGAGCAGGTCGTGCCGTTGCTGCCGGGCAGCGCGTCCTGCACCGTGCTGGTCACCGGGCGCACCCGGCCCGCGTCGCTGATCGACCGGCACGGCGCCCGCCACCTGCCGCTGGACCTGCTCACCACCGGCGAGGCCCGCGCGCTGCTGGCCGCGCGCCTGGGCGACCGGCGGGTGGCCGCCCGGCACCGGGTCACCGACGAGCTGATCGAGCTGTGCGGACGCCACCCGCTGGCGTTGGCGATCATCGCCCGGCACGCCGCGACCCGGCCGTCGATCCCGCTGGCGGAGTTCGCCGCCGAGCTGCGCCGGTTCGGACTCGAGGCGCTGGACCACGACACCGATCCCACGGCCAGCCTGCCCGCGGTGCTGTCCTGGTCGCTGCGCGCGCTGACCGACGAGCAGCGGACCGTGTTCGCGCTGCTCGGCACCGCGCCGGGTCCGGACGTCGACCTGCCCGCCGCGGTGTCGCTCACCGGCCTGCCCGAAACCCTCGCCCGCCGGGCGTTGCGGGTGCTGGAGGACCACTCGCTGCTCGACCGGCACCCGGGTGGCCGCTACTCGATGCACGACCTGGTCCGCGCCTACGCCGCCGGATTCGCCCACGACCACCTCCCGGAACCCGCGCGGCGGGCCGCGTCGCAACGGGTGGTCGACTTCTACCGGCACACCGCGCACGCCGCCGAGCACCTGCTGTACCCGCTGCGGCAGCCGATCCGGCTCGACCCGCCGGCGACCGGCGTCCACCCCGAGCCGCTGCCCGACCACCCGGCCGCGCTCGCCTGGCTGGACGCCCACCACCCGCACCTGCTGGCCGCCCAGCGCGTCGCGGCGACCGAGGCCCGGCACGAGGCCGTGTGGCACCTGGCGTGGACGCTGAACACGTTCCACCTGCGCCGCGGGCACCGGCACGACGAGTTGGCCGTGTGGCACGCGGGCGCGGCCGCCGCCGAGCACCTGCCCGACCCCACCACCCTGATCCACGCGCTGCGCCGGCTCGGCCACGCGCACGCCGAACTGGACCGGCACGAGGAGGCGCTCGTCCACCTGGGCCGCGCGCTCGCCGTGGCCGAGGAGCACCACGACCCGACCCAGCAGGCCCGGACGCACCACGCGTTCGCGTGGGCCTGGGAGCAGCGCGGCGACACCCGGCAGGCCCTGCTGCACGCCCGGCGCGCGCTGGTCCTCATCCGCGGCCTGGACCAGCCGGTGTGGGAGGCCGACGCGCTCAACACGGTGGGCTGGCACGAGGCCCACCAGGGCGAGTACGACTCCGCCCGCACCCACTGCCGGGCCGCGCTCGCGCTGCACCGCCGGCACGAGGACACCGACGGCGTGGCCGACGTCCTGGACAGCCTGGGTTTCATCGACCACCGCACCGGCCGGCACCGGGAGGCCGTCGAGCACTACCGGGAGGCGCTGGCCCTCTACCGCGATGTCGGCAACACGGCCGAGGCCGTCGACACGCTCGACTACCTCGGCCACCCGCTCGCCGCGCTCGGCAGGCACGGCCAGGCGCGCGCGGTGTGGCGGGAAGCCCTGGACCTGTACCTGCGGCTGGGTCGGGACGCCGACGCCGAACGCGTCCGCAGGCAACTCTCCGACCTCGACCCGGTGGGGTCGACAACCGCCCGCGCCCGGTAGTCAGGCCCAGTCGGCCAGGCGGGCGGCCCGGACCTCCGCCGGCAGCACGGCGGCGAGTTCGCGCACCAGCGGCAGCGGGATCGTGGAGTACTCCGGGTACCGGTGGAAGGGCTTGATCATCGCGTGGTGCGTCGAGTGATGCCGGCAATCCCTTACGGGACTGAACCTTCACGCGAACAACACGCAGCAGGGTGGTCTGACCAACGGTGGTCCACTCCAGCATCAGCACAGCCGCACCACCCGGCCTTCGCACATCACCATGGGTGGTGGCTTCCCGGCGTCGGTTACTCCAACTCGCCCGAGTCCAGGTCCAGTTGTGTCAGGAAAGCCGTCGTGAAGGGGCCGAGTCCGTTGGTCGCTGGGAGGTGATGGTGTCGTTCGCCGAGTCGGCCATCGCCTCCGGCCCGGTGGGCGTTGCGGGTGGCGGCCCGCGCCAGCGAAGTCGTCAGCCCGGCGTAGAGGTCGTGGCCCATGGCGTCGAAGACCGCGACGTGGACCACACCGCCGTCCACGACGTAGTCGTGGTGTCAGCGACAAGCTGTCAGACCAACCTGAGCCCCAGTCGGACTCGATCGCCGGTTCGTTCCACTCGGTCGAGGTTCCAGCCCTGTCGCATGAGCAGGTCCTGCGCGGCGGGTCCCGTGGTGAGGGTCGTCTCGCGCCAAGTTCTGCGATCGAGACAGATGTTCGAGCAAATTGCCTCACAAAAATTGCCGATCGACATCATAAAATTCATTGTCAGGCACTTTTCGCCTTCGAATTCGAGGGTGACAAGAGGCGATTTCGATCCGGAACGACTGTCTCCATAAAACGTCTTTTCGCTTCACCACCACACACCCTATTCACACCTTCGTGGTTGCACGCTGTTATCGGCAGTGGAAATGGTAGTCGAGGTGGGGACCGAGGTACTCGCCCACAGAACAGCGGGCACTACAGCAGTCCGGCAGGACACCGTCGGTGGCATCCTGCCGGACTGTCGATCTCGGTGGCTAGGCCGTGATCAGCCGCTGGTGGAAGGCGGTGGTCGCCTCACTTTCGGCGTCGTATTCCTCGAACGGGTCGTACTCGCCGCGTTCGTACACACCGATCTGCCAGCGGCCGTCGCGTTCGCGCAGGAAGTAGAAGTCCGTGGGTGGCACGGCGCCGAACTCGCGCACGCCTTCGATCTCGTACATCGCGCGCGGAATGCCCGCGCGGTCCAGGGCTTCGACCAGCGCGACCCGGTCCACGGTCACTTGACCACGCTGAGGTAGCCGTTCGTGACCAGCCAGGCGACGTTGCGGCGTTCCGGCGGGTTGGGCGAGGAGACCTTGTACTGAGGTCCGCCGCCGGGCTGGCCGAAACCCTTCGCCGAGGTTCCGGCGAGGACCTCGAACTCCTTCTCGACCTTGTACTGGTAGTAGCCGTACGGCTGCTTCACCCCGGGCTCGTACTCGCAGGTGTTGAGGCTCTGCGGCGGGACCGAGCGTTGCACGAGCGGGGTGCCCGTGGTGGACAGGAACCTGCCGGACTGACCGCCGAAGCGGTCGACGAGCTTGCCCGGTTGGAGTTTCTCGGCCGTCGGTGTGCCCTCGAAGCCGTCGTGGTCCGGGTAGATCCAACCCTTGCTGTCCCAGTACCTCGCGAGGAAGTCCTGCGAGGTCGCCTCGTTGCCGAACCGCTGGTAGCCGATCAGCAACCGGCCCACGACGCTGGACTCCGAAGGCAGGTCCTTCGGTCCGAGTCGTTCGTCGTCCTGGTAGAAGGGCTTGTCGCACACCGGCGGCGCGTCCGCCACCGGCGGCGGTGTGGCCTGCGCGACGGGGGTGGTGACCAGGCCGAGTGCGGCGGAGAGCAGGACGAGGAACGGGATCACGTGCTTTCGCGGGGTCATGGCATTCCTTTCAGACGACGGCGGCGTCGAGTGCGTCGAGCAGGTGGGTCGAGTAGTTGGTCGAACTGTTGAGCTCCTCGGTGTCGAACCACTGGGTGTGGGTGACCTCCAGCGTGGCCGTCTTCTTCTGCGATGGACGTACCCGGTGCCGCCGGCACCCGGCCAGGGCGGCGTGGTGGTGTCGGAGGGCCAGTCCTGCATCTTCTTCCGGCTCGGTGCCGCGGAACCCGACGAGGATCGTGTCGTCACTCGCCGCGGTGGACGCTTGCGAATCCTGCAGCGGGAACGGCGGCGTGAACGTCTTCTCGTGGTGGCGGACCCGGTCGAAGCCCCGGTCGCGACAGGTTTCCTCGACGGTGTCCCGCGACTGGTAGGCGAGTTGGGCCGCTTCGACCATCCAGAGCGCCTGGCGCACGCCGTAACCGGTGGCGGCGTGATCGCGAGTGGTGACGGGCATTGCGAAATCTCCTTGCATTTCCTCAATGGAACCACTGCCGCAATAATTGACCCGACGGCACCGCGCCTACACCTCCCACCCGCCACTTCACCCGGATGTGTGCGAATACCCAAAAAAGTTCGCATTTGAGCGATCTGCGCACGCTTGCCATGAGGTGGCCTTCCACAGGCCTGCCAGGCGTTATAGTGACTCATTTCGATCAACAGTCACTCGATTGAGTTAATGCGAAAGCAGGATCAGGGGAACCACTGCGTTGTCACCGATCACGACACAATTCGTCACGTCTTGAGTCGCCGTGTGTAGCCGTGAACCAGCGGTGTGCGCGGCGTGCTGCGCGTCAGGCCTTGACGGCGGCGAGCGCGGGCTGTCGGCCGGGTACACGATCGCCCAGTACTTCGGCTGGCAGTGGGGCAAACGCGTGCGTCCCCGCCAGGCCGCCCCGTTTCACACCGTCGTGCTGGTCGGTTTCCTGCTCGCCATCGCAATCCTGCTCACCACCGTGGACCCGATCGCGGTCACCGAGTACTCCCTGGTGTTCAGCGCTCCCGTTGACCTACCTGCCGATCCTGGTCGTGGCCAACGACCGCGACTACCTCGGCGACCAGGTCAACGGCCGGCTCGCGAACACCCTCGGCGTGTTCTACCTCGTCGTCATCCTCGTGGCCGCGCTCGCTGCGATCCCGCTGATGCTGCTGACAGAAATGGGCTCATGAGCACCCACCTCGACCCGCTGCGCGTGGACTTCCACCTGCTGGACCGCCAGATCGTCGACCTGCACCGCGCGTTGGTGGGCACGGTCGACGTCGAACTCGACGACGAGCTGCGCGTCACCGCGTTGCTGGTCGGCCAACGCGTCCTGGGCGATCGCATCGGCGGCGCGCTGGGCCGGTGGCTGACCTCGGTGGCCGAACGCCAGCACGGCCCCGAACGCCGCCCACCCGTGCGCATCGCCTTCAGCCACGTCGCCCGCATCGGCAGCGCCGTCGAACTGTCCATCTCCGCGGACCTCCTGGACACGGCACCGCTCGAGTCCTGGCTGCGCACCCACCTCGTCGGCCGCATCCCCGGAGCCCGCCATGAAGGCCAGTGACCTGCTCGGCCGCACCGCCCACGACCTCCACGGCGAGTCACTGGGCCGTGTTGCCGATCTGATCACCCACCCGGACGCGCAAGGCCGCCCACAGGTCACCGCCGTCCTGGTCACCCCGCGCCACCGCGGTCGACTACTGGGCTTCGAACGTCCTGGAGTGCAACCGCCGTGGATCCTGGAACTCCTGTCCCACCTGCTGCACCGGGGCACCCGGGAAACCCCCCTGGGACCAGGTCCGTATCCGCGGCATCGAGTGATGCCGGCAATCCCTTACGGAGCTTGACCTGGAGCCCCGGCGACCACCGGACACCGGATCACAGGGGCCCGCAGCAGGGTGGCTTCCTCCTGCACCGCCTCCTGCCCCGTCTGCTTCGTGCCGCCTGACGAGGGCGGCCAAGTCGGTCGTGGCCGAAGAACCCACCTTGCCGGTTCACGGGCTTCGGTGACGGAGCACCGTCCCCAGGCAGGGGATCCGGGGCAACAGGACGCCGTTCGGTGCCACGAACACCAGGCCATGGGTCAAGACGCGGAGGGAAGGGCCGGTAGCGATCCGTTCGGGGTGGCCGTGCCGAGCGTGGCGAGGGCGTCGAGCCATCGTTGCTGGAGGGTGTCGAGGATTCTGCGTTCGACTTCGGGGGCGACGTGGGCGTAGATCTGTTGGATCTTGTCGGGGAGTTTGTGGCCGAGGCGGAAGGCCCGGCCGACGTCGGGGATGCCGTCGGCGATGAGCCAGGTGTTGTGGCTGTGGCGGAAGCCGTGGAAGGTCAGGCCCGGTTTGACCGGGTGGACGCGGACGCGAGGGCTGGTGCTGTGCAGGTTGCCGTCGGCTGCGGGGCGCATGGCGCGGCGGGAGAAGTTGGAGCGGCGTAGCAGTGCGTTGTGTTCGGTGACGAACACGTGCGGATGGTCGTGGGTGTCCAGGTGCCGGCGGAGCAGTTCCACCAGGAACGGTGGCAGGGTCACGGTGCGGGCGGACTCGGCCGTTTTGGGTGGGCCGAGTTGGAGGGTGCGGCCGATCTCGTGCAGTGCACCGAAATCGGGGTCTATGACGAAGCACCCGTCGTCCAGGTGGGTGTTGACCCGACGCAGCCCGGCCAGCTCACCCCAGCGCGCGCCGGTCCAGGCGGCGGTGATGTCCAGGACGCCGGCCCACGCACCGGCCAGGGACACGGCCTGGAGAGCGACCCGCAGGGCCTGGTGGGGTTCGGCCCAGACGATCTCGCGGGCGCGGTGGTCGCGTCGGCGTGGGCGGATCGGGTTGTGGTCGAGCAGGTCCTCGTCGGCGGCGTCGGCGAGGATCATGGTGAACACCTTCATGATCGTCTTCGCGGTGCCGTGGGCCAGACCCCGGGCGCGTAGTTCCGCCGCCCAGGTGTGGGCGGCCAGATTGCCGACGTCGGTGAGGTCGCCGGTCCCCCAGCGCGGCCGGATGTGGTTGCGGGTCAGGCTTTCGTACTGGGCCAGGGTCGTCGGGGCCACGTCGATCCCGCCGAACCACCGGTCGATCCAGTCGTTCACCGCCATCGACCTGCGTTTGTCCGGCGCGGGCGTGGTGGTGGCCGTGGATCGGTGGAGGTTGTCGATCCGGTGGGCTTCGGCCTTCGCCTCGTCCTCGGTGCCGAATCCGGACGACGAGCCGAGCGACCCGTCCTCGCGGACGTACCGGACCCGCCACGAGTTCGGTCCGCTTCGTTCCCAGTAGGCCATCGGGGCTATTCTCCTTCTGCCGCAGGGGTTCCGGCCGGGGCCGACGAGGACATGGACGCATCGTGCACACGAGGACTTCAAGCGCGGTCGGGAAGATCCCCGGTTCGGGTACGGTTTCCGCCCGGGCCAGCCAGGCAGGACTCGGCGATCTGCTCGACGTCACGGGCGGCGAAGCGCAGGTGCTTGCCCAGGAATCGGCACGGCACGGCACGGGCCGCGGACAACACCACGACACCCTGCGGCTTCCACTTCACCCACCACGACCCCGCAGGCGCGGCCGCCCGCTACCAACACTGCGGAAACTCGTTCATCCTCATCAAAATCGACCGCCGACACGCACCCGGCAACACCGCCTGCGTGGGCCCCTGGTCCTCACACCCCTTCTTCCAGTACGGCGAGGACGCGGTGGTCAACGCCTACTACATCCCCACACGCCCGCGACTCCTGGTACTTGACGACAGGACGATCTGCTCCCTGACCCAGCCTCAGGTGTGAGGCGCCGGGCCAAGGCCCACAAGTCAGCCACTTACACCCAAGGCGGCACCTGGGGACGATTCCGCGTGCGGCCTTGGGTGTCGAAACGAGCCAGCTCCGTCGAACGGTCTTCAGAAAGACAAAGTGGCTCTCCGGTTGCAATGAAGGAACGGCCCGTCCTCTTCGAGTCGCGCACTGCCGCCAGGCACTGGCGGACTTCGACGCAGTTTCTCCTCGAACCCTGCGCCGATCGGGCGCGGCGAGACCAGATCGATGTCAGGAAGGACGGGCTGGCGTTCATCGCGGGCACGTTGATCGCGTTGCAGGTCACGAGTGGTTCTGGCGAAGCAGGTGCGTTGGCCACGCA
The DNA here is from genome assembly GCF_040642015.1 of Actinosynnema sp. NPDC020468. Classification (NCBI taxonomy): domain Bacteria; kingdom Bacillati; phylum Actinomycetota; class Actinomycetes; order Pseudonocardiales; family Pseudonocardiaceae; genus Actinosynnema; species Actinosynnema sp. NPDC020468. The sequence continues at coordinate 9,052 of NZ_JBFAEO010000071.1, forward strand.
CGTCGACGGATTGCTTTCGCCGGGGAGGGCTACCCTGCCCTCGTGGCTGAGGATCAGGTGAGGCGCCGGGTGCGGATCGTGGCCGACATCGTGCGCGCCCGACCTCGCCGACCACGCCCGCGCCGAGGACCGCGCCGCGATCGGGAACGACCCGATCAAGGCACTGGAACTCCTTCTCGACCCCGACGTCATCCTCGACCAGGTCCACGGGGTCGAGGCCGTGGACGCTGCCTTCGCGCTCACCGAGGTGGACGAGGACGGCCACCCGGCGAACTAGGACCGTCTGGGATCCGGGAAGCGCCGGGTGGATCTGGCCGGCCCAGCAAGCCGCGACGAACCTGCCCTTCTGCACCTGAGGGGCAGTCGGCGCCGAGCTGCGCGAGACCGAACAGCTCGGCGGTCACCCGGTGTTCGGACGTGCTCTCCGTCCGGTCTCATCGTGGTCGGCCGAGGACTGCACGTCGGCGACCAGCCGTCAGCCCAACCTGAGTCCTAGTCGGACTCGATCGCCGGTTCGTTCGACTCGGTCGAGGTTCCAGCCCTGTCGCAAGAGCAGCTCCTGGGCGGCGCGTCGCGTGGTGAGGCGGTCGGTGTCGTAGTAGACGATGGCTTCGTCGAGCAGTCGTCGGTCGAGCCAGGGTCGGGCGTTCTCGGCGCCGCCTACGACGAGAACTGTTCGCGAGCCGTGCCGGTAGAGCAGGTTCAAGGCGTCCGTGGGGTTGTAGGGTAGTTCGGCGGGAACGTTGAAGACGTCCGCTCCGTGCCCGCCGGGGATCCCTTCCGAAGGTTGTCCATTCGGGCCGATGACGACGTCGTGCGACGCACGGTGGGCCGCGACCAGCTCGGCGACGTCGGCCGTGGTGTGGTCGGTGTCGAGCCAGGTGGTGTGCGGTCTGCCGACGGACTGGGCGTGCAGCCACGGGTCGAGCACGAGTCGCGCGGTGTCGGCGAGGGTGCCGATGACGACCTGCACCCCCGCCGCGCGCAGCCGGGCCGCGCCTCCCTCCTCTCGGGAGGTGGGGTCGATCAGGGCGATCACGACGCGGGCGACCCCGGCGTCGAGGAGGGCTTGGCGGCACGGGGGCGTGCGACCGTGGTGGTTGCACGGTTCGAGGGTCACCACGGCCGTGCCGCACCGTGCCCGCTCCCCCGCTGCCCGCAACGCGTGGACCTCGGCGTGGGCTTCACCTTTGCGGCGGTGGAACCCCTCTCCGGCGACGAGGCCGGCACGGTCGAGGATCACGCAGCCGACCGGCGGGTTGGGGCTGGTGGTGCCCAGGCCCATCGCGGACAGGGCGACCGCTCGCCGCATCGCCGCGATCTCGAGTTCGTACGTGGTCACGCGAGCCTCGCGGACAGGCGGTCCCGCAACCGGCTCACGGCCTCTACCCCGCCGTGCGGCGCCAGCGCGCGGGCTACCTGTGCGACCGCTCGTTCGGTGCGCACGGACCCGGAGCTGCGGGCGATGTCCAGTGCCTCCAGGGCCGCGTCGGCGGCGCGGTCGGGTTCTCCGATGCGGGCCAGTGCCGTGGCGTGGCGGCCGAGCGCGTTGCCGCGGTCGCGGCGGTAGACGCTCGGAAGCGACGGCAGCACGGCGTCGTAGAGTCCGACGGCCTTGTCGGGTCGCCCGAGCAGGAGCCAGCAGTCGGCTCGTTGCAGCTCCAGGTAGGTGGGCGTGCAGAAGGAGCCGTGGCCTTGGCGGGCGGCGCCGTCGGTATCCTGGGCGGCCCATTCGTGGGCGGCGTCGAGTGCGCGGTGGGCCGCGAGTTCGTCTCCGGCCAGGGCGTGCCCGCGGGCCTGTTGCTGGGTGATCGCGGCGCGCATCGGCGCGTGCAGTTCCGGTCCGCGGCGATGCGCGGCGGTCGCGAGGCCGATGACCCGACCCGGGTCGTCCGCGGCCTGTTGGCTGCGGCGGAACAGCGTCCAGGCCACCATGGTCTCGTCCCCGCCTTCGTGCGCCCACTCCATCGCGCGGTCGGTCCAGACCTGGGCCAGTCGGGTTTCGGCGGCGTCCTCGTGCAACCACGCCGCGGACTCGGCGTACCAGGAAGCCAGGCGGACCAGGTCGACACGCCGGGCGACCGGGACGGAACGCATCAGGTCGATGACCAGGCGCAGGTGGTCGTGGACGGAGCTGAGGGCGAAACGCGGCCCGAACAGGTTGTCGGTCCGGACCAGCAGGTGCCACTGCTCACGCAGGTGATCGACGAGTTCCTCGACGTCGTGGCCGCCGAGCCCGGCCGGCGGCGGCAGGTGCCCGTGATCGGGGAAACGCGGGACATCCGGGCCGGGGGCGTCGCGGCGTCGCCCGACCTCCAGGCGGGCGCGTTCCCTCAAGCCGACGAGGTACCCCTCGGCGCCCAGCGCGTGATCGGCCGCCTTGACGAGGTCCTTGGAGGGAAGGTTCGCGCCCTTCCTCTCCATGACGGACACGTACTGCCTGGTGTACCCGATCCTGGCGGCCAGCTCGCGCTGGCTCAGCCCGCGCTCAACGCGCAACCGCCGCACCTCGGAGGCCAGGAAATCCGCCCCGACACGGTCATCGGACCCCGGGTTGTGCGGTCCGTGGTTCACGACGCGCTCCCGAGTGCCACCGTGGCGACGTCAATCCACTCGTACGCCCGCTGGTCTCGGTTGAGGTCGATCAACGCGACGGAGGACACGGTGGTGTGGGCACTGTGTTCCGCGTGTCCGGTCAGAGTCCGGGCGACGTCGCGCGCGGAGCCGGCCCTGTTCGAGTACGCGAGGCTGACGTGCGCGCGGAACCCGGTCTCCGCCTCGGGCACGTTGTCGTGGCCCCACACGTCGCCGATCGCACTACGGATGGCTGCTCGTAGGCCTGCCAACGGTTCCAGGGGGCGTGCGGGCATCTGGACGGTTTCGGGGTCCAGGTGCGCGGGTCCGATCGTGATGGTGAACGGTGCCAGTTCCGCGCACCGGGTGCGGGCGGCGTCCACGATGCGGTCCACGTCGTGTCGGGCGACTTCGTCGGTGAAACCGACTCCCTGGAGCGTCAGGTGCAGCCAACGCGCGGGAACGGAGTCGAGTCGGGGCAAGGCGGCGAGAACCGGTTCGTAGTCGGCGACGAGGCGCAGGACATCGGGGTGGTCGGCGAACGTGATATGCCAGGTGTAGAAGGACCTGCCGACCTTCCAACCGGGCCGCCACCACCAGTGGTCGCGCATGGGCTCCGCCTCGTTCACGCGGTCAACTCCCTCGTCCCGATGTCCCGGCGAAAGTCGTGGACGGCCTCCTGGATCCGCTTCGTCACCGGATCCGCCGTGCCGCCCACCTGTCTGGCCAGGGTTCCCGCCTCGGTCACCCGCCGAACCAGGGGACGGACACGGTGGGAAGGCGGTGTGTCCAGCACCGGGCGCAGTGCGTCCTCGGCTGCCGGCAGGTCGTGGAGTACCAGGTGGGCTTTGACCTGTTGCAGACGTGTCATGCGTTCCGAGCCCAGGTTGCGGTGGTCCTTCGCAGTGGCTTCGAAGAGGGCCACCGCGCGATTTGCCGAGTTCAACGCTTCCTGGGCGTCACCGAGGGCGAGTTTGGTGTCCGACCACAGGGACGCGGCCCGGCCCACCGAGCAGGTCAGCGGTCCCTCCGACTCGTCTTCGTTCCTGCCTGTGGTCTCGGACAGCAGCTGTGCCTGCCGCAGTGCCTGCCCGGCAGCGTCGGTGTCACCCGCGCGAGCGAGGTCCAACGCGAGTGCACTGGACAGGAACATCTTCGCCGTGCCGGTGCCCGAGTAGCGGAGGCCGTCGGCGGCATGGTGCGCCGCACCAGCGTAGTCGCCCTGCCAGAACGAGGCGGTGTGGCGGGTGGCGCACACCCAGGCGCGCAAGGGGTTGTGGTCGGCCCGCTCGGCGCACATCCACGCCGCGCGTCCGTGAGTGGAGGCCGCGTCGGTGTGCCCCAGGTCGACGGAGATCCAGGACAGCAGCGTCAACGACCAGCCCGCGACGGCGTACAACTCGCGGGTGTGGCGTGGATCCTGATGTCCGGCCAACAGGGAGACCGCCCGATCCCGCAGGGCTCGGGTGCGTGCGAACAGCGGCTCGGTCGGCACCTTCAAATACAGGTGCGCGATCCGCCGGACCTCGGAGTGCATCTGCTCGACGGTCAATCCACCGACGTTCGTGGATTCGGCCCACGCAAGAAACTCGGCGGACTCGTCGGCGGTGTTCATCAGCAACTCCTCCACAGCATCGGTGCCGCCGTCTCCACGGGCACGCACAGCCGAACGCACCGCAAGAAGCCCACCCACGCTCGATCGAGATGGACTTTCCTTGGCGGGGGCGTGTTGGTGCCGCAGCGCCTGTTGCTCGCCCCTGGCCTGCTCGCGCAAGGTGTTCAGGGCGTTGTCCGCATCGAGGACGCGATCGATCGCGCCAATCAGCTCCCGGGACGGCAGGTTGCGCCCGACCCTTTCCGCCATCGACACGTACTGCCGCGTGTAGCCCACCTTGGAGGCCAGGCATTGCTGGCTCATCCCGGCGTTCCGACGACGTCGGCGCAACTCGCCGGCGAGCCGGAAGGCCGCAGAAGCTTGTCCAGGATCGGACGACGCGCGGCTCACCCTCGACTCCGCTCGGAACGAGACGGACAACCGATTCGACTGCCTATCCAGCCCATGGGTCTCCTCACCCGCTCAGGCGCTGCGGTCAGGACTCCAAGTCCGTGCCGGTCGGATCCTTGGCTTGATGGTGGGTCATGCGCGGGTCCCCGTTCAGGGGGCAAACAGGAAAATAGCGCTGCGTAGCCGTGTTGCCTCGTTACGCAACTATACCGTCGGCTGGTCAGCTGTCCCCAGTGGAATCACGCTGATCAGAGGGGGTGGACCAGGATGAACACCGATCCCGGTGGACGGCCGCGGTTGCGATTGCTCGACCCGGCCGAGCGCCCGGGTGTGCTGCCGGAGCTGCTGGAGGTGGTCGAGCACCGCAAGTCGGGGCTGAGCCTGAACTGGATCGTGGGGTGCCCGTTGGACTGCGGGTACTGCGTGCGGCACCTGTTCGGGAACTTCGGCATGAAGGTGCCGCGGGCGTTGACCTCCGACGCCGAGGCCGTCGAGGCGCTGGTCGGGCACCCGCATTTCACGCCGCACCGCACGCCGGTGCAGCTGCTCAACCGCGCCACCGACCCCTTCCTGCCGGCGGTGAAACCGCACCTGTTCGCGGTGCTGCGCGAGTTGGACGCGCGCGGGTTGACCAACCACGTGCTGGTGATCACCCGCTGGCGGGTCGAGGCGGAGGACTGCGTCGAGCTCAACGCGTTGCGGCACCTCAAGGTCACGCTGCTGGTCACCTGGTCGGGCATCGACGACGAGCGGGTCGAACCGGTCGACTCCGACATCGCGGCACGGTCCCTGCACACCGCGCACCGCCACGCCGACCGGTACCGGACGGTGTTGTACTGGCGGCCGGTGGTCCCCGGCCTCAACGACTCCGACACCCACCTGACGCGAGCGGCGGAACTGGCCGACCACGCGCACGCGACGGTGTTCACCGGCCTGTTCTACCGCGACGAGATCCAGTCCTACTACCGCGACCACGGACTACCCGAACCCTACGAGGACACCGCGCGCCGCAAGATCCTCCCCCGGGACCTGGAACACCGCGCGCTACGGGCGTTCGGGCCAGGACGGCGACTGTTCCGCAAGACCTCGTGCGCGGTCGCGTTCACCCACGCGCTGCCCGACTACAACGGCCACCGCGGCATCCTCGAACTCTGCGGCATCTGCCCCGCCGAGCAGGTCCGACGCTGCGCCACCGCGTGGACACGCCCCGAACCGGCGCTCGCCGCCGCCCTCGTGCACGGCCTGGGCGGGCGGCTGGTCGAGGTCGGCGAGCGGGCGTTGATCGTGGAGGGCCTGGACGAGCAGCGGCGGTACCGGGTCCAGCACGAACTGGGCTACCAGGTCCACGACGCCGGGTTGCCGCACCACCCCGACCGGCACGGCCGCGCCGAGATCGGCTGGCCCACACGACAGGACGCGTCATGACCGCACTCGACCCCGCCCTGATCGGCCGCCCGCTCGCCGTGGTCGACATCGAGGGCAACGGCGCCCGAACACCCGAGATCGTGGAACTCGCCGTGTTGCCCGTCGACACCGACGCCCCCACCACCGCCGACCTCCGCACGTGGCTGGTGCGGCCGAACACGCCCGTCAACCCGGTCGCGCGGCGGGTGCACGGCATCGGCGAGGACGAGATCGCCGACGCGCCCCGGTGGACCTCCGTCGCGGCCGAGGTCGAGTCCCTGCTGGCCGGGCGGACGCTGGTCGCGCACGGCGCCCACGTCGACTACGCCGTCCTGGGCCGGCACCTGCCCGAATGGACGCCACCGATGGTTCTCGACACCCTCGCCCTGTCCCGCCGGACCTGGCCCGACCTGCCCTCCCACAGCCTCGTCGCGCTCGTCGCCCACCTGGGCATCACCCCCAAGGCCGACGGCCTGACCGGGCAGAAACCGCACCGGGCCGGTCACGACACCTGGTGCGCCTGGAAAGTCCTCGCCGCCGTGCTCGCCGAGCGCGCCTGGACCTGGACCGAGCTGGTCGACCAGGGCGCGCTCAAACCCTTCCGCGCCAACGCCACACCGGAAGGAGGCCTGTGGTGATGGAGGACACCGACCGGGCCGTCGTCATCGGGATCGTCGGAACCCACTCCACCGGCAAGACCCAGTTCCTGTCCCGACTCGCCCATGAGCTGCGCCTCCACGACATCAACGTCGCCACCGTCGCCGACCTCGGCGAGCAGGCACAGCGTTCCGGGTTGCCCATCCTGCACAACCACACCGCCGCCTCCACCCTCTGGTTCATCACCACCGGCATCAGCAACGAGACCGAGGCCGCCCACCACGCCGAGGTCGTCCTGGTCGACCGTGCCGCCCCCGACGCGCTGGGCTACTACCTCGCCGCCCTGCACCACCGCGAGGAACACCCCGACCCCGACACCCTCGCCTGGCTCGGCGACTTCGTCCGACACCACAGCCACCACCACTACGACCTGCTCTACCGCACCACCCTCGACACCACGCTCCCGCTGGGCACCAACAAGCCGCGCGACGGCGACCGCCGATTCCGCGAACTCGCCGACCACCACGTCGCCACCGTCCTGGAGGACCTGGCCCTGTCCCACACGGTGATCGCGGCCGACTCCCACGACCGGACCCTGCGCGAAGCCCAGCAGTTCGTCTTCGCCAAGCTCTCCGCCCCCGACCCGCCTTCCCTGCCATGACGAAAACGCAACGGGTACAGGAGCCGCCGCCCGGCGAGGCGACAGCACCCCAGTCCCACACGATCCGGCTGCGCTTCGTCGCGTTCGCGAAGGCCGCCAGGCTCGCCGGCTTCTACTCCGACTACGCCCTCGCCAAGGCGATGGGGCTCAACCGATCCACCGTGACACGGGTCCGCGCCGAGGAACTCCAACCCGGGTCGTCGTTCATCGCCGGAGCGCTGATCGCCCTGGCACCCATGCAGTTCGACGACCTGTTCGAGGTGTGCTGAACCCGCACCGCCTCCGACCTGTCACCACAACAAGCACATTCGAAGGGAACCCCGTCATGGAATTCACCAGCGGCGCGACCGTCCAGGCGTGCGCGAAGATCTACGGCGACGTCTCGATCCGTCTCCAGGTCGCCGGAAACGAGATCGAGGTCGAACTCGGTCGAGCCCTCGACCTGACCTTCACGGTCAAGGGCGCGAAACGAGTCATCGAGGAGCTGACCGGCGGCGTCGCCGAGATCGAGGGCGCGGGCAGTCCGGCGGACGTCGAGGACGAACCGGTTCAGGAGTAGCCGCACCCGTTGGCATCCCGGAGCCGACCGTGTCGAACTGCTCACCACCGGCTTCGTGGATGACCTCGCTCCTCTGGTTCGCGTCGCGTCGGACGTGGCGCGAACCGGCAATGCCCGCTGTGGTCGTGGTCCTCGTGCCGTCGGCGCGTGGACGGAACCGGGTCGCCGCGTCGACATCGACCCGTCGAGTTCCGCCCTGGCCTCCGCGACGACGGTGGTCGCCACCCCGTGCCAGGCGTGACGGCCTTCCCCAGGACGACGCACAGCGAGCGCGGTGAGCCCTCCGCGCACCGGCCGCCCCGAAGGCCCGTGCGCGAGGCGTTGCACACCGCCACACCGGGACGGGGCCGATCCGCACCCCGGCCCCGTCCCGGTTTCCTCCCGACGCCCACCAGTCGGTTCCCGAACACGGCGGGACCGGAGCCCGCAGTCAGAGCGGTCCGGTCCCGCCGCGCCACCCCGTTCCCGAGGACATGCCCATGACCGTTGTCGCGACATCCGAGATACCACCGCCGGCGTGGGAACCCCTCGTGGTCCCCACGGTGCCCGCGATATGGCCGACCACGCTCGACCTCTCGACGGGCGCCGTGCGGGTGCGTGTCGGCGACGAGGTGGACGCGATGGTCGTGCGGGCCGGTGTCGGCGCGGAGATCAGGCACCAGCTCGTGCAATGGATGCTCGACGCGCCGGTGATCGTCGCGCCCCGACCCCGAAGCCGGCCGGACGACTGGATCCTGCTCGCGCAACCACGCACCCCGATGTGCGCCGCCGCGATCGAGGACCTCGCGTTCCTCGGGGTGTCCTTCCCACGCCCGGACTCCACGATCCTGTTGCCGGCACACGGTTCGACCACCGGCCACCGCTGGCTGGAACCTCCCGACCCGGACCGGGTGCCGCCGCCGTGGGGCGCGGTGGTCGGCGCCGCGCGACGCACGTGCTCGAGGACGTGGTGAGCCTGTCGCCCATGAGAGCTCACGACAGGTCGCGGTCGTTGATGCCGTCGCTGGACGAGGAGCGGTTGCAGGTCGCGTTACGGCAGTGCGCGCTGCGTTCCCCCGCAACCGGCGCCGACGCCACGGCGTTCGAGCGCCTGCGACGCGAGTCCGCCGAGATCCTGCCGCGGTTGGCGAGGGACCTGGCCGAGGGCACCTGGCGCCCCGGACCGCCCACCCTCACCCACGTGTCCACCTACACCGGCAAGCAATTGGAGTTCTGGCTCCCGCCGGTCCTCGACCAGGTCGTCCACCGGGCCGTGCGCAACGCCGTCGACCGGATCACCGAGACGCGAGTACTGCGGGACTGGGTGTCCGGATACCGGCCCGGACGCAGCCGCGTCACCACGTTGCGCCACGCCGCCCGACTCCACGCCCGCGGGCTCCGCGCCGTCGCCGACGTCGAAGCCGCCCCCGCGGGCGAGGCGAGGCTCGAGGAGGTCGTCGGCTGGCTCACCCCGTACATCCGGGATGACGCCTTCCTCACCGTGCTGCGGACCGCCCTGTCGGTGTTCCCCGACCCGACGGCACCCGGCACCACCCTGGCGCCGATGCTGGTCAACCTGCGGCTCTCCCGCTGCGACACCGCCCTCGACGGTCCGCACATGATCCGCTTCGGCCGGACCTACCTCGCCTTCACCACCGATCACGGCGAAGCGGAGCGGGCCTTCACGGTCATCGCCGAGGCGCTGCACACGCGGGGGCTCCAGCCGCACCCCGGCAGTCGGGTCCGGACCGCGGTCAACGTCGAAGACCTCCTCCTCAACGGCAGGTGACCACCGTGGACATCGACTGGATCCTCGTCCCCGGCGGAACCTGGACCACCCACGACCAACGGTCCTTCACCGTCCGCACGCTGCTGTGGGCACGGACACCCGTCACCCGCCGGCAACTGGGCACACCACACCCGGACGGGCACGGACGCCACCCGGCCACCGGCCTCACCCACGCCCGCGCCGTCCGAGCCACACAACACCTGGGCGGACGACTGCCCACCGCCGCGGAATGGGAATGGATGGCCGCCGGCCCCGAACGCCGCCGCTGGCCCTGGGGCGAACAGGAGTGGACCCCTGACCACGCCAACCTCTCCCCCTCCGACATCGGCTCCACCACCCCGTCCTCGCACACCAGGCCGGCGCGACACCACACGGGATCCTCGACGTCGCAGGAAACGTGTGGGAATGGACCCTCAACCACGTAGTCCACAACGGAGTCGCGCTCCGCGGCGGCTCCTACGCCTCCACCCCCACACAGGCCCGCGCCACGTTCCGCAACATCGCACCGGCCGAACTCTCCTCCCCCGGCATCGGATTCCGCGTGGTCCGCGCACCGTGACCACCAGCACGTTCCCACTGCCAACTCGATAGCGCTGGCGACCCCGGACGGCACCGCCCTCATACGACCGAAGACGCTTCCAGGAGTACCTTTCCACCATCGGAAAGAAAGTCGACAGCAGGTCGATTTGCCCCCTGCCGCACTACCCGGATTCCTGTTCTGCTGGTCACACGGAAAAACAACAGGAAGTCTCGACCGCCCAGCGTGGACGGTTTCCCAGAGGGAGGTGCGATGGGTGAGCGTTTCTTCCGGTGGCTCCCCTACAAAGGACATCGGCACGCGATACCCGTGACGCTGGTCGCGGACGACGCGGGCCTGACGCTGTGCGGAACCGACGTGATCGTGCCCCGCGTCCCCGCCGCCCGGTTCCCGGACGGCTGCTGGCCCACCTGTGTGGCCTGCGACCACCTGTGGCGGGAACACGAGGGCATCCCGCAATTTCACGGACGACACAGCCCACCCGATGCCCGCGCCCGCGGACGGCACCAGCCCGCCCCCCGCCGGGAAGCCATTCCGCGCCACGATCGCAGCGGGACACCTGCGACCAGACTCCCGAAGCAGCCCACCGCACGTGTGGTTCCACCCGAATCGGTGTGCCCGCCCTCCCACGAGTAACGATACAATCCGTTTCAGAACCACCGAAACGGCATCGGACAGAAGACGCATTTGTAGTTCATCTGCATCTTTGCGGAGGCGACATGGCCGAAGGCGAGCAACCCGACATCACCGGATCCGCCAGGGCTCGTCTCGCCCACGAGATCCGCCGCCGGCGCACCGAGGCCGGCCTGAGCCAACCGCAACTGGCCAAGAAGATCGGATACACCAGGCAGTACGTGTCCCTCGCCGAACGCGAGGTCCACAACCTCCCCTCCGCCGAGTTCATCAAGGCCATCGACCAGGCACTGGACGCCGGTGGCGTCCTGACCGCCTTGCGCGCGCAGGGGAAAGCCGAACAGGAACACCTGCGCCAACGGTCGAACGACCGACGGGCGCGGTTCGACGAGCGGCCCGAAACCGTTGCCCCACCGCGCCTTTCCGGCCGAACCCCGATCACACCGACAGGTCCAGGGGCTCTGAGCTACGCGGCAGCCCTGGTGGACCGGCTGCACCGCACCTACCAGGCGGCGCGCTACGCCGAGGCCACCCAGGCGCTTCCCGGCACGTTCGACACCGTGTCGTCGTTGATCGCCGAGACCACCGGCAGGTCACGCCGGCACGCCCTGTCGCTGTACTGCCAGACCGCCGTCGTGTCGGCGAAGATCGCCACCAAAGCCGGCGACGGCATCGCCGCCTACGAAGCCGCCGACCAGGCCCGCACCGCCGCCGACGAGGCCGAGGACGTGCACGGCCAAGCCTCGGCCGCCTACCAGCTGACCTGTGCCCTGCTGCGACTCCACGACGCGGGCGGGGCCGAGGAGCACGCGCTCACCTCGGCGGACGCCCTCCCCGCCACCGACCGGGCAGACGCCACCTGGCGGGGGATGCTCATGCTCATCGCCGCGGTCTCCGCGGCCCGCCGCGGCGATAAACCCGAAGCACGACAACGGCTCCGGCACGCCGAGCACTGCGCGACCGTGCTCGGCCACGACGCCAACATCGGCTTCACCGCCTTCGGCCCGACCAACGTCGCCATCCACCGCGTCTCGGTGGCGAGGTCGTCCGACGACCCCCACCACCTGCTCGCCGAAGCCGAACAGGTCGACATCGCGACCCTGCCCGACGGCCTGCACGGCAGGCGAGGACGTTTCCACCTGGACAACGCCTGGGCACACACCCGACTGCGCCAGGACCCGCTCGCGGTCATCCACCTGCTGGAAGCCGAACGCACCGCGCCCCAACTCCTGCACACCGACCCGACCGGACACGCGCTCGTCCACGAACTCCTGTCCCGAGAACGACACCGACGCACCCCCGGCCTACGCGGCCTGGCCACCCGCATCGGCGCACACACGTGAACACCCGCCCCCGCACGGCCTACCTGATCGCCACCGCCGCACCACCTCTGCTCAGCCTCCACCACCTCGTGAGCGCACTGCACACCACCGGCTGGAACGTCCACCTCATCACCACCCCCACAGCCGCCTCATGGCTCGACTCCGACGCACTACCCGCCGGCACGACGATCAGGACGGGAACACACCCACCCGACCACCGCGACCCACTCCCCCGCGCCGACGCCGTCCTCGTCGCCCCCGCCACCTTCAACACCATCAACAAATGGGCACACGGCATCAGCGACAACCTCGCGCTGGCCCTGCTCAACGAACTCCTCGGCACCGACGTCCCCATCCTCGTCGCACCCTGCGTCAAACAACCCCTACGAGACCACCCCGCCTACCACCCCAGCACCCGAACCCTGACCGCCGCCCACGCCACCCTTCTCGACCCCGACCACATCACCACCCGCCTGCCCGACGGCGCGACCACCTTCCGGTGGGACGCGATCCTCAACGAATTCGCTCATCTCACTGGATCCGCCTGACCGGGCAGAACCCAGGCAGGATTCGCAGACCACTGTGTCGAAAACGAGTGAGAGGTTCGGCGCGACCTTCATCGCGACCGCCAGCTTCCCCGGGCCAGCACAGCGCACGTGTGGTTCCAGCCGAAGCGGTATGCCCGCAATCCCACGAGGAACGATACGATCCGTTTCAGGACCACCGAAACGGTATCCGGCAGAAGAGGCTCCGCACTTCATCTGCAACTTTGCGGAGGCACCATGGCCGACGGCGAACAACCCGATATCATCGGATCCGCCAGGGCCCTACTTGGTTACGAGATCCGTCGCCGACGGGTGGAGGCAGGTCTTAGTCAACTCCAGCTGGCGAAGAAGATCGGTTATACCAGGCAGTACGTGTCCCACGCCGAACGGCCCGGCCACAACCTGCCCTCCGCCGAGGTGGTCCGGGCGATCGACGGCGCCCTGTCCGCGCGCGGGGAGCTGATCATGCTGCGGGAAAAGGCGAAGTCCGAACAGCAGCGGTTGCGCAGGGGGCCGGTCGTCGAACACCTGAACCTCGGGCTGAAGGCGCTCACCACGTCGGCGTACGAATCGGATCCAGCTGTCGACGCGAACATCAGGCCGGTCTCCGTCGACCTGAGCCTGGACGTGCCACCCCGTGGGCGGGTCGGTCGGGCCGAGGTCGACCAAGTGCGGCTGATGACCGGCTTTCTGGCCTCCGGCGAGAACCTCTACGGCGGCGGCATGGTGGGCGAGGCGGGTGCCGCGCACCTCCGCTGGTCCTGTCGGGCACTGGAGTCGCACTGCGACCCGACGGCCAGGTCCTCGTTGTTCGAGGCCGTCGGAAACCTGGCTGGGGTGGTGGCCTTCACGGCCTTCGACATGGGCGACCACGCCACGGCGACACGATGTTCCCGGACCGCCCTGTGGTGTACCGAACAGGCGGGTTCGTGGGAGCTGCGCGCGGCGGTCCTCACCGACATGACCCGCCTGTCGCTCCACTCGGGCGAGTTGGACGACGCACTCTCCCTGATCGAGTTCGCCCAGGTCCGCAGAGACCGGCTCACCGCCACGGCGAGAGCGGTGGCCGCGGTCGTGCACGCCCGGGTGCTGGCAGTGCTCGGCCGCCACGACCAGGCCAGGGCGGCAGTCGACCGTGCCGACGCGCACTTCGCCGAGCGCCGCCCGGCCACCGACCCGCCGTGGCTGGTCTACTACGACCAGGCCGAACACGCGGGAAGCAGCGCGCGGGCGTTGACCCCCGAAGCCTTGTCCCGCAACCGTCCCGGCGAGGCCGCCGAACGCCTCGCGACCGCGATCCGCCTGCACACCGACGCCTATCCACGATCACGGGCGTTCTCCACTGCCCGCCTGGCCGCGCTGTACATGGCTGTGGGCGACCCGAACGAAGCCGTCGTCCTCGGAAGGCGGGCTGCCGCGGACGCCACCGGGTTCCACTCGCTGCGGATGACCGGGGAACTACGCGCACTGATGCGCGCCGCCGCGCAGCACCTGACGATCCCCGACGTCGCGGACCTGCACCACCACCTCGCGTCCACCACCGCCGATGCCTGACACCACCGACACCCGTCCCGCCCACGACGTGCTGACCCGGGCAGGCGCCGAAGCCGGCGTGCCGACCACAGGGGCAGAACTGATCCGCGACGGCTCCAACGTCCTCTACTGCCTTCCCGGCGGCATCGTCGCCCGCATCGGCCCACCCGGCACGGTCGGCACCGCCGAACACCTGCTCCGCGTCTCCCGATGGCTCGCCGCGACCGGAATCCCGACCGTCCACGCCCTGGACACGACGCACCGACCCACCCTCGTCGACGACCGACCCGTCACCTGGTGGGCCGAACTACCCCACCACCGCCACGCCACCCCCGCCGAACTCGGCGCCACACTGCGACGAATCCACGCACTGACCCCGCCCGACAACCCGCCGCTGCCCGTCCTCGACCCGTTCCACGGGCTGGCCGAGGCGATCTCCAACGCGACCACCCTCACCCGCCACGACCACGACCTGCTCACCGACCTGTTGGCCAGGCTGCGCCAGGAGTACGCGACCCTGCACCCCGACCCGCCGCGCCACGTCGTCCACGGCGACGCCTGGCAGGGAAACCTCGCCATCACCGATGACGGCACCCCCGTACTGCTCGACCTCGACCACCTCGGACTCGGCACACCCGACTGGGACCTCACGCCCATCGCCGTCGACCACACCGACTTCGCCCGCATCACCCCCACCGACTACACCGCCTTCGTCACCGCCTACGGCGGCCACGACGTCACCACCGCACCCGCCTACCGCACCCTCGCCACCACCACAGAACTCCGCTGGACCACCTACCTCCTCCGCAAAGCACACACCAACCCCCACGCCGCCACAGAAGCCGAACACCGCCTTCGGTGCCTCCGCGGCGACATCCCCCACCCCTGGCACTGGACCGCCTTCTGACCACAGGACGACACCTCACACACGCCCGGCGACATGTGCGAATCCAACCTCGATCCATTCGCCTCTCGGTGCCCGACCGTGAAGCGCCTGCGGGTGCGGACCCGGGTGCGCTGCTGGCGATGCGACGCAGCGTCCAAGTGCCGGGCCACGCAGGGGCGATCGACCGGATCCGCCACTGGTTGGAGCGATATGACCGCTGCGTGTTCGGCGGTCAGGCCGGCGGCGGTGTTGGTTTGATCCGGGCGGCGACCAGACAGGCGGCGACAAGAGGCGGAAGACCACCGCCCGTCCGATCGGAGGCCCTGCCGGGCGACACCGGACGCCACTCGGCGACGGTGCCCCGTCGACCGTCCGGCACACCGCGTCCCGCTGCGGGTCACGGGCCCTGACGGTCGGGGGCGGTCAGGGCAGGTTGAGCGCAACGCAGGCAGGTTTGCACAGTTCACCCGTTCGGGGACGACCCCATTTAGCGCTGGTAAAAAATCAGGAGCCGGTCGCTCCCGATCCGCTCCTTCACGGCACCTGCGAGGATCGCTTCGTTACCGCTCCGTGACCATTTTCAAGATCGTTCCGCAAGCACGAAAAGCCCGCTGACCTGGTTATATTCTCCAGATACAGCGGGCTTCCTCAGACCGTCGCGACGACAGGATTTGAACCTGCGACCCCTTGACCCCCAGGAACGGGATCGCGGCGCGGGACGCGGTGTAGACCGAGCCCTGGTGGGTGGTCGCCGAGTACAGGCCGTAGCTGCCGAACGCCCGGTCGCCGGGGTCGTCGCTGGTCAGCGCCTCGATGAAGCACGGCGTCCGGTCGGCGGTGTCGTAGGCGTCCTCCAGCGCGGCCCAGTCGAGGTCGTGCAGCCCGGTCGGCGGCGCGGTGCGGCCACGTAGCGGCGGGCGTTCGAGGTCGTCGTCCGCGAGCTCCTCGACCTCCGGCGGTACGAAGGCCGGCAGCGCGTCAGGGTCGAACACCGGCTGCTCCGGGTACGCGGCGCACGGCCAGCAGCGCGATGTCGTCCGCCGCCGGCCGGTCGCCCACCATCTCCGCCATGATCCGGACGCACGCGGCCTCGGGCGGTTCGGCGAGCGTGACCGCGCGCAGCTGCTCCACCGTGGTGTCCAGGTCCACGCCCCGTCGTTCGACCAGGCCGTCGGTGTAGAAGGTGACCAGCGCGCCCGGCGGCAGGTCGACGCCGACCGACTTGCGGCCGGTGACCGCCAGGCCGAAGCCCACCGGCGGGCCGACGGGGACGTCGAGCAGCGCGGACGGGCGACCCGGCACCGCGAGCACGGGCGGCAGGTGGCCCGCCAGCGCCAGTTCCAGCCGGTGCGCGGCGGTGTCCACGACGCCGTAGCCGATCGTGGCCATGGTGTAGCCCTCGAAGTGGCCGGTTTTCCGGTCGAGCCTGCCCAGCACCTCCGCCGGGTCGGCGAACTCCAACGCGTAGGCGCGCAACGCGCTGCGCAACCGGCCCATCACGATCGCGGCCGGCAACCCGTTGCCCGCGACGTCGCCGATCACCAGGCCCAGCCGGCCGTCGGGCAACTCGAACACGTCGTACCAGTCGCCGCCGACCCTGCTGTGCGCGCCGGGCACGTACCGGGCCGCCATGTCCCACTCGGCGGTGGCCGGCAGCACCCCGGGCAGCAGGCTGTCCTGCAACAGGGCCGCCGCCGTCCGCTCGACCCGCGAGCGCTGCGCGTGCGCGGCGATGGCGAGCCGGTCGGCGACCAGTTGCAGCAGCACGACCTCCTCGTCGGTGAACTGCCGGGCGGCGGCGCTGCCCACGTGCAGCACGCCGGTCAGATCACCCTGGGCGACCATCGGCACCCCGAGCATCACCCGCAGCCCGCGCGTCCACAGCAGCGGGTTCACCACGGTCGACTCGTCCACCTGGTCGATGCGCACCGGTTCCCGCAGCAGCGCCACCCGACCCGCGAACCCCGTGCCGATCGGGATGCGCACCCCCTGGAAGACCTCGGCCTCCAACCCGGAGGCCGCCCGGGCCACCAGCTGCCGGCCACCGGTGTCGGCGAGCAGGACGCTCGCCGTGTCGACCTCGAACAACTGCCGCACCCTGGGCAGCAGCACGGCGAACAGGTCGTCCAGCTCCAGTTCGCGCAACCCGCCGTCGGTGATCGCCTCCAACACCGCCAACCGGGTCCGGGGATCCAGAACTCCGCTCATCCCTGTCCCTCCCCCGGCCGACGCGTGGCGGACACGATAACGCGGTCCCGTCACCTCCCCCGCGCGGCGATGGCCCGCCGAACCCGGGCGAGTTCGGGATCGAGCCGCTCGACCAGCCGGAGGTGCTCCCCCGTGCCCAACCGGCTGAACACCTCCATCTCGAACATGTCCCAGAAGAAGTCGCCGGTGTCCTCCACGATCAACCGCCGGATCACCCCGAGGCACCGCGTCAGCAGATCGAGGTCCGGCGACTCGGCCGACACCTGGCGTTCGATGAGATGCGTGTTCATCCGCACCGCCATCGACCACTCGCCCACCGGCAGCAGGAAGGAGCCCGACCGCAGCGCCGCGCCCAACCGGTCCTCGGCGGCCTCGACGATGAACTCGCGACTTTCCGGAACCAGCATCCACAACAGGTCGGCCAACCTGCCGAGGCTCCAGGTCATCCGCCCGCTCTCGACCTGCTCGCGCCGATCCGCCTCCGGGTCCCACGAGGCGAGGCTCTTCCCCATGAGGCTGTTGCGCGGCACCCGGTAGCTGCCCCACCAGACCTCGACCTCGATGAACTCGGACTCGTCGTCGGCGCTCACGACAGCAGCTCGGACAGTCGGGCCCGCGCGGTCGACCACGGGCGGGGGTGGAGGACCGGGATGGCGTGCCGGCGGGCCTGGGCGGCGAGCCAGTCGCCGTAGTGGGCACTGTCGGTGGCGCGCTTGCGTTGCGGGCCCGAGGCGGGTTCACGGGTCAGGTAGTTGTGCAGCAGGCGGGTCGGGTCCGGTTCGTGGACGACCACGGCGCGGACCTCGGCCGGCCAGGCGGCGCAGTGTTCGGGGAGGAGGTAGTCGCCCTCCAGCACCAGGGGCAGGTCGGTGTCGAGGTGGTTGGCGATCACCGCGTCGACCGCCGGGCGCAGGGCGTGTGCCAGCGCGACCTGGCGGGCCAGCACCTCGTCGGGGCTCAGGTCGGTGTCGTCGTGGTGCAGCCAGTGGTGCAGGTCGGGGTGGGTCGCGGCGGTGGTGACGGACTGGGTGGCGACGACCAGGTCGTCCACCTCGACCAGCGCCGCGCCGCGGGCGGTGGCCAGGGGGTAGGCGAGCGAGGACTTGCCGCTGCCCGACGCGCCCGAGACGAGGAGCACCTGCCACGTCACGACGTCACCGCCCCGATCCCGGACGGCCACCCGAGGACGATCATCCCCCACCTCCATACGCCTCCGTACGGTCGGCACCCTACGCCACCGCGCCGGCCGGGCAACCCTGCGGCCGCCACGCGCGTCATGGTCGGTGATGAACCCCGACATCGATCCGGGGCCGAGCCTGCCCGCCGACGTGGTCTCGCAGGCGGGTGCCACCGGTGTCCTCGAATCGCCGCTGCTGTGGCACGCGCTGGTCGTCGCGGCCGTCGTGGTCGGTTTCACCGGTGTCCGCCACCGCGCGCGGTTCGTGGCCGTGCTGCTCGTCGCCGCGGCACTGGCCTGGGCCAACGCCTCGGTCGGCTACCTGCGCACGCCGGCCGACCTGCTGGTCGCGCTCGGCGTGCCGGCGCCCCGCGACAGTCCCCAGCGGCTGGACCGGCTCGACCTGCCGGACCCGGCCAACGGCATCCCGCACGGCCCGATCCGGGTGCTGCTGCCGCCCGGTTACGACAACCCGGCCAACGCGCACCGGCGCTACCCCGTCGTGCAGCTGCTGCCCGGCTCCCCCGGCGGCACGTCGGACGACTGGCTCACCGCGGGCGGTGTCGCGGACACGGTCCGCTCGTTGCTCGACCACGGGGTGATCCCACCGACCGTGGTGGTGCTGCCGGACGTGTCGGCGGGCGCGCCCACCACCGACTACGAGTGCCTGGACGTGCCCGACGGCCCGCGCGTCGAGACCTACCTGACCCGGACCGTGCAACCGTGGGTGGACCGCCACTACCGGACCATCCCCGACCGCGCGCACCGGGCGCTGGGCGGCATGTCCGGCGGCGGGTTCTGCGCGCTGAACACCGGTCTGCGGCACCTGGACACCTACGGCACGCTGCTCGTCTCGCTGCCCTACGACGACCTCGGCGACGCGGCGGCGCTGCTGGGCGACCACCCGGACCTGGTCCGCGCCAACACCCCGCGCGACTACCTCCCGACCATGGCGTTCGACCGGCCGGTGTCGGTGATGCTGAGCGCCGGCGCCGACTCGCGCGACGACGTGGTCACCGCGCGCCGGGTCGCGTGCGGCCTGCGGGCGAGGGGTCAGCGGGTGGCGATGCGCGTCGAACGCGGTCACGGCCACGACTGGCACGCCGCCCGCGCCGCGCTCCCCTACCTGCTGGCGTTCGCCGCCGCGCACACCCCGCGGGAGCAGGAGGCACGCCCGCCCGACCACCCGAGGTGGACCCGGCCGGTCCGGTGACGATCACCGGGGCACCCGGCCGGCGCGCGACGTGAGCCGGTCGACCGCCCACACCACCAGCGCGCCCGTCGCGAAGCCCGCGCCGAGGAGACTGGAGCCGACCCAGCCGTGCGCGGCGAACAGCGCGGTGGTGGCGGCCGCGCCGAGGGCGGACCCGAGCGAGTAGAAGACCATGTACCCGCCGATCACACCGCTGACCCGCTCCGGGTAGGCGGCGGTGAGCTGGTGCTGGTTGCCCACGTGCACGACCTGGACCGCGAAGTCCAGCGCCACGACGCCGACGACCGGCGGCCACAGCGTCCACGGCAGCACCGCGATCGCCGCCCACGACAGGACCAGCAGCCCGAGCGCCACGCCGGCGACCGGGCCCGCCCGTCCGGCGTCCGCCCACCGACCGGCCCGGGCCGCGCCGAGCGCGCCGGCCAGTCCGACCAGGCCCACCAACCCGATCCCGCTCCCGCTCCACCGCCACGGCGACGCGGCGAGCGGCAGCGCCAACCCGCTCCACAGCGTGCCGAACGACGCGAACAGGAAGAACGCCACCAGTCCGCGCGCCAGGAACGCCCGCTGCCCGACCACCCGGCGCAGCGCCACGACCGCTTCCCGGTACCGCCCGACGCGCTCCTCCCCCGGCAGCGCGACCAGCACGAGCACCGCCAGGCCGAGGGACAGCACCGCGAGCAGCACGTAGCCGCCGCGCCACCCCCACACGTCGGCGAGCGCACCGGTCACGACCCGCGCGCCCAGGATCCCGACCACGACGCCCGAGGTCACCACGCCGAGGGTCCGCCCGCGCTCGGCGGGCGGCGGGACCGACGCGGCGTAGGCGACCGTCGTCTGCACCACGACCGCGGACAACCCGGTCACCGCGAGCCCCGCGAACGCCGCCCACGCGACCGACGCCGACGCGGTCACGACCAGGCCCACCGCGGTGATCGCCAGGTGCGCCGCGACGAGCCGACGCCGGTCGACCACGTCACCCAGCGGCACCAGCAGCACCAACCCCGCGAGGTAGCCGAGCTGACCGGCCGCCACGAGCCACCCGGTCGACTCGGCGGGCAGGCCGAGATCGCGTCCCATCGGACCCAGGACCGGCTGCGCGGCGTAGAGGCCCGCCACCGCGACACCGCACACCACCGCGAGCAGCAACTTCCGCCACCCCGACATCGCGACCCCAATCAGTAGCATTTCGCAACCAATTGGAGCCTACGGCGCGCCGACCCCACTCCTCAACTCCCCGTCGGGACGGCCGGCGCGACCCGACCGGTAGTAGTGTGAAACCAATTGCCGGACGAGCCACCGCCGAGGACGCAGCCGATCAGTTCGGGGGTCAGGACGTGACCACGCCATCCGCCGTGTCGGGACGTCCGGTCGCGCCGCCCAACGGGTGGACCGACCCGCCGTGTCCCGTCGCGCGCGCCGTGGACCTCGTCGGCGACCGGTGGAGCCTGCTCATCCTGCGCGACGCGCTGGGCGGCACGCGGTCGTTCACCGACTTCCAGCGCGGCCTCGGCGTGGCCAAGAACATCCTGACCGACCGGTTGCGCCGACTGGTCGACCAGGGCCTGCTGGAGCGCCGGACCGCACCGTCGGGCAAGCGTCAGGAGTACGTCCTCACGGGGTCCGGCGAACGGCTCTTCACCGTGATCGTGGCGCTGCGCCAGTGGGGCGAGGCGCACGCGTTCGACGCCGGCGAGACCCACTCGGTGCTGGTGGACGACGACACCGGCGCGCCCGTGCCGAGGCTGCGCGTCGAGCGCTCCGACGGCGCCGTGCTCACCGCCGCGAACACCCACGTCGAGCGACTCGCCTGAGCGGCCGGCTCAGTCGGCCGCGATCCGGGCCAGGAGCTTCGTGAAAGCCTTGTCCAGCACCGAGACCTCCTCGTCGGTCAGCACGTCGAACAGGTAGCGGCGGACGGTGTCGACGTGGCCGGGCGCGGCGGCCTCGATGGCGGCCCGACCGGCCGGGGTCAGCCGGACCATCGAGCCCCGGGCGTCCTCCGGGCACACCTCGCGCACCACCAGACCGCGCTTCTCCATCCGTGCCACCTGGTGCGACAACCGGCTGCGCTCCCAGCCCACCGCCACGCCGAGGTCGCGCGCGCGGACCAGGCCGTCCGGCGCCGCCGACAGCGGCACGAGCAGCGCGTAGTCCGCGTTCGACAGTCCCGACTCGCGCTCCAGGTGCCGTTCCAGCGCGCCGTTCAACTCGCGGTTGAGGTCCAGGTAGGCCCGCCACAGCCGCGCTTCCCGCTCGTCCAACCACCGGGGTTCCGCCACGCGATCAACGCTAACAGAGCTTTGTTGACGCGTCACCAAACTCGCGCTAACTTTGTCGACGTGTCCACGACCAAGGCCATGCAGCTCGGGATCTACAGCTTCGCCGACCGCCACCCGGACCCCGTCACGGGCGAGCAGCTGTCGGTGGCCGAGGCGTTGGCGAACGCCCTGGAGCGGATCCGGCTGGCCGACGAGCTCGGACTCGGGTTCTACGGGCTCGGCGAGCACCACCTGCCGGACTACGCCACGTCCAACCCGGCCACCGTGCTGGCCGCCGCCGCGCCGCTCACCGAGCGGATCACGCTGAGCAGCGCCGTCACCGTGCTGAGCACCGAGGACCCGGTGCGCGTCTACCAGCAGTTCACCACGCTCGACCAGCTCAGCCGGGGCCGCGCCGAACTGCTCGCCGGGCGCGGCTCGTTCACCGAGTCGTTCCCGCTGTTCGGGGCGAGCCTGGAGGACTACGACGAGCTGTACGAGGAGAAGCTCGCGCTGCTGGTCCGGCTGAACGAGGAGAACCCGATCACCTGGTCGGGCAAGTTCCGCCCGCCGCTGGAGAACGCCGAGGTCTACCCGCGCCCGTACGGCGACCGGCTGCGGATCTCGGTCGGCACCGGCGGCAACCCCGAGTCCTCGGTGCGCGCGGGCCTGCTGGGCCTGCCCGTGGTGTACGCGATCATCGGCGGCAAGCCGGAGCGGTTCGCCCCGCTGGTCGACCTGTACCGCCGCGCGGGCGAGGCGGGCGGTCACGCGCCGGGCGACCTGGAGGTCACCATGAGCGCGATCGGCCTGGTGGCGCGCCGGTCCCAGGACGCCAAGGACGCGTTCCACCCGTACTGGCTCGAGACGATGAAGTACGGCGCCCGCGCCCGGGGCTGGGCCGTCCCGTCGCGCGCCGAGTACGACGCGTGGACCGAGAACGCGAACTCGATCTTCGCGGGCAGCCCGCAGGAGGTCGCCGAGCGGTTGATCTCGGTCGGGAGGCTGGTCGGCGCGGACCGGTACGCGCTCCAGATGGACTGGGCGGGCGTGCCGCACAAGCTCGTCATGGAGGCCATCGAGCTGATCGGCACCGAGATCCTGCCGCTGGTGCGCGCCGAACTGGGCTGAGCACGGCCGCCGTGCCACCGGAAAGGCCGGCGGCACGGCGGGACCGCCGCCTACTGGCAGACGCCGTCGCAGGCCCACAGGTACAGCGTGCCGCAGCCGTCCTCCTGGCGGACGCAGCCGATGGGCCAGTTCGTGCAGCCGGTGCTGCCCGAGCACCAGTCGCTGTAGTTGGAGCAGTCGCAGTCGCGCGGCAGGGCCGCCTGCCCGACCGGACCCAGCGTCGCGAGCAGCAACCTGGCCTCGTGCGCGCCGAACGCCGCGATCGCGTCGGCCTTGAGCGCGTCGAGTTCGCCCGCGACGGCCTCCTTGCGCCCGGCGAACGCCCGCGGCGCCACCGCCTCGGCCCGGTCGACGACCGCCGCCTGCGCGCCGGTCAGCGCGCGGTCGGCGCGGAACCGGGCGAAGTGGTCGAGCCACCAGCGGGTGCGCAGCTCGGGGCCGGCCTTGGCGAACACCGCGCGCCGGTGGTCGACGGGCAGCGCGGCCACCTGGTCGTAGTGCCGGGGCAGTCGGTCGAGGTTCGCCTCGACCCACTCGTCCGCCGCCGACCGGGTGTCCGCGAACGCCGCCGCGCGACCGGTGGCCACCAGCCCGACGGCCACCGCCACACCACCGGCCAGGCGCAGGAACTGCTTGCGCCCCAAGGTGTTCTCCCGCGGTGCGCCCACGTCGCCCAGCGCGCGCAGCACCCGGGCCGTCGCGCGCGGTCCCAGTTCGCGGGCCAGGCGCCAGGCCATCGCCCGCCCGGTCCAGACCCGCACGTCGTCACCGTCGACGCGGATCAACGTCGGTTCCCACGGCGCGTCCGCGCCACGCCACGCGCGGACCGCGTCGTTGTCCAGCGGCAGCACCTCGAGCCGTCCGCCGGACGCTCCCGCGACCGCGCCGGACACCTCGCGACATCGGCCGCACGAGGCGTCGAACGCCAGTACCAGCTTGCGAGCAGCACTCATCGCACCGTCCCCCCAACCAGACCCCCGGTCACCGAGGGTCACTCGATGATCACCAAGAGCACCGTACCTCGGGATGCGAAGGATCGTCCACATCTCGCCGAACCGACGATCCGCGATTAGCTTCTGACCATGGGCGCAGCGGTGGAGTTGGAGGTCGGCGACCGGGTCGTGCGGCTGTCCAGCCCGGACCGGGTCTACTTCCCCGAGCGCGGCGAGACGAAGCTGGACCTGGCGCGCTACTACCTGTCGGTCGGCGACGGCATCGTGCGGGCGCTGCGCGAGCGGCCGTGCATGATGCACCGGTTCCCGACCGGGGTGTCCGGCGAGAAGGTGCACCAGAAGCGGCTGCCCCACGGCGCGCCGCCGTGGGTGCGGACCGTGCGGGTGCACTTCCCCCGGTACAACCGGCACGCCGACGAGCTGTGCGTCACCGACGTCGCGGACGTGGTGTGGGCGGTGCAGATGTCGACCGTGGAGTTCCACCCGTGGAACTCGCGCGCCGCCGACACCGAGAAGCCCGACGAGTGGCGGATCGACCTGGACCCGATGCCCGACTGCCCGTTCTCCCGGGTGCGGCGGGTCGCGCACGTGGCGCACGAGGTGCTGGACGAGCTGGGCGCGGTCGGGTGGCCGAAGACCTCCGGCGGGCGCGGGCTGCACATCTACGTGCGGATCGCGCCCGACCACGGTTTCCAGGACGTGCGGCGGGCCGCGCTGGCGTTCGCCCGCGAGGTCGAGCGGCGCGCGCCGGACGACGTGACGACGACGTGGTGGCGGCGCGACCGCGACCCGCGCAGCCTGTTCGTGGACTACAACCAGAACGCCCGCGACCACACGATCGCCGCCGCGTACTCGGTGCGCGGCAACCCGCGCGGCACCGTGTCGACGCCGATCCGCTGGGACGAGGTGGACGACGTGGAACCCGACGACTGCACCATCGCGACCGTGCCCGCGCGGTACGCCGAGCTGGGCGACCTGCACGCGGGCATCGACGACGCGGTGTTCTCGCTCGACCCGCTGCTGGAGTGGGCGGACCGGGACGGCGCCGAGGTGCCCGGCGACGAGTGATCACCGCAGCACGCGCGGCGTCCGCCGACCCCGCTCGACGCCGTTCCCGATGTGGTGCAACGCCTCCCGCTCGGTCCACCCCGCGACGCCGACGTGCCCGGAGGCCGCCGCCAGCAGCACCGCGACCGCGGTCCCCTCGTCCAGCCAGCCCGCGCCGACGAGTTCGCCGAGCCGGCACGCGGCGGTGAACGCGGTGTGCGCGCGGGTGCCCGGCCGCGCCGAGCGCACCCGGTCGACCTCGCCGTCCACCACGGCCGCCCGGTAGGCCTCGATCCGCCGGGGCGCCGCCCGCTGCGCGGGCACGAACACCCGGGGTGCCGGGGTGAGCGCGGCGACCAACCACGCCGGAGCGGGCGCGACCGGCACGTCCAGCACCACCTCGTACCCCCGGAACCCGGCGCCGGTCCGCAGCACCGAGCCCGCCGCGACGACGTACCCGCCCGCCGCCCTCGTGTCGACGCCCGGGCCGAGCCGGCCCACCGTGTTGCGCAGGTCGACGCCGGGCGGCGCCCGGAAGTACCGGTGCTCGCCACCGCTGGCCGTGCGCACGGTGTAGGTCGGCCCGGTGTCACCGGCCGCGGCGAACGCGCGCGGGCCGTCGGGCAGGTCGAGGTCCACCACGAGCAACTCCGCGCCGCGGCAGGAGATCCCGACGTTGTACGGGCGGCGGGACCACCAGTGCCGGACGAGGTCCGGGTCCAGCGTCGCGTGCCGGTCCCAGTCGCGGACCGCGGGCGTTTTGCGGTAGGGCCGCAGCGGCACCACGGGCCAACCCCGCTCCACCGCCGCCGACGCGGCCCGCCACCTGCTCGACCCCATGACTGCCCCCCGGTCGGCTCGTGCCTCGACGCGGGGGAAGCGCGTCCTGCCCTCCAGTGTGCCGCCGGTCCGGCCGCCCGTACACCTCCGGCGGGAGCATCCCGCGGGCACCCGATTTCGTTGGCGCTCGCGCCGGGGCCGCTGGTCTACTGCGCGCCATGGACACCGCCCCGATCATCGCCAGGACCCGGTCGCTGCTGGTGGAGCACTACGTGTTCCCGGACGTCGCGGCCGAACTCGCCGACCTGCTCGGCCGCCGCGAGTACCGCGCGGGCACGCCGGAGGAGTTGGCGCGGGCGGTCACGGCGGACCTCCAGTCGGTCAACGGCGACCTGCACCTGCGCCTCAAGCACCACGCGACGCCCGTGCCGGAGGAGGACGACGCCGCGTCGTTGCAGGAGATCACCCGGAAGTTCGACCTGTCGCTGGGCGGCGTGCCGGGTGTGCGCCGGCTGCCGGGCGGGGTGGCGCACCTGGAGCTCGCGCCGTCGCTGTTCCCGATCGAGTGGGCGGGCGACGTGCTGGCGGCGGCGTTCACCCTGGTCGCCCGGGCCGAGGCGCTGGTGCTGGACCTGCGGGCGAACCTCGGCGGCGACCCGCACACGGTGGCGCTGGTGTGCGGGTACCTGTTCGACGAGCCCACCCACGTGAACTCGATCCACCACCGCGAGGGCGACCGGTGGGAGCAGTTCTGGTCGCCGGGTCACGTCGCGGGGACGCCGTTCGGGCAGACCAGGCCGGTGTACGTGCTGACGTCGGGGCGCACGTTCTCCGGCGCGGAGGAGTTGGCCTACGACCTCCAGCAGCGCGGTCGGGCCACGGTGGTCGGCGAGCGCACGGGCGGCGGCGCGCACCCGAGGCGCGGGTTCACCGTGCACCCGAACCTGGAGGTCACCATCCCGATCGCCCGCGCGGTGAACCCGGTGTCGGGCACGAACTGGGAGGGCGTCGGCGTGCTGCCGGACGTCGAGGTGCCCGAGTCGCGGGCCCTGGAGCGCGCCCACCACGAGGCGCTGACCGAACTGGCGCGCAGGGACGGCGACACGCCGTCCCTGC
>NZ_JBFAEO010000072.1:0-35384 GCF_040642015.1 Actinosynnema sp. NPDC020468
ACGCGGGGTTGTGCCCCCCCCCGCGGCTCGGTCCAGTGGGGCGGGCGCGGCGGCGCTCAGCGGGCCAGCACCCGCATCCGCAACCGGCGCGGGCGCATCACGATCGCCGCGGCCGGGCGCACGTCCCCCGCTCCCGGCAGGTGCTCGAACCGCACCCGCGCGGCGATGGAGGCCAACGCCAGCACGGACTCCACGAGGCTGAACCGGTCGCCGACGCACCGGCGCGCGCCGTTCGCGAACGGCAGGAACGAGGTGCGCGGCGGCGGCGCGTGCAGCGCCGGGTCCCAACGGTCCGGGTCGAACCGCTCCGGGTCGGCGTACAGGTCGGCCCGGTGGTGGATCAGGTACGGGCTGTAGGCGATCGTGGTGCCGGCGGGCAGCCGGTGCCCGCCCAGCGTGGTGTCGACCGTGACCACGCGGGTGAACAGCCAGCCGGGCGAGCGCACGCGCAGCGTCTCGGTGACGATCCGACCGGTGTGCGCCAACGCCTCCACGTCGGCGTACCCGGCCGGGCGACCGGCCAGCACCTCGTCGACCTCGGCGTGCAGCCGCCGTTCGACCTCGGGGTGCCCGGCGAGCAGGTGCAGCGCCCAGGTCAGCGTGGTCGCCGTCGTCTCGCTGCCCGCGAGGTGCAGGGTCAGCGCCAGGTCCACGATCTCGTCGTCGGACAGCGCGCGCTCACCCTCGGCGGACTCGGCGTCGCGCGCGACGAGCAGCGCGGACAGCAGGTCGCCCCGGTCACCGCCCTCGACCCGGCGCGCGGCGACGATGCCGGCGACCGTGCGCCGAAGCCGGGTGCGGGCCCGGTCGAACCGGCGGTTGGCGGGCAGCGGCAGCCTGGTCACCGCCGGCGGCACCAGCATCCGGGTGAACATGCCCGCGACGATCGCGTCCGCGTCCTCCCGGGACTGCCGCAGCGCCTCCGGGTCGAGCAGGTCGGCGAACATGGTGGAGGTCAGCACGTTCGTGGTGAGCGCGGTCATCTGCGCCGGCACGTCGACCACGTCGCCGTCCCGCCACGAGTCGACCACCTCGGCGATCCGGGCCGCCATCGTCCCGGCGTAGGCCGGCATCCGCGCCGGCGCGAACGCGGGTTGCACGAGCCGGCGCTTGCGGCGGTGCAGCGCGTGCGGGCACGAGACGAGGTTGTCCTTGGCGATCTCCTCGGCCCGGTCGGAGAACGGGCCGCCCTTGTCGAACGTGCGGTCGTCGCGGAACACCTGCTGCGCCAGGTCCGCGTCGCACACCATGATCGCGTCCACCGGCCCGATCCGGATCCGCACCAGGTCGCCGCGCGCGGGCAGCGAGGCGAGGAAGCCGACGGGATCCCGGTACAGCGACAGCGCGTGTCCGACGAGGGGCAGCCCGCCTCGGACGGCGGGCACGGCGGGAGCGGACATGGGCACTCCTCACAGCGGCGGGGATTCGACCCGGCTGGGCTACGCCCGAGGATCGCACCCGACCCGCGCCCGCACGAGCGCCGTTGGTGTGCCGCCGGCGGGGAAACGGGTGAAGTCGCCCGCTTGTTCCACGCCGGGAGGAAACCTCACGTCCACTGTGGACCGTTCAGTCCACAGTGGACGACACGGATCGGCCGAGCTGCGGCAGGTCGTGGCCCATCCGGTCGCGCTTGGCGGTGAGGTAGCCGACGTTGTGCGGGTTGGGCTCGATCAGCAGCGGTACCCGGTCGGTCACCGGGACGCCCCGCGCCTCGAGCGCCGCGACCTTGTCCGGGTTGTTCGACAGCAGCCGGACCGACCGCACACCCAGGTGCCGCAGGACCCGCGCCGCCGGGTCGTAGTCCCGCACGTCGACCGGCAGGCCGAGCGCCGTCGCCGAGTCGAGCGTGTCCAGGCCCGCCTCGTCCTGGAGCACGTGGGTGCGCACCTTCGCCACCAACCCGATGCCGCGCCCCTCGTGCCCGCGCAGGTACACCAGCACGCCCGTGCCGGCGCGCGCGATCTCCGCCAGCGCGGCGTCGAGCTGCTCGCCGCACTCGCAGCGCAGCGCGCCGAAGATGTCCCCGGTCAGGCACTCCGAGTGCACCCGCACCAGCACGTCCTCCCGCGACCGGACCGGGCCCCGCACCAGGGCCAGGTGCTCGTGCCCGTCGGCCCGGAACGCCACCGCCCGGAACCGGCCGCGCCGGGTCACCAGGGCGGACTCCGCCACGTCCTCGTCCTCGAACGCCTGCACGTCGTACATCGGACTCCTCGTCACCCGGCCGCGACCGGAGCTGGTTACGCTCGATCGGGATCGCACCGCACGTCGCACCCCGCGGAGGCCACCGTGTTCAGCATCACCGTCCGTGACCACGTGATGATCGCCCACAGCTTCCGCGGCGAGGTGTTCGGTCCGGCACAACGCCTGCACGGGGCAACGTTCGTCGTCGACGCCCGGTTCACCCGTGCCGAACTCGATGCGGACAACATCGTTGTCGACATCGGACTCGCCACCTCCGAACTCGGCGCCGTCCTCGCCGGACTCAACTACCGGAACCTGGACGAGGTACCCGAGTTCGCGGGGGTCAACACCTCCACCGAGTTCCTGGCGCGGCACATCGCGGACCTGCTCGCCCAGCGCGTCCACGCGGGCGCGCTGGGCGAGGGCGCGCGGGGGTTGAGCGGTGTCGCGGTCACGCTGCACGAGTCGCACGTGGCGTGGGCGAGCTACGAACGGGCGCTGTGACCCGGTACCTGGTGACGCCCGACCTCGCCGCGCCCACCGGCGGCAACCACTACGACCTCCGGGTCGCGGACGGGTTCCGGCTGCTGACCGTGCCCGGCTCGTGGCCGCGCCCGTCCGCCGCCTCCCGCGCCGCGCTGCGCGACCGGCTCGCCGAGTGCCCCGACGGCTCCTTCGTGCTGCTGGACGGGCTGGTCGCGTGCGGGGTGCCGGACGTGGTCGTGCCGCACGCGGGCCGGGTGCGGCTGGGCGTGCTGGTGCACCTGCCGCTGGCCGACGAGACGGGGCTCGACCCGGCGTCGGCCGCCGCGCTGGACGCCGCCGAGCGGACCGTGCTGCGCGCCGCGTCGACGGTGGTGGCGACCAGCCCGTCGACGGCGCGTCGACTGGCGGCGCACCACGGGCTCGCGCACGTCCACTCCGTGCCGCCGGGCACCGACCCGGCTCCGCTCGCGACCGGGGTCGACGGGGTGTCGGCGCTGCTCGTCGTCGCCTCCCTCACCCCGCGCAAGGGGCACGACGTGCTGCTGGACGCCTTGTCGACGCTCGCCGACGTGCCGTGGACCTGCGCGTTCGTCGGCCCGTCCGGACCCGCGGAGCCCGCCGTGCGGCGGTGGTGCCGCGCGCGCGGCCTCGGCGATCGCGTGCGGCTGACCGGCCCGTTGACCGGCGCCGCGCTGGCCGCCGCCTACGACGCGGCGGACCTGTTCGTGCTGCCGTCCCGGGCCGAGACGTTCGGCATGGTGGTCACCGAGGCGCTGGCGCGCGGGCTGCCGGTGATCGCGAGCGCGGTGCCGGACGCGCTCGACGGCGGCGGCGTGCTGGTGCCGCCCGGTGACGCGGCCGCGCTGGCGGACGCGCTCCGGCGCTGGTTCCACGACCCCGACCACCGCCGCGACCTGCGGGTTCGGGCGGCGGCACGGCGGGAACGACTGTCCACCTGGGAGGATTGCGCCCGGTTGCTCGCGGCCGTCGCCGGCTAACCTGCGCCCATGAGCGCACCTGGTTTCGACCCGGAATGGCTGACCCTGCGCGAGCCGGCCGACGCCGCCGCCCGCTCCGCCGCGCTGGTCGGGAAGATCCATCTGAACCGACGCCCCGTCGTGGTGCGTGATCTCGGGTGTGGAACGGGATCGATGGGGCGCTGGCTCTCCGCGCGGCTGGACGGGCCGCAGCACTGGGTGCTGCACGACCACGACGCGCGGTTGCTCGCCCTGGCCGCCGCCTCGGTCGGCGGGCC
The DNA here is from genome assembly GCF_040642015.1 of Actinosynnema sp. NPDC020468. NCBI lineage: Bacteria > Bacillati > Actinomycetota > Actinomycetes > Pseudonocardiales > Pseudonocardiaceae > Actinosynnema > Actinosynnema sp. NPDC020468. Next base: position 3,926 of record NZ_JBFAEO010000072.1, read on the forward strand.
GGGCGTGACGGTGGAGGCGCGGCGGGGTGATCTCGGCGCGCTGACCGCGGCCGACCTGGCGGGCACCTCGCTCGTGACGGCGTCCGCGCTGCTGGACGTGCTGACCGCGGACCAGGTCCGGTCGCTGGCGGCGGCGTGCGTCGGCGCGGGCTGCCCGGCGCTGTTCGCGCTGACCGTGGCCGGTCGGGTCGAGCCGGACCCCGCGGAGGAGCTGGACGGCGCGTTCCAGGACGCCTTCAACGCCCACCAGCGGCGGGCCGGGCTGCTCGGCCCGGACGCGACCGCGGTGGCGGTCGAGGCGTTCAAGTCGCTCGGCGCGGTGGTCACGACGGCGCCCAGCCCGTGGCGCCTGGGCGGCCCGGACCAGGCCGCGCTGAAGACCGCGTGGCTGCACGGCTGGGTCGCCGCCGCCGTGGAGGAGAACCCCGCCCTGGCCGCCGAGGCGGAGCCGTACCTGCGTCGCCGCTCCTCGGCGCGCGTCGTCGTGCACCACACCGACCTGCTGGCCGTACCGGGAGGACCGTCGTGACCACTACCGCGCCCCCGCGCCCCGGCGACCTGTCCGGCGTCGGCCGTCGGCTCGCCGCGCTCCTCGAAACCCGGTTCGGCACCGCGAAAGCCGTCCTGGCGCGGGCGTGGCCCTGGGTTCGGGTGGTGGCGGCGGTCGGCGTGCTGGTGGTGCTCGGCGTGCGGCTCGGCACCGGCGCGGTGCTCGCCGGGGTGCGGGCGGTGGACCTGCCGGCGGTGCTCGCGGCCGTCGGGATCGGGGTGGTGACGACGGTGTGCGCGGCGGGGCGGTGGGTTCTGGTCGCGCGCGGGCTCGGGTTGGCGCTGTCGGCGCGGGACGCGGTCGCCGACTACTACCGGGGGTTGCTGCTCAACGCCGTGCTCCCCGCCGGGGTGCTGGGCGACGTGCAGCGGGCCGTAGCGCACGGTCGGCAGTCGCGGGACGTCCGGCGCGGGGTGCGCGCGGTGGTGGTCGAGCGGTTCGCCGGACAGGTCGTGCTGGTCGCGATCGCCTCGCTGGTGCTCGCGACCGTGCCGACGCCGTGGCACGTCGGACCGTGGGCGGCGGTCGGCGGCGGCGCGGCGGTGGTCGGGGTGCTCGCGCTGGTGCGGTCCGGGGTGCCGACACGGGCGCTGCCGGGCGTGGTCGTGCTCTCGGCCGGCGCGGTGGCCGGGCACGTCGCGCTGTTCCTGGTGGCGGCCCGGGTGGCCGGGGTGACCGCGCCGCCCGCCCGGCTCGTCCCGCTGGTCGTGGTGGCGCTGCTGGTGATGGCCGTGCCGATCAACGTCGGCGGCTTCGGGCCGCGCGAGGCGTTCCTCTCGGTGGCCTTCGGCGCGGCCGGACTCGGCGCGGCGCAAGGACTGTCCACCGCCGTCGGGTACGGGGTGCTGGCGCTGGCCGCGAGCCTGCCCGGCGTCGTGCCGCTACTGGCCGGGCAACGCCGCCAGGCACCACCCGAACGCCTCGACCAACCCGGCGACCACGGCCTCGCCCTTGCGCGCTGACGCGAGCGACGGCCGGCCGACCACCCCCGACTCGGTGTAGAGGTGCAGGCCGCGGGTCAGCAGGTGCGGCCGGTCCTCGGCGTCGTGGTCGGCCGTCTCGTAGTCGGGTTTCACCAGGGTCGGGTGCGCGTGCAGCAGCACGGAGGTCTCCAACTCCCCCGCGTGCATGTCGGCGCGCGACGAGGTCTCCAACCCGGCCCGCGCCCGCGCGTGCGCCCAGTCCGCACCGGTCGGGAACAGCGCGACGCCCTCGGTCTCCTGCGCGACGTTGGACAGCACGTAGTTGCCGCCGTGCCCGTTCAGCAGCACCAGGTTCGGCACGCCCGCGCGGCGCAGCGAGGAGGCGATGTCCTCGACCACCGAGTACAGCGTGCGCGCCGAGATGCTGACCGTGCCGGGCCACGCCGCGTGCTCGTGCGAGCACGAGATCGTCACCGGCGGCAGCACCCGCACCGGGTGGACCCGCGCGATCGCGGCCGCCACCGTGCACGCCACGACCGTGTCGGTGATCAGCGGCAGGTACGGGCCGTGCTGCTCCAGGCTGCCCACCGGCAGCACCGCGACGACCCGACCCGCCGCGTCGAGCGTGGTGTCCACCGGCAGCAGGTACGGATCAGCCATGCACCGCACCGTAGTCAACGCGGTGGCACAGCGCGCGGATCCCGCCCGACGCGACCCGCGGCAGCACGTCCGGCAGCTCCTCGAACCGACACCCGCCGGTGATCAGCGCGTCGAACCGGGGGTCGGCCAGCAGGTCCAGCGCCAACCCCGACCGCTGCGCGTAGGTGCGGTCCGGGCGCGCCACCCGGCCGACCTGGCTGCCGCGCACGGTCAGCCGCCGGGAGTGGAACGCACCGCCCAGCGGCACCGACACCGACCGGTCGCCGTACCAGCTCAGCTCGACCACCACGCCCTCGTCCGCGAGCAGCCCCAGCGCGGTCCGCAGGCCGGCCTCGGACGCGCTCGCGTGCACCACCAGGTCGCACCCGCCCAGCGCGTCCCGGGGCGAGGCGAACCCGACGCCCAGCTCCCGCGCGACCTCGGCCCGGCCCGGGTCGAGGTCCACCAGCTGCACCCGCGCGCCCGGGAACCCGGCCAGCACCCCCGCCACCGCGCAGCCGACCATCCCGCCGCCGACCACCGCGATCCGGTCGCCGACCAGCGGTTTCGCGTCCCACAGCGCGTTCACCGCGGTTTCCACCGTTCCGGTGAGCACGGCCCGGCCCGGCGGCACCCCGTCCGGCACCGGCGTGACGGCGTCCCGCGGCACCACGTACCGGGTCTGGTGCGGGTACAGGCAGAACACCGTCCGGTCGAGCAGGTCGGCCGGGCCCCGCTCGACCACGCCCACGTTCAGGTAGCCGTACTTGACCGGCCACGGGAAGTCGCCGTCCTGGAACGGCGCGCGCATGGCCGCGTGCTGGTCGACCGGCACCCGGCCGTGCAGCACCAGGGCCTCGGTGCCCCGGCTGATCCCGGAGAACAGCGTGCGGACGAGCACCTCGTCCGGCCCCGGCTCGGGCACCTCGACGGGCCGGATCTCACAGTTTCCCGATCGGGTGAACCAGAGGGCCTGTTCACCGCGTGTCATGGACTACCTCCGTCAATCGGGGCCACCCACCGGCACGAGGGGCACGATGATCACACTTCAGCACAGCGCGGCGCCGGCCGTCGGCGAACACGCGGCGTGGGCGGGTTCCCAGGTCCTGCTGCTGGGCCTGCTGCACGGCGCGGTCGGCCTCGGGCCCGCGGGGTGGCTGGCGGGCGTGGCGTACGGGGTGGCGACGTGGGTGCTGTTGAGCGGCGCGATGCGCCGTTCCGGCACCCGGTCGTTCGGGCCGGCCGACCGCGTCACGACCGCGCGGGGCGTGCTGGTCGGCGGGGTGACGGCGCTGGTGGTCGACCGGTGGGGCGAGGGCGTGCCGACGACCGTCGTGGTCGCGTTCGCCGCCGTCGCGCTCGCGCTGGACTTCGTGGACGGCCGGGTCGCCCGGCGCACCGGCACCTCCTCGGCGCTGGGCGCGCGGTTCGACATGGAGGTCGACGCGTTCCTGATCCTGGTGCTGAGCGCGCACGTGTCGTTCACGGCCGGGCCGTGGGTGCTGGCCATCGGCCTGATGCGGTACGCGTTCGTGGCCGCGTCGTGGGCGCTGCCGTGGCTGTGCGCCGCGCTGCCGCCGAGCACCGCGCGCAAGGCGGTCGCCGCGCTGCAAGGGGTGCTGCTCGTGGTCGCCGCGTCCGGCGTGCTGCCGCACGCGGGCTACCTCGTGGTCTTCGCGCTCGGGACGCTGGTGTGGTCGTTCGGGCGGGACGCGCTGTGGTTGTGGGAGAACAGGGAGTGGTCACGTGTCTGAGCGAACCGCCGGCGTGCGCGTCGGCTCCGCGGTGGTGTGGGTGGTCCAGGTCGCCCTGGCCGGGTACTTCGTCTACAGCGGCTGGTTGCTGCTGGGCGACGGCCTGGTGGGCAAGTTCGAGAGGATCGGCTTCGGCCAGTGGTTGCGCTACCTGACCGGGGTGCTGGAGATCGCGGGCGCGCTGGGGCTGCTGGTGCCCCGGCTGTGCGGGGCCGCCGCGCTCGGGCTGGTCGGCGTGATGGCGGGCGCGGTGGCGACCGAACTGGTGATCCTGAGTGGCGACGCGACGCTGCCCGCCGGGCTGCTGCTGGTGGCCGCGCTGGTCGCGTGGTTCCGCCGGGACACCGCGCGTGCCCTGGTTCAGCGCTTCGGGAAGTAGCGCAGCACGACCACGTCGCCCAGCTTCTCCACCTCGCCGCACTCGATCCGGCGCCCCGGTCCACCCGGGAACTCACCCGGGTGGGTGAAGCGCGGCGCGTCGGAGTGGCCGATGAACAGGGGCGCGACGGCCATCCGGATCTCGTCGGCCAACCCGGCGACGAGGAACCCGGTGTGCACCGTCGTGCCGCCCTCCACCAGGAGCCGGCCGACGCCCCGCGCGCCCAGGTCGTCCAGCACCGCGCCGTAGTCGAGGTCGACGCCGAGCGACACGACGTCGGCGAGGTGCCGCACGGGCGTGCGCGCGGCCCCGGAATCGGTGGTGTACAACACTTTCCGGTCGCCGCAGTGCCAGAAGACCAACCCCGGGTCGAGGTCGCCGGACTCGCTCACGACGACCTTGAGCGGGTGCTCGGGCCGACCGGCCGCGACCCGGGCCGCCCTCCACTCCGCGTTGCGCACCAGCAACCGCGGGTTGTCGGTGCGCACGGTGCCCGCGCCGACGAGGATCGCGTCGCACTCCGCGCGCAGCCGGTCGACCGCGGCGAAGTCCTCGTCGCCGGACAGCGGGAACCGGGCCTCGCGGCCGTCGTCGATGTAGCCGTCGAGACTCATCGCGACGCTGAGCAGCACGTGGGGGCGGGTCACGACGACCACCGTAGGTGAACCGGTCGGGGCGGGCGCGCGTTTACCCGAGGGGACAGGGGGTGCTCGTGAACCGATCCGGACTCGTGGAGCAGGCCGCCGACGGCCGTGCCGATCGCCGCGGCACGCGCGCGCGGCGGGTGCTCGCGGTCGGGGCGACGGTGGTGGCCGCGCTGCTGGTGTGGGTCGCGCTGCTCGCGCCCGCCGACCTGAGCCGGTTCTCGGTGCCCGCGTTCCTGCGGGTGCCGGTGGAGGCGCTGGTCGCGGTGGTGCTGCTGCTCGTGCTGCCGCCGCGGGCCCGCCGGGTGGTGGCCGTCGTGCTGGGCGTGCTGCTGGGGTTGCTGGTGGTGCTCAAAGCCCTGGACATCGGGTTCGACCTGGTGCTGTACCGGCCGTTCGACCTGGTGCTGGACTGGCCGCTGCTGGGTCCGGCGCTGGACTTCGTCCGGGTCACCTACGGCGGGGTCGGCGCGGTGGTCGCGGTCGGGTCGGCGGTGCTGCTGGCGCTGGGCGTGATCGCGGCGGTGGTGTGGGCGGTGACGCGGCTGGCCGGGGTCGTCGGCCGGCGGCGGACGGCGGCGACGCGGGCCGTGGTGGTGTTCGCGGTCGCGTGGATCACCGTGTCGGCGCCGGGGTTGGCGCTGGAACCGGGCACGCCGCTGGCCGCGCACAGCGCCGCCACCCTCGTCGGCGACCACGCGCGGGCGGTGGCGGCCGGGTTGCGCGACCGGGACGAGTTCGACCGGGTGTCCACTGTGGATGCTTTCCGGGGCACGCCCGCCGACGAGCTGCTGACCTCGTTGCGGGGCAAGGACGTCATGGTGGTGTTCGTGGAGAGCTACGGCCGTTCCGCCGTGGAGGACCCGGCACTGTCCCCCGTGGTGGACGCCGCGCTCGACGCCGGAACCCGGCAGCTCGACGCGGCGGGTTTCGCGTCCCGCAGCGGTTTCCTCACCTCGCCCACCGCCGGCGGCGGCAGCTGGCTCGCCCAGGCGACGCTGCTGTCCGGGTTGCGCGTCGACAACCAGCAGCGCTACCGGACCCTGGTCGCGGGCGACCGGCTGACCCTGACCTCCGCGTTCCACCAGGCTTCCTGGCGGTCCGTCGGCGTGCTGCCCGGCATCACCCAGGCCTGGCCGGAAGGCCGGTTCTTCGGCTACGACAGGATTTACGCGGCGGCCGACGTGGGGTACGCGGGCCCGCGCTTCGGCTACGCCACGATGCCCGACCAGTACGCGCTCGGGGCCTTCCAGCGCGCCGAACGCGCGCCCGGCCACCGCCCCGTGATGGCCGCGATGCCGTTGGTCAGCAGCCACGCGCCGTGGTCACCGGTGCCGAAGCCGGTCGACTGGAACGCGCTGGGCGACGGCTCGGTGTTCGCCGGCGGCGGGTCCGACGACCCCCCGGAGTCGATCTTCGGCCGGGACCCGGCGACGGTGCGCACGGACTACGCCACCTCCATCGCGTACTCGATCGACACCCTGGTGTCCTACGTGCGCACCTACGGCGACGACAACCTGGTCCTGCTCTTCCTCGGCGACCACCAACCGGCCCAGGTCGTGACGGGCGAGGGCGCCACCAAGGACGTGCCGATCACCCTGGTGGCCCGCGACCGGGCGGTGCTGGCCCACACCGACCCGTGGTCCTGGACCCCGGGCCTGAACCCCGCGCCGACCGCGCCGACCTGGCCGATGGAATCCTTCCGCGACCGCTTCCTGACCGCGTTCCGCTGACGGGCGGCCGTGTTCGGGTGGCGCCACGTGTCCGACTGGCCGGAATAGGCCACCCACCGGCTTCGACCAGGAGTGCGAGGACCGCTCGACCTCGTGATTGTGTGAATTTTTGCGCCGGCACGAGGAAGTCGGTCGCGACCTCGACCACCGTCACGCGCACGGATTATACGGGTCGTGCGAGGTGTGTCCGAAAACTGCCACCGGACTGCGGTCGGCCCAGTTCAACGACCCTTCGAGTCCACAATGGACACCTCCTTGAACCCGCGCGACCCAGTGCTGTCAAGGCATTTTCCCGGCCGCCGCGACGCTACTCCGAATGAGCCATTTCCAACTGGGCGTCGAATGTGCATGATCGAAGGGCGGGCTGCCGGGGGGCAGTCCACGGATCACCGGGAGGACACGATGAAGCACCTTCGCCACGTCGCCGCTCGTCTGCTGGGCAAGACCCGCATGGGCGGTTTCTACACCTACTGGGACATCGCCAACTGAGTGATCGCCGGGGGGCGGGCCGCGTCGCCCGCCCCCCGGGCGCACCGGAGTCCGGGGGGAACTCTTGACCAGCACGGCGATTCGACCGCCAGGCCCCAGGGGGCGGCGGCTGGTGGGCAACACGCTCGACTACGACCGCGACCGGATGGGTTTCCTCCGGCGGTGCCACGACGAGTTCGGCGACGTGTTCTCCTTCGACGAGCACACGATCGTCGTTCGCGATCCTGACCTCGTGCACGAGCTGTTCACCAGGACCAACAGCGACTTCTCCAGCGCCAGCACGGCCGTGGCCACCCGGTTCGACGCCGGGCGCAGCGCGCAGGACGCGCAAACCTGGATGACCGCCCGGCGCTCCGGGTGGCGCGGCCTGAACCGGGCCGCGGCGACGGCGCACACGGCTCGGCTGCGCGCGCTGTTCGAGCGCACGCTGGACGAGTCCGCGGGGCGGCCGGCCGACGTGCTCGGCCTGATGATGCGGTTCTCCGGCCGCGCGGCGGCGGACTTCTGCCTCGGTGAGGACGCCGACGGCGTGCCCGAGGTCGTCGCCGAGAACGCCGAGGCGATCGAACCGCTGTCGGGCAGTTCGCAGCTGTTCCCGGCGTGGCTGCCCACCCGGCGGATCACGCGCTTCCGCCGGGCCAGGCAGGCGACGTTGGACGCGATCACCGCCCGAATCCACCGCCGGCGTTCCGCGCCCGCCGCGGCCGAACCCCGCGACCTGCTGGACGTCCTGCTCGCCGCGCGCGACCCCGAGCTGAGCGAACTCCAGGTGCAGCGCCTGATCCGGGGCATCCTGCTGGCCGCGTACGGGGTGCCGGCGGCGTCGATGACGTGGACGATCTGGACCCTGGCCTGCCGACCGGACCTGTGGGACCGCGTGGCGGCGGAATCGTCCACCTGGGACGGTGCGGACGAGCCGCCGCTGTCGGCGCTGCCGCAGACCGAGGCCGTGGTCAAGGAGGTCCTGCGGCTGTGGCCGCCGACCTGGCTGATGGGACGCACGGCGCTCGTGCCGACGACGCTCGGCGGGTGGCACCTGACGCCGGGCGACCAGGTGATGTTCAGCCCGTTCCTGGTGCAGCGCGACGCCCGGTGGTGGTCGGCCGCGGACGAGCCGGACCCCGACCGCTGGCTCGACGGCTCCACCCCGCGCAAGCACTCCTACCTGCCGTTCGGCGCGGGGCCGAGGGTGTGCGTCGGCACGCAGCTGGGCCTGATCCAGCTCGTGCTGGCCGCGTTCTGGCTGACCAGGCACTACCGCGTGACCGCGCCGGGCGCGTCCGACTGCCCGCCCGAGTTCCACAACCTGTTGGTGCCGAAGGACTTCCGGGCGGCGTTCACGAGGGTCTGACGCGGTCGGGGTCGGCGGGCCGGCACACTGGTGGGCGTGCAGCGCACCGTCGAGCAGTTCGTGTCCCTCGCCGACCGCCTCCTCCCCCGCGCCGTCACCGGCTTCTACCTGGTCGGCTCCGCCGCGCTCGGCGCGTGGCGGCCGGGGCGCAGCGACATCGACTTCGTCGCCGTGCTGACCCACGACCCGGGCAGCACACGCCTGAGACTCCTGCACGGGCTGGGCAACCTCGGCGCGGTCGGCTCGGCCCTGCGCACCCGCGACCGCGCGATCCCCGGCACGATGAACGGCGTCTACCTCCACCAGGACGACCTGCGCACCCCCGTGACCAGGCTGCGCCCGATCGCCTCGCACTCCGGCCGCACGTTCCGCCGCGGCGAGGCCTTCGCGGTGAACCCCGTGGACTGGAAGACCTTCGCCGAGCACGGCATCGCCGTGCGGGGACCGGAACCGGACACCCTGGGCCTGAACCCCGAACCGGACACCCTTGTGGCGTGGAACCGGGAGAACCTGGAGCGCTACTGGCGCCCGTGGGGCGAACGCGCCGCCCGAGGCACTCTCCGCCACAACCCCGTGTGGGGAATCCTGGGCCCACTGCGCCTGCACCGCACGATCACCACGGGCGAGGTGGTGTCCAAAGAGGACGCGGGCCGCCACGGCCTCACCACCTTCCCCCACCGAGCCCCGATGATCAACGCCGCCATCGCCGACCGACTGGGCGACCGCACCGCGCCCCTGCCACCCCTGCCCGCGGTGGGCGAGTTCGTCCTGGAGGTCGTGGACTCACTGCGGTGAGCGCCTTTCCGGGCGGCGTGAGTGGATCCGACGCGCCGAAGGTCGGGTGGGTGGTCAGGCGGCCGGATGCAGGGGGTGGTCGGGCAGGTCGATGTCGGTGGCCAGGCGGTCGGTGAGCCTCAGCATCGCGCGCAGCAGGAACGGTGAGTTGAACATCTTGTTGCGCAAGGACATCCGGAACCTGCTCGGTGGCGCGAGGAACGGGCCGGCGTTGGCGTTGCGGGCGATTCGGGCGTAGGGCCGCATCAGGGTTTCGTAGCGGTGGAACGCCGACGCGTGGTCGGTGGACCGGGCGAGTTCGGCGGCCAGGACGTAGGCGCCCACCACCGCGAGGCCCGAACCGAAGCCGCCCAGGGTGTTGCCGTAGGCCGCGTCGCCCAGCAGCACGACCCGGCCGGTGCTGTAGCGGTCGACGTGCGCCCGGCTGATCGAGTCGAGGTGGATCGAGCGGGCCGCGGGGACCTGGTCCATCAGCTCCGGGATCCGCCACCCGCCGCCGCGGTAGGCGTCGAGCAGGATCCGCTTCTGACTGTCCGCGTCGTACCGGTCGTAGGTCAACTCGGCGGAGGCGAACACGAAGAACGCGGGCGCCTTGTGGCCGCCGACCGCGACCATCCGGCCCGGCTCGTTGTACAGCGTCGGCTCGCCCTGCTCACCCAGGTCCACCAGCGCGTAGTAGTGCCCGAGGTGGCGCACGAAGTCGCGCTCCGGGCCGAACGCGAGCCGGCGCACCGCCGAGTGGATCCCGTCCGCGCCGACCACCAGGTCGAAGGTGCGCGGCGCGGCCCGTTCGAACGTCACGTGCACCCCGTCCGGGGTGTCGTCCAACGAGGTGATCCCGTCCCCGAACACGTACTCGCAGTGCTCGCGCGTCCGCTCGTGCAGCAACGCGGCCAGGTCGCCGCGCCGGATCTCGATCTCGCCGCCGGTGAACTCGCCCGGGATCACGGTCAGCCGCCGGCCACGCGCGTCGACCACGACCTGGTCCACCCCGCCGGTCTGGCGGGCGCGGACGTCGGCCAGCAGGCCCATCCGCTCCAGGACCGCGCGGTGGGTGGCGCCCTTGAAGTCGACGGCCTGACCACCCGGCCGCGGTGCGCCGGCCTTCTCCACGACGGTGACGGCCCACCCCATCCGGTGCAGCCAGTGGGCGAGCGAGGGACCGGCGACGCCGGCGCCGGAGACGAGCGCGGTGGAAGTCATGCCGACCACGATCACCGGCCGCGCCGACAACCCGCCGACAGTCCGCCGACAAGCGACCGACGCCGGACCGCCGGTGTTCGAACAGGAACCGGGCGGCGCGCGCCGGCCAGGGTCCGAACGGACGCCGGTCGTCGTCCACGCGCCGACCGGTGGTTCGCGCACGCGACCGCGAAAATTATTCGGAGCCATTTCCCCGAACACGCCGACGAACGCCCGTTCGATTCTGTTGACACGCTTCGCGCAGCGGACCTAGCCTCGGGATCGCACCGCAGAATCACTTCAGCAATATGGGGGAGGTGACCAGCATGCGCATTAAGAAGCACAGCTCCAGCGTGGCGGGCTTGGGCGTTCCCAGCTAATCCTGATGCGGTCTGCCCCGTGGGCGCGCGAAGCCCCGCGGGGCAGGCCGCGGCATTTACCGGCGTACCGAGCGGGTCATCCGGAATATCCGATTGGAGTGGGCGAAGATGACACCGAGACCGCTATTGAAGATCACCAATCCGGCCTACGTCGTCAACGATTCGGTCTTGGTGCAGCGGAGCGGGTCGATGCTGGAGATCGAGGACCCGGACCGGGAGGTCCGACCGCTGCTCGCCCTGCTGGACGGCAGCCGGACGGTGGCCGAGGTCGACCGGGCGTTCCACGAGCAGCTGCCGGACTCGGGGTTCGACGTGCCGGAGGCCATCACGCAGCTGGACGAGGCGGGCCTGCTCGAGGACGCCGCCGCGACCACCACGCTGACCAGGTACGACCTGGAGCGCTTCAAGCGCAACATCGGCTTCTTCGAGACCTACGCCGACCTGTCCACCGCCAAGTACGCCGCGCAGGAGCAGATCCGGGACTGCCGCGTGCTGCTGCTGGGCCTGGGCGGCGTCGGCTCGTACGTGTCGCTGAGCCTGCTCGGCGCGGGCGTGCAGGACCTGCGGGTGCTCGACTTCGACAAGGTCGAGCTGTCGAACCTCAACCGGCAGATCCTCTACTCCGAGGCGGTCATCGGCGAACGCAAGGTCGAGGCCGCGCTGGGTCGGCTCCAGGAGTACTACCCGGGCGCGCGGATCGAGGGCGTCGAGCGGAAGCTGTCCGCGCCGGCGGACCTCGACGACATCGTCGCCGACCGGGATTTCGTGTTCTGCGCCGTCGACCGGCCGAAGATGCACGTGATCCGCTGGGTCAACGACGCGTGCGTGCGGGCCGGGGTGCCGTTCATCGGCGGCGGGGTGGAACTCCAGCGCTCCATCATCTACCTGATCCAACCGGGCGTCACCGGTTGCCTCGAGTGCTGGCGCCTTTCCAACGCGGACGACGAGACCACCCGGTCGCTGCGCGCGCAAATGGAAGAACGGCACGAGGGCAACACCGGTGTCGGTCCGGACCTCGCCGCGTTCGGCCCGTTGGTGTCGGTGTTGAACTCGCTGATGGTCACCGAGTTCGTCCGCCACGTCACCCGGATAGTCGAGCCCATCGCGGCCGGACGGTTGATGGAAACGCGATTCGAGGACATGTCCACCCACCAGGCTGAACAATGGGAACGTCGGCCGGATTGCCCTGTCTGCGGCGACCGGGCGGCACTAGTCTCGGCGCCGTGACCCCGATCGGAGAACAGGCGTCGGACAGCACTCCGCGAACCCGATCACTCCGGGACTACCGCCTGCTGTTCGGCGCCTTCCTCGTGTCCACGGCCGGGGACTGGCTCTACAAGCTGGCCCTGCCGCTGCTCGTCCTCCAGCTGACCGGCTCGGCGGTGCAGACCGCGGTGGTCTACAGCCTCGAGTACGTCCCGTACCTGCTCTTCGCGCCGATCGGCGGCGTGCTGTCGGACCGCTACGACCGGCGGCTGTTGCTGATCCGGGCCGACCTGGCCGCCGCCGGGGTGATCGGGCTCCTCGCGGTGCTCGCCTGGTTCGGCGAGTACCACCTGTGGCTGATCTACCCGGCCGCCTTCGTGCTGTCCTCGATCACGCCGCTCTACCAGGCCACGTTCCAGGGTCTGCTGCCCGCGACCGTGCCCGCCGACCGGCTCGGCTGGGCGAACTCCCGGATGCAGGCCGGGCAGGGCACGCTCGACCTGGCCGGCCCGCTGCTGGGCGCGGCGGCCGTCGCGGCGCTGGGCGCGCGGTGGGCGCTGAGCCTGGACGCGGTGTCGTTCGGGCTGTCCGCGCTGGCCGTCGCGCTGATCGCCCGCACCCGCACGGCCCGCCCGCACCGCGAGGCCTCGTCGTTCGTCGGCGACCTGCGGACCGCCGTCGCCTTCGTGCGCACGCACCCGCCGCTGCTGTGGGGCGCGATCGTGGCCGCGGGCAGCGGGTTCGGCCTGTTCATGATCGAGGCCAACATGATCACCTACCTGGTGCGGTTCCGCGACCAGCCGGTGGCGACCGTCGGCGTGGTCTTCGCGGCGCTGGGCACCGGCTCGCTGCTCGGCGCCTTGGTGACACCGCGGCTGCTCCGGCTGACCACGCCGGGCAGGCTGATCATCGCCGCGACGATCACCGCCGGCGCCGCGACCGCGCTGCTGCTGGTGCTCACCGCGCTGCCGACGATCGCCGCGACCTGGGTGCTGGTCGGCGGCGCGACCACGGTCTTCATCGTCACCTTCTTCACCCTGCGCCACCAACTCGTGCCGGAGCACCTCCTCGGCCGGGTCGTGGTGCTGACCCGGCTGATCGCGTTCGGCCCGGTGCCGTTCGCGCCCGTCGTCGGCGGCGCGCTGCTGTCCGCGACCGGCGCGTTCTGGCCGGTGATCACGCTGTCCGCCGCGGTGCAGATCGGGGTCGGCGTCGTCGCGCTGGCGAGCCCGCTGCGCACCGCCGCGCCGGAACCCGTCCCGCCCGAGTAGGACTACAGCTGGGAGCAGGCCATGTCGACCGACCGCGACGACGCCGACCCGCGCGCCGAGTGCGCGGCCCTGATCGCCGAGAGCGGCGTGCTGGCCGCGCGGCACGAGGGCACGCTGTTCACCCGGCCCGCCGCGGCCGTCGCCGCCGCGCTGGACGAGATCGCCGACCTGCGCGCCGCGGCCCTGTTCCGGGACGGGCACCAGGCCGTCGCGCTGGCAGGCGACCAGAACTCGGCCGAGCTGCGCGACCTTCGGCTGCTGGCCGCCACCGCGGTCGAGGCGATGGACGAGGTGCTCCAGGTGGTCGAGGGCGACTGGCTCGCGCTGCCGGACGACACCGCGGCGGTGCTGCTCGACGCGCCGGAACTGGCCCCGTACCGGCACTACCTGACGAGCGTGCGCAGCCTGGCCCCGTACACCCTGGGCGCGGAGGCGGAAACGGCGCTCGCGGCCCGGGAGGCGACCGCCGGCTCCGCGTGGGTCGAGCTGTACTACCGGGTGATGGGCGGGCTGCGGCCGGTCGTGGACGGCGGCGCGATCTCCATGGAGGAGGCGCGCAGCGAACTGGAGGTCGGCGCGCCCGCACGGCGCGAGGCCTGCCTGGAGGCGATCTACGCGGCGCTGGAGCCGATGGCGCCGGTGCTGAGCCAGTGCCTGGACAGCCTGGTGGCCGACCGGCTCGCGATCGACGAGGTGCGCGGGCTGCCGCACCCGCGCGCCGAGCGGGACCTGACCAACGAGCTGCCGTCGACCGCCGTGGACGCGATGCTCGCCGCCGTCGAGGAGAACTACGCGCTGCCGCAACGGTGGTTCGCGCACAAGGCACGCCTGCTCGGCCTCGACCGGCTCGGCTACGCGCACATGCGCGCGCCGATCGGCCGAGGTCCGCACCTGCCGTTCCCGGTCGCGGTCCGCGCCGTCACCGAGGCCTTCGAGGGTGTGTCGCCCGAGGCCGGCCGGATGGTCCGGGACCTGGTCGACGGCGGCCACGTCGACGCGGAACCCCGCGAGGGCAAGCAACCCGGCGCGTCGTGCCGCAGCCTCGGTCCGGGCCGGCCGCCGCGGATCGTGCTGTCGTACTTCGGCACCGTCGAGGACGTGGTGAGCCTCGCGCACGAAATGGGCCACGCCTTGCAGTTCACGCTCGCCGGCCGCGGCCGCAACGGGTTGACCTTCGACGCGCCGTTGGCGCTCAACGAGATCGCGCCCGCGTTCACCGAACTGCTGGTGCAGGACTGGCTGATCGAGCACGAGCCCGACCGGGACACCCGGGAGCTGCTCGCGGCCAAGCGGGTGGACAACGCGATCGACGCGATCTTCATGAGCGCGTTCCTGACCCGGTTCGAAACCCGCGCGCACCGGGCCCGGGCCGAGGGCGGCGCGCTGACCGACCCGCGGATCCGGGCGCTGTGGACCGAGTGCGGTCGGGAGTTCTACGGTCCCGACGTGGCGATGTCCACCCGGTGGGGTCTGCACTGGGCGCTCGTCCCGCACGTGACGCACGAGCGTTTCTACAGCTACACCTACACCTTCGCCCGATTGCTCGGGCTCGACTTCCACGCCCGGTACCGGCGCGACCCGGACGGCTTCCGGGGCCCGTTCCTCGACCTCCTCGCGCGCGGCGGCACGGCCGGTCCGACCGAGCAGCTCGCGGCGCTGGGCGTCGACCTCGAGGACCGGGAGACCTGGCGGGGCGGGCTCGCCCACTTCGCCGAACTCCTCGACCCGCTGCTGGCCGAGCGCGCGCCGACCCGGTGAGCACCCCACGACGCGGTCCGAACGCACAGGGAGAACCGACATGACCGACACGCTCAAGTCCGCGGTGGTCCGCCGCTACCTCGACCTCAACGGCTCGCACCCGATGACGGCCGAGGACGACGCGTACGTGGACGAGTACTACGCGCCGCTGGCGGAGGTGTCCGCGCGGCGCGGCGTCGACCCGGACGAGGTGCGCCGCCGGATGCTCGACGGTCAGCTGCCGCTGCCGAGCTACCTGCGGTCCGACGGCACCGAGATGGTGTGGCCGGAGCTGTTCGAGCTGGCCGACGCGGCGGGCGGGCTCGACGCGCTGCCGGGCTGGTTCGGCCGGCAGCGGTGGCGTTCCGCCGAGCAGGCCGCGGACGAGTGGTCGGGGTACCTCAGCGGCCAGTACGTCTGCCTGCGCGAGCTGACGCCGGAGAGGATGGCGCGCAAGAACGAACTCGGCGCCGCGATCGACGCCGCCCTGGCCGCCGCCGCGCCGGACTCGCCGCGCTGGCTCGCGGACCTGCACGCGCTGGTGGACGAGCTGGACGTGCTGGAGCTCCCGTTCACCCCGTACGACCGCAGGCGCTTCGGCGGCCCGGTGTCCCGGGACGCGCAGATCGACGCGGTCCGCGAGCGGTTCCCGCTAGAGCCGGTCACGCCGCCGGGCCGGTGAACTCCAGCACGTCGTGACCCGCGAACACCCAGCCGGAGTCCGCGACCCCGGTCGCCAATCCGGGATTTTCCTGCGCCTGCCCCAGGAACCGCACCTCATCAGTCCACTGTGGAGTGTCCCGACCCACCGGTCGCGCGACACCCCGGCCGTCGATCAGGCACGGCACGAACCCGAACCGCCCGACCCCGGACGCGGACAGCTCGACCACCGCGACGCCGGTGTGCCGGGCGATCGGCGGGAACGGGAAGTCCGGCTGCTCCGGACGCGGGTAGATGCCGTACTCGCCGAACATCGCGGCCAACCGCTCCGCGCCGAGCTCCGCGACCCGCACGCCGAAGGTCGCCAGTTCGTCGGTGTAGCCCGGGAAGTCGAACACGACGTGCCCCAGCCCGAAGAACACCGGCGCGCCCGCGATCACCTCGACGCCGCGCAGCAGGTGCTGGTGGTGCCCGAGCACGAGGTGCGCACCGGCCTCGACCAGCAGTTCGCCGCACAACCGCTCGTGGTCGGTGAGCACCCACGGCCGCGTGTGGTCGCCCCAGTGCACGCTGGCCACCACGACGTCGGCCTCCTCCCGCGCCCGACCCACGGCCGCCGCCAGCGCGTCCCAGTCGCCCTCGTTCAGCACCGACAGCACGCGCGGCGCCAACCCCGGCGCGCACCCGCCCGGGTACGCCGGCACGTAGCAGTCGTCGGCCCGCAGCGGCGCCACCCCGGGCGCGCCGACCCGCGCCTCCGCGCCGTGCTGGAGCACGGCCGTCGCGGCCACCACGGCGACCCGAACCCCGTGCCGCTCCAAGACGGCGGGCCGCAGCGCGTCGGCGAGCGTCGCGCCGGCACCGGTCGAGGCGATCCCCAGCGGTGCCAACGCCTCCACCGTGTCCACGAGCCCGAGCCGACCCGCGTCCATGGTGTGGTTGTTCGCCAGCGACACCACGTCCAACCCGGCGAGCCCGCGCGCGTTGCGGACGCCGCTCAACGAGGACGACGCCGCGCCGGGCACCGCCGGGTGGCGGTCGGTGAACACCCCCTCGAAGTTCCCGAACGCGAGGTCGGCCGCCTCCAGCAGCGGCCGCACCCCGGACAGCGCGCTCTCCGGGTCCTCCCGGTTCACCAGCACGTCGCCGACCGCCACCAAGGTCACCGCGCTCATCGCGCACCCCTCCCCATCGGGATCACGTCCAGCCCTCGTCACGTCGCCACCCTCGCCGCCGGCACGTCCACCACCGCGTCCGCCGCCGCCCGGATCGAGGCGCGGGCGACCGCGTCCGCGTCGCCGAGGATCACCGAGTTCACCCCGGGCCGGATGCCCGCCGCGGTGACCCAGTGCACCGTCTCGGTCGGCACGCCGAACGCGAACCGCCTCGGGTGCGGGCGGTCGGCGGCGTCCAGCAGGCGGTACGGGCGCCGGCCGACGGCCATCCCGCCGGTCGTGTAGCACCCGCCGCCGCGCACCGGGATGCGGTGCGCCCGGCACTCGCCGCGGGCCAGCAGGTTGCGCACCAGCGGATCCGTCGTGCGGTGCAGGTCGACCTCCGGCAGCCGCGCCTCGACCAGCGCGGTCGCCTCGACCTCGACGTCCGGGATCGCCGCCGACCGCGCGACGAACCGGCCGCCCGGCGCGCGCGCCACCTCCAGTCGCGGCCCGAGCACCTCCAGCACCCCGCTGTCCAGCAGCGCCGCCAACTGCTCGACCCGGTCGGCGGGCGGCCCGATCGACAGGTAGGCGTTGAGCGGGGTGTACCAGCGCTGGAGGTCGTCGCGGTACGAGTCGCCGGACAACCCGCCGTGGTCGACCACCTGCCGCACCTCGTTGCGCACGTCGCGCAGGACGTCCAGCACCGCCTTGACCGGGCTGTCCACGTTGCCGCGCCTGGCTTCCCGGACGTCGTCGGCCACCTCGGCCCGCAGCCAGCGGCGGAACGCCCCGGTCGACACCAGCGCCTCCGGCGGGTACGGCGTGTCGATCCGCCGCCAGTCCCACCACAGCGCGCGGTCGACGCCGTACGCGGTCAGCAGTTCCCGCTGCGCCGCGCTCTCCCGGACGTCGAACGGGTCCTGCGGCCGGCGCGGTCGGGCCGCCGCGACGAACGCCGGGGTGAACGCCTCGTCCCGGACCAGCGCCGCGTAGTAGACCGCGCGCACCTCCAGGTCGATCAACGGCCACACGTCGCGGCGGAAGTCGACCGGCGAGCCGAGGTCGGCCGCGGTGCGCAGCCGCCGGACCACGTACGGGGTCAGGAACAGCGGCTCGTGCCTGCCGAACGCGCCCTTCTGGTTCTCGCCGCGCGACCGGTAGGGCACGCCGCGCCGGGACCCGGCCACCAGCCTCGGCTCCCGGCCGGAGGGCCGGTACACCACCCGACCCGCCCGGTCCCGCTCGAACCGACCGCCGCGGCCCTCGGTCAGCAGCGCCAGGTGGTCGAAGAAGTTCAGGCCCATCCCGCGCAGCACCACCGTCTCCCCCGGCCCGATCGGGTCCAGGTCGGCCTCGGCGGGGTTGCCCGGCGGCACGTGGTGCAGCCCGTGCCGCTCGGCGAACCGGAGCGACGCGACCTCGTCCGCGCCCGGCTCGTGCGGCAGGTGCCCCTGCGCCAGCACGACCGCGTGCAACCCGGTCAGCACCGTGCCGTCCCGCAGCGCGATCCGCTGGGCGCCGCCCGGCTCGTCGCGCAGGTCGACCGCCTGGGAGGCGTGCCGCACGACGCGCACCCCGGGAGGCGCCGCGCGCACCAGGTGCTCCAGCGTCCACCGCAGGTAGTGGCCGTAGAGCGACCGCGTGGAGTACGCGTTCGGGCCCAGCGCGCGGGCTTCGGCGCGGGCCCGGGCCGGCAGGTCGACCAGCCCGGTCGCGGTCGACCTCGCCCACTCGTACAAGCTCGGCCCAGTCACCACCGGGCCGTCGCAGTCCACGCTGTCGTCGGGGAACACGCCGACCTGGCACGCGACCGTGTTCATCAGCAGTTCCGGCCGCTGGGTCCGGCGCCAGACCTGGCCGCCGTCGGCCAGGTGCGGGTCGACCAGGTGGACGGTCAGCGCGCGCCCGGTGCCCGGCGCGTTGGCGCACAGGCGTTCGAGCACGGACAGCCCTCGCGGGCCGAGACCGACCACCGCGAGGTCGAGCGCGACGGCCAACCCGATGGTGCGCACGAGACCCCCAGGCACTGCGGCGGATTGCGGTCGGACATTACGCGAAGACGACTCGGGAACATCGGCCGAACAGGTTTCGCCCCACACAATGGACCGATTCCGCCCGATCGGGACAGCGGGAAACGGTTGCGTTCGACCGGGTGTTTTCCCCGGTTGGACATCGGCGGACCGGACCAATGATCGGACGCCCCGCCGGAGCGCGCGGGCGGATATCCGCCGAGCCGGTGGGGAGACTTCCCACCGCGCCTAATGTAGCGTACGAGGACGCGCCGCAAGGGGGATGATCAATGAGGGAAGAACGCGGTTCGCTCACCGATCACGAAGAGGCACAAGCACCGCTTTCCTGGCTGGACCGCCAGTTGGGCAGATGTCCCGTCGTCACCATTCCGATCAAGGTGCTGCACCCCGGCAACTCGCCCCGGTCCGACGGCGAGAGCACCGAGCACGTCCAGCTGATCGCCGAGTCCGGCGCCGACCTGCCGCCGATCATCGTGCACCAGGAGACGATGCGGGTGATCGACGGCATGCACCGGGTGAAGGCGGCGGTGCTGCGCGGCGCGGCGCAGATCGAGGCCCGGCTCTACCAGGGCGACGCCGACGACGCGTTCGTGGTGTCCGTGCAGGCCAACGTCGGGCACGGGCTGCCGCTGACGCTCAAGGACCGGGTGCGCGCGGCGACCCGGATCGTCGGCTCGCACCCCCGGTGGTCCGACCGCGCGATCGCCTCGACCGTGGGCCTGTCGCCCAAGACCGTGGCCGCGATCCGGCTGCGCTCGGCCGCCGACACCGGCTCGCCGACCAGGATCGGCCGCGACGGGCGGATCAGGCCGGTCAGCACCGCGGCGAGCCGACGGCTGGCCGGTGAGCTGATGACCTGCAACCCGGACGCATCGCTGCGCCAGATCGCCACCGCCGTCGGGCTCGCGCCGTCGACCGTCATGGACGTGCGGGCCCGGCTGCTCGCGGGCCAGGACCTGGTGCCGGGCAACCAGCACCCCGACGGCGAGGCGCCCGTCGAGCCGAAGTCCGGCGCGGTGCGCAGGCGGCGCGGCGCGGCGGGCGGCATCGCGCCCCGGTTCACCGTCACCGACCGGGCGAGCGCGCTCGGCATCCTCCGGCACGACCCCTCCCTCCGGCTCAGCGAGACCGGACGCCACCTGCTGCGCCTGCTGGAGGCGCAGCCGACCGGCGTCCCGGACTGGCGACGGGTGGTCGACAACGTGCCGGAGCACTGCCTCGCCGTGGTCACCGAACTCGCCCGGGACAGCGCCAAGGCCTGGTTCGAGGTGACCGAACTGCTCGAGCAGCGCACCCGGCACCGCCTCCGCCAAGCGGGTTCCTGAACCGATCGCGGAATGCATTCCCCGATTACCCGGAATACCCTCCGACCCGACTCGACGCTACCACCACAACGGGCACCGCGGACGTTCCGGTATTCGAACAGCGCTAGCCGACGTATCCGACGACCGGCGCGCGGCACGCATTCCGCACACCGCGGACGCGGAGGCACTCTCCCTTTTCTCGCGCGGATCATTCGCACGGTCCGCATCCCGGTCGCTCCCCGACCGAATGAATGCCTCTGCACCGTCGTGTGACATTGAGCGGACGGGGTCACCGACCGTCACCCGCATGCGCACAGCACCCGCCGGGCGACGCCGACGGCCACGCCGGCAACGGCTGCCGTCGACCTGCCGTTCAAACGGACGTCGCCGGGGTGCCGGACGCTGAACGCGCAGTACTCCGGAGCGAAAGGGAGCACCGTTGCGCACTCACCGGTTAGGCAGAGCAGCACTCGTGGCCGTCCTGTCCGTCGCGACCCTCACCTGGGCCGGTCCGACCGCGCTCGCCGCGTCGACCGTGCGGATCAACGAGGTCGAGTCCAGCGGCGGCACGCCGGGCGACTGGGTCGAACTGGTCAACACCGGCGCCACCGCGGCGGCCGTCGGCGGCTGGGTCGTCAAGGACGACGACAACTCGCACACCTTCACCATCCCGTCCGGCACGACGATCGCGGCCGGCGGCCACCTCGCGCTCGACGTCGACCCGTCGTTCGGGCTCGGCAGCGCCGACTCCGCGCGGCTGTTCCAGGGCGGCACGCTCCAGGACTCCTACAGCTGGACCTCCCACGCCTCGACCACCTACGGCCGGTGCGCCGACGGCACGGGCTCCTTCACCACCACGACCGCGCCGACCAAGGGCGCCGCGAACGCCTGCCCCGGCGGCGGCACGCCGGAGTCGCCCTGGCCCGGTCCGGCCACCACGACCACGGCCGACGGGTCGAACGTCTTCGGCACCAACCTCAGCGGCCTGTCCTACGGCGGCACGTCGGTGGTGTGGGCGGTGAAGAACGGTCCCGGCACGCTCTACCGCCTGGTGCCCAACGGCTCGACGTGGCAGCCGGACACCGGCGCGTGGGCCTCGGGCAAGGCGCTGCGCTACGCGAACGGCTCGGGCGACCCGGACGCCGAGGGCGTCGTCGCGACCCCGGACGGCCTGTTCGTCTCGACCGAGCGGGACAACAACGTCAGCGGCACCAGCGCGTTGAAGGTGCTGCGCTACGACCCGGCGTCCACCGCGACCACGCTGAACGCGACCGGCGAGTGGAACCTCACCGCGGACCTGCCGTCGGTCGCCGCGAACAGCGGCCTCGAGGCGATCTCCTGGATCCCGGACAGCTACCTGACCGCGCACGGCTTCCGCGACCAGCACACCGGCGCGGCCTACACCCCGGCCTCCTACCCCAACCATGGCACCGGGCTGTACGTCGTGGGCCTGGAGGCGGGCGGCGGCGTGTACGTCTACGCGCTGACCCAGTCCGGCGGCGGTTACACCAGGGTCGCCACCGCGGCGAGCGGCTTCGCGGGCGTCATGGACCTGGAGTTCGACCCGGCGACCGGCCACCTGTGGGCGGCGTGCGACGACACGTGCCAGGGCCGCACCGCGACCCTCGACATCTCGGCCGCGGGCGCGCTCACCGCGACCCAGGTGTACGCCCGTCCGACCGGGTTGCCGGACTACAACAACGAGGGCTTCGCGATCGCACCGACGTGCGTGGGCTCGCTCAAGACCGTGCTGTGGGCCGACGACTCGAACGACGGCGGCCACGCGCTGCGCGCCGGAAGCCTGAGCTGCTGACCGTGCTCCGTCAGGTCGCCAGGGCGTCCTCGGTGGACCGCGCCGCCGCGGCGGCGTGCACGGCGGCGTAATCGGGGGTCAGGGCGGTCGCCGCCGCGGCCGTCCTGACCACGTCCGGATCACCGGCGATCGGCGCGCCGCGCAGCGCGACCGCGGTGCCCAGCAGGTGCGCGGCCCGGACACCGTCGGAGTCGAGCACCGCCACGCCGGCCAACCCCTCCAGCGCCGACGCCAGTTCCGCGGCCAGGGCGGCGGTGCGCACGCACTCGACCGCCTCGGTGTGCCAGGACGCCGCGGCGGCGCGGTCGTGCCGGGCCTGCGCCAGCCGACCGAGCGCGGTCGCGGTCCGGGCCGACAGCCACCGCGCGCCACCCTCGACCAGCGCGGCGGCGTGGGCGCGGCGCAGCAGCACGTCGGCCTCGGCGAGGTCGCCGCGCAACCGGGCCACCTCGCCCAGTCCGAGGCTCGCCTCGGCGGGCGCGGTCCGGCCGGCGCGGGCCGCCGACTCGATCGCCGCGGTGAACTCCCTCGTGGCGGAACCGAAATCGCCTTCGCGCACCAGGGACTCGCCCCGGTGGCAGTGCAGTTCGGCGCACTCGTCCAGTGCTCCCAGCACCTCGTAGCAGGCCAGCGCCTCGGCCCACGCGGCGTGCGCGTCGGCCCACTCGCCACGCCGACTCGCCAGCAGCGCCAACCAGTCCAGCGCCTGCGCGGTGCCCCAGCGCTCGCCCAACGCCCGGAACCCGGCCAGCGCCTCGCGCAGCCGCGGCACGCCGTCGCCGCCCGCCATCACCTCCAGCAGGCCGCGGCTGAGCGCGCCGAGCGCGGCGTTCCACGGGTCGGGCGCGAACGCGGGCTCGCCGGGCACCTCGTCGGGCGGACCCGCCGCCATGCCCCACAGCGCCGCGCCGAACGGGTGGCGCAGGGTCCAGCCCAGCTCGTCCAGCACCGCCGCGGCCCGCCGCCAGTGCTCCTCGGCCGCCCTCGGCACGGCGTGCACCACGCAGCTGACGTACTCCTCGCCGAGCCCGTCGGGCACCTCGTCGGTGAGCAGCGCGGCCGCCTCCTCGCCCGCACCACCGCGCCGACCGCTCAGCCACCAGTACGCGCCCAACGCCGTGACCAGGCGCATCGCCGTCGGCCGGTCCTCGCGCACCGCCCAGCGCAGCGCCGACATCAGGTTGTCGTGGTCCGCGGTGAGCCTCGCCAACCACTCCACCTGCTCCGCGTCGCGCAGGTGCGGGTCGGCTCGGCGGGCCAGCGCCAGGTGGTGCTCGGCGTGCGCGGCCCGGGCCGCGTGCTCGTCGCCGGACTCGCGCAGCCGTTCCGCGCAGAACAGCCGGATCGTGTCCAGCATCCGGTAGCGGCCGTCGGCGAACACCACCAGCGAGCGGTCGACCAGGTCCGCGACCACGTCGTCCGACCCGCACACCGCCTCGACCGCGGCCACCGGCGCGCCGGCCGCGAACACCGAGAACCGCGCGGCCGCGGCCCGCTCGGCCGGGGTCAGCAGGTCCCAGCTCCAGCCGACGACCGCGCGCAACGTCCGGTGCCGGGCGGCGGCCGTGCGGTCGCCCTTGGACAGCAGCCGGAACCGCTCCGCGCCGACCAGCCGGCGGGCGATCTCGGCGAGGTCGAACTGGCGCAGTCGGGCCGCCGCCAATTCCACCGCCAGCGGCACCCCGTCCAGCGCGGCGCAGATCCCGGCCGCCTCCTCCGGGTCGACCACGACGCCGGGTCGCGCGGCGGCGGCCCGGTCGGCGAACAACCGCACCGGGTCGGCGGGCGGACCCAGCGGCACCACCGTCTCGCCGGTCAACCCGAGCGGCTCGCGACTGGTCGCCAGCACGGACACCCGCGGGCACCGGTCCAGCAGCACCCGGACCAGCCCGGCCACCTCGGCCACCACGTGCTCGCAGTTGTCCAGCAGCAGCACCACGTCCTGGTCCAGCGCCGCGACCAGTCGGTCGACCGGCCCGGTCGGGTTCGCCCGGAACCCGGCCTCCCGCACGCCGAGCGCGGCCAGCACCGGCCGCGTCACGTCGGCGTCGCCCGCGACCACCCCGGACAGGTCCACGAAGCAGACCTCCCGGCCGGCCCGGCGGGCGAACTCGACCGCGAGCCGCGTCTTGCCCATGCCGCCCGGTCCGACGACGGTGACCAGCCGGGCGTCACGCGCGTCGGCGAGCAGCCGCAACTCGGCGTCCCGGCCGACGAAGCTCGTCAGCCGCGCGGGCAGCGGTGGCCGGACCGGCGCGACGGGCTCGGACCGCAGCACGGCCAGGTGCGCGGCGGCCAACCCGGGCGCGGGGTCGGCGCCGAGTTCGTCCGCGAGCAGCCGCCGCGCGTCCTCGAACTCCGCCAACGCCTCCGCCGGCCGGCCCGCCGCGTGCAGCGCCCGCAGCAACTGCTCCCGGAACCGCTCCCGCAACGGGTGTTCGGCCACCAGCGCCCGCAACCGCGGCACCGGGTCCTCGTCGGGCAGCGCCAGTTCCGCGTCGACCAGGTCCTCGGTGGCCGTCAACCGCAACTCCGCCCACCGCGCCGCCTCGGCGACGGCGTTCGGCAGGTCGACCAACGCGGGCCCGCGCCACAACGCCAGGGCCGCGCGCAAGGTCTCGACGGCCTCGGCGGGCCGACCACCGGCCACCGCGGCCCGCCCGCGCGCGGCGAGCCGCTCGAACACGTGCACGTCGACGTCGTCCGGGTCGACGTCGATCCGGTACCCGCCGCCGGTGAACGCGATCAACCCGGCCGGCAGCACCCGCCGCAACCGCGCCACCTGGGCCTGCACCGCCCCGACCGCGTCGGCGGGCGGATCGTCGGCGTACTGCCCCACCACGAGCCGCTCGACCCCGACCACCCGGCCGGGCTCCAGCAGCAGCATCACCAGCACGGCACGCGGTCGCGGCCCGCCGACCGACACCGCGCGCCCGTCGGCGGCCCGCACCTCCAGCGGACCGAGCACGTTGAACCGCACTCCCCGATTCTTCGCGTCCCGCCGCCGACCCGCGGACCCGGGTCCGACCCGCGCCTGCGCGGACCGACCGCCGCAGCGCCTCACCCGTGCACCCGGCCCGCCAGTCCACCGCGGACGCTCCACTGTGGATGATGCACAACCCTTGCGGGACAGGTCTTGTCCGGGATGCCGGTCGGCGCGACCTCCCCTCCGGGTCGCGCCGACCGGTGGTCAGCCGCGGCTCGGAGCGAGGCCGGTCAGCACCTCCTCGGTCAGCGCGGCCAACCGTTCAGCCGCCTCGACCGAGTCCGCCAGGGTGATCGCGCCGTCCATCCCGTACGCGCTCAGCGGCCGGGCGGGCGGGTGGTCCAGGAGTTCCAGCACGGGCGGCACGACGGCGGAGGCCGGCTTCGCGGTCGCCCGCTGCCGCGCCACGAGAGCCGCCGTCGCGGCGTCGAAGTCGCCCGCCATGGAGGTCGCGGTCGGTCCGGGGTGGAACAGGACGTAGCGCAGGGTCGGGTTGCGCCGGGCGAACGTCAGGCCGTGCACGTCGTTGAGCCGGCCGCCCTGGATGATCGTCCGCAGGCCGTCGTAGTCGACCGCGCTCTGGAGGTCGTCCCAGTCGAGCGGCGCGTCCCCACCCGGTCCGGCCACGTTGACGATCGACGCGCCGTCGGGCAGCGCGGCGCGCAGCGCGTCGACCAGCACCACGCGGCTGAGGTAGAACAGCGCGAAGTTGTCCTCGACGCCCTCGGCCGTGACCGCCCGGTTCTGCCGGAAGTACCTGGCGCACAACACGATCCCGTCCACCACCGGGTGCTCGGCCAGGATCAGCCCGGCCACCCGGCGGGTGTCCGCGACGAGCGCGAGGTCCGCCTCCAGGAACGAGACGAGGCCGGCGGACTCGCGAACCAGCCGCTCCCCCTTGGCCGCGTCGGTGCCGATCACCACCACGCGGTCGCCGCGCGCGGCCAGCACCCGGGCGACCGCCGCCCCGATGCCGTCGGTGCCACCCGTGATCACGTACGTCTTCATCCGATCCCCCTGTCACCACAAACGGGGTGGTCCCCCGTTTCCCTCGGCCTACACTAACCGAAGGAGCACCCCGTTTGGAGGCCGGATGCGCGCGGACGCGGAGCGCAACCGTCGGCGCATCGTCGCGGCGGCGAGCGAAACCATGGCCGAGCAGGGCGCGAACGCGTCGCTGGAGGAGATCGCCCGCCGCGCGGGGGTCGGTTCGGCGACCCTGCACCGGCACTTCGCGGGCCGTCGCGATCTGGTCGAGGCGGTGTTCTCCGAGCGCGTCGGCCGGTTGTGCGCGCACGCCGACGACCTGCCGACCGACGAACCCGGCACGGCGTTGCGCGCGTGGTTGCGCGAAGTCGGCCGGCACGCCGCCGCGAACCGCGGCCTCGCCGAGTCGTTCGCCCCCGAGGACGCGCCCACCAACGCCGGGTCGTGCCACCGGCTGATCCTGGGCACCGGCGACCGGCTGCTCACCGCGGCCGTGGACGCGGGCGAGGTGTGCCGCGAGGTGACCGCCGCGGACCTGATCACGCTGGCCATCGCGATCTCCCGGTCCACCGAGGGCCACCCCGACGAGGCCGACCGGCTGCTCACCCTGGCCCTGCGCGGCATCAACCCGTGACCGGCGTCACACTCCACTGAGGTCGAACCGGGCGACCCGGCTCCGTACCACCGGCGAAAGCCCGCGGAACTCGAACAGGGAGCACCCGATGACCGTCGCCGACGTCCTGGCCGACCCGATCTCCACCACCCTGCTGACCTCGTCCATCCCGGCCCGACTGGCCTACGTGGCGAAGGACGGCACGCCGCGGGTCGTGCCGGTGGCGTTCCTGTGGACCGGCGGCCGACTGGTCGTCTGCACGGTGCCGAAGTCCGCCAAGGTGGCCGCGCTGGCCGCGAACCCGGCCGTGTCGCTGACGATCGACACCGAGGGCTACCCGCCGAAGGTGCTGCTGATCCGCGGCACGGCCGAGCTGACCGAGGTGCGGGGCGTGCCGGCGGAGTACGTCGAGGCGAGCCGCAAGCTCGTGCCGGAGGCGGACTTCCCCGGCTGGGAGGCGGGCGTCCGCGCGCTCTACCCGTCGATGGTGCGGATCACCGTGACCCCGACGTGGGCAAAACTGCTCGACTTCGAGCGCACCATCCCGAAGGCGGTGGCCGACCTGGTGGCCGCCCACCAGGCCGGCGCCTGAGCCCGTTCGACATCCACGCGTTTATCCCGCGCTTTTCCGGCACGCCACCGGTCCGCCGCCGGTAAACCCGCGGTAGCGACCGGCGCCACCATTCCCATTGTCCACTGGACAGGAAAAGGACAGCGGATGGACAACCGAAAAGGAGAAACGCGAAACGATTGGGCTACTTACCGGTAGGGGTTGTCAAGCCACCGATCGAGTCTGAAAAGATGCAATCCGCTCGGGCTTGATCGCCCGTCCGGGGGCAATTTCCGGCCCTTTCGCAGCAGCCCAAGAGGCAAAGGTGCACGACCAGTGAGCACAGTTTCCCCCACCCACCGCACGACGGCCGACCACCGCGATCCCCCGCCCGACCGCCTGATGCGCGGCGACGCGATCGCGCGCCTGCTGGAGGACGCGTCCGACCTCCGCAACGGTCGCGCCCGGACGATCACCGCCGCCCTGGGCCGACCGGCCGAGGACGGTCTCCCCCGCCGCGCCGCGCCGGTGCCCGTCGCACCGACCCCCGGTCCCGCCGGCACCGCGCCGGTCGACGTCGCCGACCTGGCCGACCTGCGCGACTACGTGCGCCCGGCGGGTTTCGAGGACGGCGTCCGGGTGCTGGCCGAGCGCAACGCCGCAGTCCTGGCCGGTCCGCCGCGCACCGGTCGGCGGACCCGCGCGCTCGCCACGTTGGTGGAGGTGCTGCGGGACCAGCGACTGCCGGTCACCCTGGTCGAACTGCCCGCCGCCGTGCTGTCCGACCCCTCGTGGCGGCCACCGCCCGGCGGGCGCGGACTGCTCGTGGTCGACCGGCGCGGGCACTCGGCGCACGGTCCGGACGAGGCGTGGCTGACCAGGGTGGCCGACGTACTGCGCGACGCGGGCCGGTTCCTGGTCGTGGTGACCGGACCGCCCACCGGCGCCTTCGCCGAGAACCGCCCGGAGCACCTGCTGGCGGACCTGGCGCTGCCCGACCCGGTCGAGGTGGTGCGCCGCCGGGTGCGCTCGGCGGTGCCGGGGCTCACCGACGCCGAGCTCACCCGGTCGACCGCGCCGACCCGACTGGCCGAACTGCTGGCCGAGCGACCCGACCCCGGCTTCGCGACCAGGGCCGCCCGGGTCGTCGTGGACGCGCTGCGGCACGGCCGGGACCTGGCGCGCGAGGTGGCCCGGCTGCGGGACCCGCGCGAGCAGGTCGCGCAGTGGCTGGCGGGCGACCCGGACGCGGCGGAGGTCGCGCTGGTCACCGCGACGGCGGTGCTGGAGGGCTCGACCTACCTGCGGGTGGTGGACGCGGCCGTGGCGCTGTGCCGCGACCTCGGCGGCGAGACCTCGTTGAGCGGTCCCCGCTACGCCCGGGCGCTGCTCGCCGAGCGGGCGTGGATCGTGCGGCGCGAGCACGAGGACGGGCCGGACACGCTCCGGTTCCGCCACGACGACCTGCGCGAGGCGGTGCTGGCGGGCGTCTGGGGCGAGTTGGACGGCGTGCGGTCGGACCTGCTGGGCTGGTTGTCCGGGCTGGCCGACCACGCCGACGTGGAGGTGCGCGCGCGGGCCGCCGCCGCGGCGGGCGTGCTGGTGGCGGTGGACTTCGACCACGGCCTGCACGAGGTGCTGCTGCCGTGGGCGGCCGGTCGGTCGGCGACGCTGCGGCAGAGCGCGGCGCTCGGCCTGGACGTCGCGGGCGTGCTGGGCGGGCACGCGACGGCCGTGTGGGAGCACGTGCAGCGGTGGGCGGACCGGCGTGGCGTGCCGCCGGGTTCGGTCGACCTCGCGTCCACCGCCGGGCTCGCCGCGGGCGGCAGGCTGGGCGCGGCCGAACCCGGGCGCGCGCTGCGGGTGCTGCGGTCGCTGGTGCGCAGGCCGGGGTGGGCCTCGCTCACGCCGGTGTCGGTCGGGGCGACCACGCTGCTGGAGGCGGGCGTGACGACGCCGGTGCTGGCCGCGCTGCGGGACTGGAGCGCGGGGCCGGACGACGAGTCGGCGGTGAAGGCGCTGGCCGTGTTCACCCACGCGGCGGGTCAGGCCGACGGCAAGGGGATCCCGGTGCTGCTCGCCGATCCCGGCGCCGAGCCCGACGCGCTGCCCGCGCTGTGGAACCGGGCGCTGGCCTGCGAACCGGTGCGCGACCTCGCCGAGTCGGCGCTGCGCGACTGGATCCGGGTCGCCGACGACGACCACACCACCCGCGCGGCCGTCCTCGACGTGCTCACCGGCCTGGCCGCCCGCGACCTCGGCCGGTTGCGCCGGCTGCTCGACCGGTGGGCGACGGCGGAGGACGACCCGTCCGAGGCGGCCGCGGACTTCCACGCCCGACTGCTCGACGCGCGGGAGACGGCCACGTGACCCACCCGCGCCGCGACCGAGCCGAGAGCACCGCGACCGGACGATGCACACCCACTGACCGCCGCGCCACGCCGCTCACCCCGCGCCGTACCGCCACCGCAGCCCGGAGGCCAAGCCCTGGGACGGGTTGGTGAACGCCACGTGGACCTCGCCCGCCGGGTCCACCTCCACCTCGTCCGACCGCACCACCGGGTCCTCGACGTCGCTCTGGTAGACGTCGGCCAGCCGGGTGACCAGCACCGGACGCCGGTCGGCCCGGAAGCGCACCCGCAGGTCGAGCCGCGCGCACCGGTGCCGCGGCACGAACACCAGGTGGGGGCTCAGGTCGTGGCCCTCCGGGAGCCGGGCGAGCAGCGCGAACTCGTGGAACTCGCCCTTGCGCAGGGCGGTCGGCAAGGTCAGCGCGAGGCCGAGCCGGGAGGTCGACTCCACCTCGCGGACCCGGACCGAGCCGCCGTAGAACACCTCGAACTCGCCCCGCTCGCCCAGGGCCGCCGCGTCGAGGTCCGTCACGTGCACCGCGAAGTCGAGTTCGGCGACGCCGTCCACCGCGGCCACCACCCGGCGCACCTCGAGCAGTTCCACCCGCGGCCGGTCGAGGACCAGCGCCGCCGCGAGGTGGTCGGTCCACCAGCCGGGACCGGTGCCCGCGCCCTGCTCGGTGGTGAGCACCCGGGCCACCTCGTCGACGCCGTCGTCCACCCACCGCCGCACGGTGCGGTCGACCACGCCCTCCGCCTCGCCCAGCACCCGGATCCGCTGCTGGTACCCCTCGGCGACGCCCTCCAGGTTGAACGCGGCGGTCAGCACCGCGCGCACCCGCTCGGGCAGCCGCACCAGGGCGGCGTCGAACGCGGCCGTCACCCGACCGCGCGCGGTCGAGGGGCTGTCGGCGGTGGTGACGCCGAACGCGGAGCGCGCGGCGGGGCCCAACCTCTCCGGCATTCGCGGCTCGTGCACGCCGAGACCGCGGCGCAGCACTCTCAATTCGGCGGCCAACTCGGCGGCCGGGTCGGAATAGCCGGACATCAACGGGAAATCACCGGTGTGGCGGACATGCCGTGCAGCATTCCCAGCCCGCCGGACCCTGTCCAGCCGCCGATCGGGTAACCGGGGCCGGCACTTCCAGATCGCTCCGGGACCGCCGCACCCGGGAATTTCCGCATTTTTGTGGTCTTTCCGCCGACATTCCGAATCGGGCCGCCGGCACGCCATTCCGGAACCGGCGCGGTGTCGAACCGCGCCGACCGCCGGTCGACCGGCCGGCGGGGAACCGCACAGTGTCGCCGCCGGACCGCGTTCGCGATACCTACTCCAAGCCCTACTCCCGGACGTCGACCGGATGTAACGCTTCGCGGGTTCGGCGACGTCCACGTGTCAGACCGCCCCTCCTGCGGGGCCCGCGCGGACCACCCGGACTCTCCCCTGCACACGAGGAGTACGGACCATGACCTTCAGAACGGCTGCCGCGCTGGCTCTGACCGCCCTGACCGGAACGGCGCTCGCGCTGTCCGCCGGAGTGGCACCCGCCGCGCCGGCACCGCAAGCCGCCGTTGCCGCCGCGCCCGACATCGACGTGGCCGCGGTACAGGCACACCTGACGCAGCTCAACCAGATCGCCACCAACGCGGGCGGCAACCGCCGCGCGGGCAGCACCGGGTACACGAACTCGGTGGCCTACATCAAGGGCAAGCTCACCGCCGCGGGCTACCAGGTGACCGAGCAGAGCTGCACGAGCTGCACCTACGTGTCGAACAACCTGATCGCGGACTGGCCCGGCGGCGACGCCAACCAGACGATCATGTTCGGCTCGCACCTGGACAGCGTCTCGGCCGGCCCCGGCATCAACGACAACGGCTCCGGCTCGGCCACCCTGCTGGAGAACGCCCTCCAGCTGGCCGCCAAGAACCCCACCATGACCAAGCACGTCCGGTTCGCCTGGTGGACCGACGA
>NZ_JBFAEO010000073.1:0-34728 GCF_040642015.1 Actinosynnema sp. NPDC020468
CTGGAAGACCCGGTGGGAGAAGAGCATCGACTCCTCCCAGACCGACTGGCGCACCATCGCCTCCTTCAAGGAGACCAAGGGCACCCAGAACGACGGACTCAACGACTGGACCGGCACGTGGCGCGACCCGCGCTACAGCCCGCCGCAGGACGGTGGTCGGCCGGAGAACGCCCTGCTGGGCAACATCTTCATGGTCAACGGTCGACGCGACGACTCGCTCCAGGTGCCGGCCGCGTACGGCAAGCTCAGACTCTGGCGCAACACCTCGTTGCAGAACCTGACCGCGGGCTCGACCTACACCTTCCAGCCCGGAACGCTCGGCTACGAGTGGAACACCGTGCCGGACAACGGGTACCAGCCCGCGGGCGTCGGCCAGTTCTCGCGCACCACCGTGGTCATGAACGACGGCCCGTACGTGCTCCAGAACCACGGCGACTACTACGCGCCGGACACCGCGACGCACGCGATCACCTACTACAAGGCGCCCAGCGGCGCGCTGGTCTTCGGCGCGGGCACCGTGCAGTGGGCCTGGGGCGTCGACGACGAGCACGCGTTCCAGACCAACACGCCCACCTCGGACGTGCGGATCAAGCAGGCCACGATCAACTTCCTGGCCGACATGGGCGTGCAGGCGAGCACGTTGCAGTCCGGTCTGGTGCAGTCCGCCGGCATCACCGACACCACCGCGCCGACGGTGAACTACACCAACGTCCCGGCCACCTCCGCGGTCGGCCAGCCCTACACGTTCTCCGGCACGGTCACCGACGCCGGCGGTCTCGTCACCGGCGTCGAGGTGTCCACCGACGGCGGCGTGCGCTGGCACCCGGCCACCTGGCAGGCGGGCCAGAGCGCGTGGACCTACACCTACACGCCGTCCGGGTCCGGGCCCGCGCAGCTGCGCGTCCGCGCCGTGGACGACTCGCTCAACCTCTCCACCCCGGCCACCGCGTCGCCCGGCGTGAACGCCCGCACCTGCCCGTGCGGCCTGTTCGCGGCCACCGAGGCGCCGAAGGTCCCGGACAGCTCGGACGGCAGCGCGCTGGAACTGGGCGTCAAGTGGCGCTCCAGCTCCGCGGGCTACGTGCGCGGCATCAAGTTCTACAAGGGCCCCAACAACAGCGGCACGCACACCGGCACGCTGTGGTCCTCGACCGGCCAGCAGCTGGCCACCGGCACGTTCCAGAACGAGACCGCCTCCGGCTGGCAGACCCTGACGTTCCCGGTGCCCGTCGCGGTCGACGCGAACACCACCTACGTCGTGTCCTACCTGTCGCCGACCGGGCACTTCTCGGTCGACACCGAGTACTTCAGCCGCTCCTCGAAGTACCTGGAGCCGCTGACCGGCCTGCAAACCGGCGTCGACGGCGCGAACGGCGTGTTCCGCTCCGGCGCGGGCTTCCCGACGGTCAGCTCGCAGGACAGCAACTACTGGGTCGACGTGCTGTGGGCGCCGGACCCCGGTCCCGACACCCGCGCGCCCGAGCTGGCGAACACCTCGCCGCTCGCGAACGCGGCCAGCATCGGGCTCACCCCGACGCTGAGCGCGACCTACGACGAGGCGGTCAACCCGGGCAGCGTGGTCTTCACGCTCACCGGCCCGTCCGGCGCGGTCGCCGGCACGACCTCGGTCACCGGCAACAACAAGACCGCCCAGTTCACCCCGAACGCGGCGCTCACGGCCGGCACCACCTACACCGCGTCGGTCAAGGTCAAGGACGCCGCGGGCAACGAGACCCCGGTCTACAACTGGACGTTCAAGACCGGCTCGACCCGACCGGCGACGTGCCCGTGCTCGGTGTGGGACGACTTCGCGACGCCGGCGACGGCCGCCGCGGACGACGCCTCCGCCGTCGAGCTGGGCACCAAGGTCCGGTTCAACGGCAAGGGCGAGGTGCTGGGCGTCCGCTTCTACAAGGGCGCGGGCAACACCGGCACGCACACCGGCTCGCTGTGGTCCTCCTCGGGCCTGCTGCTCGCGACCGGCACGTTCACCGGTGAGACCGCGTCCGGTTGGCAGACGCTGACCTTCGGCTCGCCCGTGGTCGTGCAGGCCAACACCACCTACGTGGTGTCGTACTACGCGCCCGCCGGGCACTACGCGGTGACGCCGGGGTACTTCCAGGGCCAGAGCGCGAGCTACGGCGCGATCCGGGCGCTGTCCAACGGCACGGACGGTGCGAACGGCCTGTACCGCTACGGCGCGGGCGGCGGTTTCCCGAACGCGTCGTACAACTCGGCGAACTACTGGGTCGACGTGGTCTACCGCAACGGCCTCAACGGCGACACGACGCCGCCCGTGCTCAACACCCGCTCGCCGGGTGTGGACGCGACGGGCGTCGGCCTGAACTCCTCGCTGTCGCTCGGGTTCTCCGAGGCGATGGACCCCGCGTCCACGCAGATCTGGCTGTCCGACCCGGGCGGCGCGAAGCTCTACGGCACGGTGGCGCTCTCCGGCGACCAGAAGACCGTGACGTGGACGCCGACCGGTCCGCTCAAGCCGAACACCCGCTACACCGCGAGCGTGCTGCTGGCCGACGTCAACGGCAACTCGATGACCTCGACCGCGACCTGGTCGTTCACCACGTCCACGACGGCGTCGTGCCCGTGCTCGCTGTTCAGCACGGCGACCGTGCCGACGACGACGTCGGCCGACGACAGCGGCGCGTACGAGCTGGGCGTCCGGTTCAGCCCGACGCAGAGCGGCCAGATCACCGGCGTGAAGTTCTACAAGGGTGAGGGCAACACCGGCACGCACACCGGTTCGCTGTGGTCCGCCGCCGGCGTGCGGCTGGCCACCGGCACGTTCACCGGCGAGACGGTGAACGGCTGGCAGACGCTGACCTTCGCCACGCCGGTGACGGTCGCGCCGGGTCTGGTCTACACCGCGTCGTACTACGCGCCGGCCGGGCACTACGCGATCGACCAGGGCTACTTCCAGGCCACGGGTGTCACCGCGAACCCGCTGACCGCGCCCGCGACCGGCGACGGCAGGCCGAACGGCGTGTTCATGCCGGGCGGCGGCTTCCCGACCTCGTCCTACCAGGGCAACAACTACTGGGTCGACGTGGTCTACACGCCCAACGCGGACACCACGCCGCCGGTCAGCTCGGGTCACACCCCGCTGACCGACGCGACCGCCGTGCCGCTGAACACCCAGGTGACCGCGTCGTTCGACGAGAAGGTCGACCTGACCAACACGCAGTTCTCGGTCACCGACCCGGGTGGCGCGTCGATCTCCGGCGCGCTGACGAGGTCCGCGGACCAGCAGACGGTGCTGTTCACGCCGTCCGCCCCGCTGGCGCCGTCGACCCGGTACACGGTGGCGGTGCGGGCGGCCGACCTCGGCGGCAACCTGATGGCGGCGCCGCTGACGTGGTCGTTCACCACGACCACCACGCCGACCTGCCCGTGCTCGCTGTTCAGCTCGGCGACGGTGCCCACGGTGCAGTCGGCGGACGACGGCGGCGCGTACGAGATGGGCGTCCGGTTCACCCCGTCGGTGAACGGGTCGATCACCGGGGTGAAGTTCTACAAGGGCGCGGGCAACACCGGCACCCACACCGGGACCGTGTGGAGCAACGACGGTCAGTCGCTCAAGACCGGCACGTTCACGGGTGAGACCGCGAGCGGCTGGCAGACCCTGACCTTCGCCACCCCGCTGGCGGTGACCGCGGGCACCACGTACGTCGCCTCGTACACCGTGCCCAACGGCCACTACTCGGTGAACTTCGGCTACTACGGCGGCTACACCGTGACGTCGGGGCCGCTGTCGTCCCCGGCGACGGACGAGCTGAGTCGCAACGGCCTGTTCACCTCGGGAACCGGGTTCCCGACGAACAGCTACCAGGGCAACCACTATTGGGTCGACGTGGTCTTCACGACCAGCTGACGACCGCCGGCCGGGTCCACAATGGACCCGGCCGGCTTTTCGCGAAGGGGGAACGCATGACGCCACGGCCGCTGCTGCTGGTCGGTGGGGGAGGGTTGGCCCGCGAGGTGCTCGCGGCCGCCCGGCTCCTGCCGGAGGAGTGGAAGCCCGTGGGAGCGCTGGACGACGACCCGTCGCGGCACGGTGCGGACCTGGACGGTCTGCCCGTGCTCGGCGGGTCGGAGCTCGTCCACGAGAGGGCCGACGCGGCGGTGCTGGTGTGCATCGCGTCGGCCCGACGCCCGCTCGGCCGGATGGCCGTGGTCCGCCGGCTGGGGCTCGCGGAGGACAGGTGGGCGTCTTTGGTGCATCCCGGGGCGTTCGTGGCCCAGGGTGCCGCCGTGGGGCCGGGAACGGTCCTGCTGGCGGGTGTGGCCGTGACGACGCCGCTGCGCTTGGGGGCGCACGTCGTCGCGATGCCGCACGTGTTGATCACCCACGACGACGAGGTCGGCGACGGCGTGACGTTCGCCGGCCGGGCGTCGCTGGGTGGAGCGGTTCGGGTCGGGGAGAGCGCCTACCTCGGACAGGGTTCGTCGGTCCGGGAGGGTGTGACGATCGGCGCGGGCGCGGTGGTGGGCATGGGTTCCGTGGTGCTCACCGACGTGCCCGAGGGTCAGGTCTGGGCGGGAGTCCCCGCCAGACGGTTGCGAGAGGGGAACGGTTCGTGATCGACATCCCGCTGGTGGACCTGCGCGCGCAGCACGAACAGGTGGCCGACGAGGTCGCCGACGGCTGGGCGGAGGTGCTCAAGACCACCGCGTTCATCGGTGGTCGCCAGGTGGCCGCGTTCGAGGAGGAGTTCGCGGGCTACCAAGGCGTGGCGCACTGCGTCGCGGTCGCGAACGGCACGGACGCCATCGAGTTGGCGTTGCGCGCCCTGGAGATCGGGCCGGGCGACGAGTGCGTCATCCCGGCCAACACGTTCATCGCCACCGCCGAGGCGGTGGCCCGGGCCGGCGCGACGCCGGTGCTGGTGGACTGCGTGGCCGAGACGGGGCTGATCGACGTCTCGCTGGTCGGCGACGCGCTGTCGGCCCGCACCAAGGCGGTGCTGCCGGTGCACCTGTACGGGCAGGCCGCGCCGGTCGAGGAGTTGCGCGCGGTGGTCGGCGACCTGCCGATCGTCGAGGACGCGGCGCAGGCCCAGGGCGCCCGGCGGCACGACGTGCCCGTCGGCGGGCTGGGCGACATCGCCGCGACGTCGTTCTACCCGGGCAAGAACCTGGGCGCGTACGGCGACGGCGGCGCGGTGCTGACCAAGTCGGCGTCGTTGGCCGCGGCGGTGCGGTTGCTGCGCGAGCACGGGTCGCCGCGCAAGTACGAGCACTCGGTGCTGGGCTTCAACAGCCGGCTCGACACGTTGCAGGCCGTCGTGCTGTCGGCCAAGCTGCGCCGGCTCGAGGGCTGGAACGCGGCCCGGCGGGCGGCGGCGGAGCGGTACACCGAGCTGCTGGCGTCGGTGCCGGACGTGGTCGTGCCGGTGGTGCTGGAGGGCAACCTGCCGGTGTGGCACCTGTACGTGGTGCAGGTGCCCGAGCGCGACCGGGTGCTGGCGGCGCTGCACGCGGCCGGTGTCGGCGCGGGCATCCACTACCCGACGCCCGTGCACCTGACCGGCGCGTTCGAGTCGCTCGGCCACGCGCCGGGTGACTTCCCGGTCGCCGAGGCCGTCGCCGGTGGCATCCTGTCCCTGCCGCTGTTCCCGGAGATCACCCCGGCGCAGCAGGAACGGGTCGTGTCGGCGTTGGCGGAGGCGTTGCGATGAGTGTTTTCGTGCACCCCAAGGGTTTGTGCGAGAGCGAGGACGTGGGCGAGGGCACCCGGGTGTGGGCGTTCGCGCACGTGCTGCCGGGCGCGAAGATCGGGCGGGACTGCAACATCTGCGACGGCGCGTTCGTGGAGAACAAGGCGGTGCTGGGCGACCGGGTGACGGTCAAGAACGGCACCCTGGTGTTCGACGGCGTGGTGTGCGAGGACGAGGTGTTCCTCGGGCCGAACGTGCTGTTCACCAACGACCTCCGGCCGCGCGCGGCGATCCGGCGCACCGGCGACGACCTGCTGTCGACGGTCGTGCGCCGCGGGGCGTCGCTGGGCGCGGGCACCGTGGTGGTGTGCGGTGTGGAGATCGGCGAGCACGCCTTCGCCGCGGCGGGTTCCGTGGTGACGAAGGACGTGCCGGCGCACGCGTTCGTGGCCGGCAACCCGGCCCGCCACAAGGGTTGGGTCTGCGCGTGCGGCCAGCGCCTCGACGCGACCCTGCAATGCCCGGACTGCGCGAACCGCTACACCGAGGGCGACAAGGGCCTGACCCCCGCCTGACCCGCCGCGGGTTGTGCGGTCCGCTGATCGGAACCGCACAACCAGCGCCCGGGTTCGCCTTGGCGCACCAGGGGTTGTGCGAGCACCCGGAGTTCGGCCGGCGCTGGGGCGCGCCTCGGGTTGTGCGGTCCGGTGGTCGGAACCGCACGACCTGCGCCCGGTTCCGCCTTGGCGTACTAGGGGGTTGCGCGAGCGCTCGGAGTTCGGCCGGCGCTGGGGCGCGCCTCGGGTTGTGGGGTCCGGTGGTCGGACCGCACGACCTACGCCCGGGTTCGCCTTGGCGTACCAGGGGGTTGCGCGAGCACTCGGAGTTCGGCCCGCTGGGGGCTCGCCTTGGCGCACCGGGGTGGTGCGCGAGCGCCGGGAGTTCGGCCGGCACCGGTGGGCGCTCGGCGGTACCCGCACTCGGCGCGCGAACCCCTCCGGCCACCACGAGTGGTGCGGAGCGACCTGCGCGGCCCCGCCCGTGGCCCGGGAGCGCGTCGTCCGGCCACCGCGCGCGGCCGACCCCGAGCCCCCGAACCGCCGGGTCAGTCGGGCGTGCGGGCCAGGCGCAGCGCGGCGCCCGTCAGGCCGATCATCGCGAAGATCAGGCCGGTGGCCACGCCGAAGCCCAGCAGGTCGAAGGTGCCGGCCGCGATGCCGCCCGCCAGGACGGCCGCCAACAGGCAGCTCGCCAGGCTCTTCAGGTGTTCGTCGTCGCTGATCATCCTGATCCGGATCGCGGCGACGGCGGCGGCCAGGAACATCGTGATGAGCGCGGCCAGGCCCAGGTAGCCGTTCTCGATCATGGAGAGCAGGAACTGGTTGTCCAGGATCGTGTACTTGCTCGGCAGGAACGTGCCGAAACCCCGGCCCAGCCACGGGTTCAGGTCGATCTGCTCGTAGGCCTGCGCGTAGTCCGCGGTGCGGGCCTTGATGCTCGGGTCGTCGGAGATGTTGGAGAACATGCCGCGCAACGTGCCGAACAGGCCGGGCACGACCAGGCTCGCGCCGAGGAAGAAGCCGCCGCCCACCACCAACGTCGTGATCTTGCGCTTGCGCGGCAACGTGATGATCATGACGAGCCCGGCCACCGTCATGCCCAGGATCGCGGTGCGGGACAACGCGGTCATCGCGCCCAGGCCGCACAGCGCCAGGCACACCAGCCACCGCACGTGCGGCGTGCCCTCGTCCTTGGCCTTGAACACGTAGTGCGCGCCCAGCGGCACCGCCATCGCGCACACCAGGCCGTACTCGATGGGGTGGTTGGTGGTGCCCGTCGGCCGGCGGAAGATCGACCGCGACTCCATGGCCGCGTAACCGTTCTCCTGCGCGCGCAACCCCGGGATGCTCACGTAGCTCGCCAGGTCGACGCCCGCGCCGAACTGCACCAGGCCGACGAACGCGATGATGGCCACGCACACCAGGATCAGCTTCATCACCCGGTCCAGCCGCGCCTTGGTCCGGATCGCGTCGCAGATGAACACCGCGACGCTGATCGTCGCCACGATCCGGATGATGCTGCTGTCCGCGGTGGTCAACTCGTCGATCGGCAACCCGCGCCGGGTCGCCACCGCGTAGGTCGCCAGGTGCGAGGCCAGGTACAGCGCCACCGCCCAGCGGACCAGGTTGTGCCCCTTGGCCATGCCGAGCGAGTCCACCATCTGGGTGGCCAGCCACAGCACGCCGAGCATCAGCGCGATCACCAGCGCCGGCGGCAGGGTCATCGGCACGAACGACAGCACCAGCCGCGCCGGGATGATCAGCAGCGCCAACAGGTACGCGCAGACCAGCGTGGCCCCGTCGGCGCGCTGGCGCAGGCCGGGCTCACGCTGGAGCGGCAACTTCGCCACGGTGGTCAGGATCTGTCGTCGGAGGTCGGCCACCCCGGGTTGGCCGACGCGCGCTGGGGCGGTGCCGCGATCTTCACGGTCTGCTCCGACGCCGTCGGTTTGGCCTTGGCGGGCGGGCGCGCGCCCCCTGCCTGACCGCCACCGCTGCCCGGCACACCCGGCTGACCCGTTCCACCCTGACCCGTGCCCGCCTGACCGCGCTGACCCTGCGGCACGCGCCGGTCACCCGGCGCCGCCGGGGTGCCGAGCGGGCTCGACTGGGCGTTGACCGCGCTCACCTTCACGGTCTGCTCGCTCGCGGTCGGCAACCGGCGGACCGGAGCCTGCGCGGGAGCGGACCGACGGGCGTCACCGTTGCCGTTGCCGGACGCGGTGGCCCCGGCAGCCGCCGGTTCGGGTTTCTTCGCCTCGGGCTCGGTCGGCGTCGGCTCGGCCTGCTCGGCCTCGCCCGCCTCCTTCGCCTTGCGGCGCTTGACGTTGTTGATGATGCTGTCCGCGCCGAACGTCGCCGCCGTCGTCAACAGCATCAGCAGGACGAAGGCCGCGCCCGCGTAGCGGACCTTGCCGCCGATCTGCGCCTGCGCCTCGGTCGGGTTCACGATCACCTGCGAGGTGATGAACGTCGACTCCGGCGCCTTCAGCTTGCGCTGCTGGTCGTCGAGCTGCTTCGCCGCGAAGTCCAGCACCTTGGTCACCATCTTCTCCGAGTCCTCGGGCGTGTTGCTCTCGCCCGTGACGAAGAAGAACGGCCCGTTCTGGCCACCACCGGTCGCCGTGTAGCTGTCCGGCGAGTCCTTCGGGATGCCGAGACCCTCTTCACGGGTCTTCGGGTCCATCAGGATCTGCGCCATGATCTGCGAGGTGGTCGCGAGGCTGCCGTCGAACGCGAGCAGCGGGTTGATCTTGACCGCCTCGTCCGGCGAGACCTTCTGCGAGAACGTGCCGCCGGCCGCCGGTGTGGTGAGGACCATGACACCTGTCGACTGGTACCGCGTGGGGATCGACAGGAACACGCCGCCTGCCACACCCACGGCGAGCAGCGCGGCGGGCAGCGCGATGTACCACCGCCTGCGCAGTGTCCGCACGGCGCCCCAGAAGTCCATCCGCTCCCCGATCCACGTTTACCCTGCGTATGCATCCGCGAGGGCTTGCTACCCTGGAAATCGGCCGACTCGCGCCTTGTCGTTACAAATGGTGGTGATGGACTTGGGCTCGCGGCGCGTCGTTTTCGCCGTGGTCGCCATCGTACTGGTCGTCGGGGCCGGCGTGGCTTATGTGACCTCGGTCGTGCGCGGGGTTTCCCCCACCCCGGTGGCTTCGTCCGGTTCGGCGGACCTCATGTTCGTGGAACTCGGCGACGGCCGCAGCCGGGTGGAGGAAGTGGCGCGCGCCACCCCGACCTCGCGCGGCGGCACGGAGTTGTCCTGCGTGCGGGTGTACCGCGCGGCGGGCACGACGGTGTGCCTGAAGCTGGCCGGACCCGGTCCGACGTACGCGGCGGAGATCACCCGGGGTGGCCGGGTGCTCAAGACCGTGCCGCTGCCCGGAGTGCCGTCGCGCGCGAAGGTGTCGGCGTCGGGCCAGGTGGTGTCGTGGACGTCGTTCGTGACGGGCGACTCCTACTCGGTGCCCGGCGGCTTCTCCACCCGCACCGGCTACTACGACGTGCGCACGAACACCGTGGTGGAGTCGATCGAGCACTTCGCGGCCACTGTGGAGGGTGCGCCGCTGACCGCCTCGGACATCAACTACTGGGGCCTCACGGTCGGTTCGGACGACCGCACGTTCTACGCCACGCTGGCGTCGGGCGGTTACACGTGGTTGGTCAAGGGCGACCTGGAGGCCAAGAGCGTGACGTCACTGCGCCGTGACGCCGAGTGCCCGTCGCTGTCACCCGACGGGACGAAGGTCGCCTACAAGAAGCGCATCAGCCGACTGGGCCCGTGGGACCTGGCCGTGCTCGACCTCGCCACCGGCACCGAGAAGCGGCTGCCCGGAACGGCCGGGATCGACGACCAGGCGACCTGGCTGGACGACGGCCACCTGGCGTTCGCGGGCGTCCCGAAGGACGCGCGGTTGGCCGCGATCCACACCGTGCCGGCCGACGGGTCCGCGCCGGCGGCGATGTTGGTGGCGGACGCCACGTCGCCCTCGCCGCTGTGAGCAACGTCTGACCGCCGCCGGGCGATACACCGGGAGACTCACCTATCGGAGGGTGTCCCCTTGTCCCGCAAGCTGTCCCTGCTCGCGCTGGCCGCACTCCTGGTCGGGTGCACGGCCTCGCCCGCGCCCACCGGACCGGAGCCGTCGTCCGTCGGCCTGCCGGGAGGACCCGGACCCCAGTACTACAAGAAGTGGTCCAACGGCCCGAACCCGACCGGCGACCCGAACGTCTTCCCGATCACGGTGTGGATGCAGGACCCGTCCGGCATGGACGCGGGCCGGCTGACCGGCGCCGCGTACAAGGACGTCGGCGTGCCGGCGACGCTGGGCCTGTGGGACGACGAGTGGTGGTACCGCCGCAAGGACGCGCTCTACGAGACGGACTGGAAGGCCTACGTCTCGCCGAGCAAGGTCGAGAAGGTGCTCGCGGAACCGGACAAGGCCAAGCACTTCCTGGGCTACCTGGTGGCCGACGAGCCGGACATGCAGAAGGCGCTGGGCGACCGGTTCCACCCCGAGATGCAGCCGTCGGCGATCCTCCAGCAGGCCGACGAGGTCCGCAAGCAGGACCCGTCGCGGCCGACGTTCATCAACTTCGGGGTGTGGATGGGCACGCCCGACGGCGGTGTCGGCTACGGCTACATCGAGAAGGACTACGAGACCGACATGCGGACCTACTGCCAGGCCGCGGACATCGCGTCGGCGGACTACTACGGGTGGACGCACCCGGAGGCGGACAAGAGCGGCGCGTACACCTACGGTCAGGTGATCGACACCATGCGCAAGTGGTGCGGCCCGGACAAGCCGATCTACGGGTTCGTGGAGACCGGGCACCCGCACGAGAAGGGCTCGAGCATCACGCCGGACCAGGTCGAGTCCGCGGTGTGGAACGTGATCGTGCACGGCGCCAACGGCATCAACTACTTCGCGCACAGCTTCTTCCCCGGTGGCGGCGGCGAGTACGCGAGCGCGGTGACCCGGCCGGAGATCGCCGAGCGGCTGACGAAGCTCAACGCGCGGTTGCAGAAGCTCGCGCCGGTGCTCAACGCGCCCGGCCTGACCGGCGTGTCGGCCAAGGGCGACAACGGGATCCCGGTCACCACGCTGCACAAGGTCGTCGGCGAGGACCACTACGTGCTGGCGCAGGCCGACGGCACCAAGGCGAAGACGACCTCCGGCGAGACCAAGGCGGAGATCACCGTGCCGGTGCGGGAGGGCGAGGCGAGGGTCGTGGACGAGAACCGCACCGTGCCGATCAAGGACGGGAAGATCGTGGACTCCTTCGCCGCGTACGGGTTCCACGTCTACCAGTTCCCCCGGCAGGGGTGACCCGGTGACGGCAGGCACGGCGCCGGTCAGCCGGCTGCCCTCGCTCACCGGGCTGCGCTTCGTCGCGGCGTTCGTGGTGTTCGGCTTCCACCTGCACACCGGCGGGCTGTTCGCCGGCACC
The DNA here is from genome assembly GCF_040642015.1 of Actinosynnema sp. NPDC020468. Classification (NCBI taxonomy): domain Bacteria; kingdom Bacillati; phylum Actinomycetota; class Actinomycetes; order Pseudonocardiales; family Pseudonocardiaceae; genus Actinosynnema; species Actinosynnema sp. NPDC020468. The sequence goes on from NZ_JBFAEO010000073.1 coordinate 11,699, forward strand.
GGCGCGGAACCTGTGGTGGACGCGGTGTTCGGCCAGGGCGCCACCGGCGTCGGCTTCTTCTTCCTGCTGTCCGGGTTCGTGCTCACCTGGTCCGCGCGCCCCGGCACGTCCGCGCGCACCTCGTGGCGGCGGCGGGCGGCGAAGGTGCTGCCCAACCACGTCGTGGTGTGGCTGGTGGCGGCGGCCGGGCTCGCCGCGACGACCGGGGTGTCGGTGGTGGCCGCGGTGCTGGGGCTGTTCCTGCTCCAGGCGTGGGTTCCGGTGCAATCGGTCTACTTCGGGGTGAACACGCCCGCGTGGTCGCTGTCCTGCGAGGCCGCGTTCTACGCCGCGTTCCCGTTGCTGCTCAAGGGCGTGAACCGGATCCCGCGCGGCCGGCTGTGGCTCGCCGCGGGCCTGCTGACGGCGGGGGTGCTCGCGGTACCGGCGATCGCCATGCCGATGCCGGCGGACCTGGAGTACTGGTTCGTGTACGTGTTCCCGGTCACCCGCGCGCTGGAGTTCGCGCTGGGCATGGTGCTGGCTCGGGTGGTCCGCGAGGGGTTGTGGCCGCGGCTCGCGCTGTGGCAGGCGAGTCTGTTCGCGGTCGTCGGCTACGTCGGCTCGGGTTACCTGCCGGACAGCTTCAGCTACGTGGCGGGCACGGTGATCCCGCTGGCGGTGCTCATCGCCACCGCCGCGGCCGCCGACGTGGCCGGCGCGCGGTCGCCGTGGCGCGGTCGCACGGCGGTGTTCCTCGGCGAGATCTCGTTCGCCTTCTACCTGGTGCACCAGATCGTGATCAGGATGGCGGAGTCCGCGCTGCACCTGGGTGGTCGCGGCCTTCCGGTGGCGATCGGCACGTCGGTCGGGCTGCTGCTGGTGTCGCTGGTGGCGGCGTGGGTCCTGCACCGGGTCGTGGAACTGCCCGCGATGCGGTGGATCCAGAACCCACGCCGACCGGCGGTCAAGCCGGCAGTTCCCGCCTGAGCACCTTCTCCAGCTCGTGTCCGGCCGCTTCCCAGGACCGGCCGGACACGCTGGCCGACGACACCTTCGCGACCTGGTCGAAGTCCGGTGTGGACACCACGGCGGACAGCGCGCGGGCCAGGTCGTGCGGGGTGGCCGGCGCGTAGACGACGTGGTCGTTGTCCAGCACGGTCCGGTTGTGCGGCGCGTCGTTGACCACCGGCACGCAGCCCGCGGCCAGCATCTCGTGCGGCACCAGGGAGACGTTCGTCATGGACAGCGTGAGGCCCGCGTAGCAGCGGTTGTAGATGTCGTTCAGCGCGTCCGGCGACACCAGGCCGTGGTCGACGTGGTTGGGGCCGATCGAGCCGATCTTCTCGCCGTAGGTGTGGATCACCACGTCGGGGTGCCGCTCGGCGAAGACCTCCAGCGCCAGCAACCCGATCTCGATGGCCCGGCGCGGCGCGAGCCGACGCGCGTAGAACACCACGCCGTCCCGCTTCACGCCGTCCTTGAGGTGGTACCGGTCGGTGTCGCAGCCGAAGTCGAACCAGTCGGCCGGCATGTCCAGGTCCGCGCGCACCTTCTCGGCCAGGAACCGGCCGGCGGTGAAGCCGTGGAAGCCCATCCGGTAGGTGTTCTCGGCCAGCCCGGACAGCCCGCCCACCGGGTAGAACCACGGCTCGTAGTCCTGCACGAGGTAGAACCGCTTGCCCGCGCACGGGTCGGTGAACGCCGGGTACGCGGTCATCCACGCGGTGGCGAACACGGCGTGCGCGTCGGCCATGCCCTCGGTGACGTCCAGGATCTCGCCCCGGAAACCGGGGAACGCCGAGCGGATCGTCGGGATGTGGTCCACGGCACGGCTGCCGTACACGTCGTAGAGGTAGAGCCGGCAGGTGTGGCCGACCGACTCCAGGTGCTCGATCAGCCGGAACATCGTGGTGTGGCCGCCGGAACCGGGTGACGGCGGCGTGCTGACCCAGTTCACGGTCAGCGTGCCGTCGGCGGGCACCGGCGGCACCACGACGGGCCTGCGCAGCGACACGTCGGCCGCGCGCACGTCCTCCAGCCGGACCGGGAACACCTCGGCGTCCGCGTTGAGCCGCTTCGCGGCGTTGCGCAGCGCCCGCGCGCCGAGCTGCTTCACCCCCTGGTCCGCCACGATCCGCCGCACCTGGTGCGCGCGTCGCCGGAACGTCCGGGCAATGCTCACGCCTTGCTCCTTCGCAGCAGCCCCAGCACCTCGTGGCGCAGGGGGAAGACGACGGCGCCGTACGCGGCCACCGACAACGCGCCGCCCGCCAGCAGGCGCACCACGGGGTCGGCGAAGAGCCACTGCACCCCGAGCGCGACGGCGATCATCACCAGACCGCCGAGCGCCGGTCGTGCCACGGCCGCTCCCAGCGCCCGCGCCCGCAGCCCGTAGGGCCGGAACGCGTAGAGGTAGGCGGGGACGATGAACACGAGCACCACGACGCTCTGGGCCGCCGCCACGCCGCGGATGCCGTCGAGGTGCGCGCCCAGGGCGAGCAGCGGCACGAGCGCGCCCATCCACAGCAGGTGGATCACCAGGATGGCCCGCGACCGCCCGACGCTCGCCAGCAGGTCGTACCCGAGTTCGAGGGCCACCCGGAACGCGCCGAGCAGCACCAGCAGCGCCAGCGCGGTCGCCGCGGGCGCCCACACCTCGCCGTAGAGCACCCGCACGATCGGGTCGGCCAGCGTGGCCAGCAGCACGCACGCCGGCACCGTCGCCAGCGCCAGCAGCCGCAACGCGCGGGAGAACGTGCGCTGGAACACCTCGGGGTCGTCGCGCACCTGGGAGAACGCCGACAGCGAGACGCTGCGCACCGGCTGCGAGAACGCGCCGACGGGCCAGTTCGCCAGGTTGAACGCCAGCAGGTAGTAGCCGAGCGGCACGGTGCCGAGGATCGAGCCGACCATCAGGTAGTCGACGTTCATCACGCCGAGCACCAGCAGGCTCGCGCCGGCCAGCGGCACGCCGAACGCCAGCGCCTCGCGCGCCTTCGCGGTGTCCCAGCCCGGCCGGTACCGCTCCTTGGTGAAGACGAACATGACCACGGCGGCGGTCAGGTTGGTCACGATGCGCGACCACGCGAGGCTCCACGCGCCGAAGCCGAGCAGCGCCAGCACGACCACGGTGATCGTGCCGAGCACGAACGCGGAGGTGTCGGCGGCGAACTTGTGGTCCTGCCGGAACTCCCGTTGCAGCAACGCGCCCGGCACCGCCGAGGCGCCCGCGATGACCAGTGCCACGGACATGAGCTGGATCACGCCCGCGGCCTGCGGGGTGTCCATCATCTCCGCGAACCACGGCGCGCCGACCACGCAGATGCCCGCGAGCAGGCAACCCGACGTGATGGACAGCGTGGTGACCGTCGGCGCGAGCTCCGCCACCGGCTTGTCGGTGCGCACCAGCGCGACGCTGACGCCCATCTCGCTGATGCTCAGCACGATGTTGAGCACCACGAGGGCGACCGCGAAGACGCCGAACTGCTCGGGCGCGACCAGCCTCGCGATGAGGATGCCGATGCCGACCTGGCTGACCCGCTGCAACAGGCTGTTGATCGCGCTCCAGCGGATCGCCGAGGTGACCTTGCCCTCCAGGGTGGTCACTGCCCGCGCCACTTCCAGACCTGCTTGCTGACCAGACCGCGCCCGCGCTTCACCAGGTGCGCGCCGACGAACACCTGGGTGCGGCTGCACACCCGCGCCCCCAACGCCTTGCGGCGGCGCAACGCGCGGTACTCGGGCAGTCGCGCGGTGTCGCCGTAGACGTCCTTGGCGAAGGAGACCAGCTCGTCCACCGGGATGTCGGCGACCTTGTCCCGGTCGTAGGCGCGGACCGCGCGCCACAGCGCGTCCTTCGCGATGGACCGGTTCGCCAGCGCCTTGAGCCGCGGCGGCAGGTCGGGGTGCTCGGAGAAGAACCGGTCGAACACCGCCTGGCGCTGCTCCAGGTCGGCGAACACCGAGGAGAACTGGGTGCGGAACATGCTCTGCTGGTGGACCCGGTAGTACGCGGCGGGTTTGCCCCGCACGTACCCGATGTCCGAGACCGCGGCGATCCGCATCCACATCTCCAGGTCGCCCGCGTGCGGCAGGTCCGGCCGGTAGCCGCCGACCTGGTGCTGGATCGAGGTGCGGACCACGGCCTCGGGCGAGGAGAGCACGTTCTGGCCCGTGCGGCAGCGGTTCTCGATCCAGTCCACACCGGACCAGACGGTCGTGCCCGCGGGCGGCGTGACGATGGACGGCAGGTCGTCGTGGTCCTGGTAATAAACGACACGCCCGTAGACCATCCCGACGTTCGGGTTGGCCTGGAACACCTCCGCCGCGCGGGCGAGCGCGCCCGGCGCCAACAGGTCGTCCGCGGACAGCAGCACGGTGTAGTCGGCCTTGGCCCACTCCAGCAGGCCTTCGTTGTAGGTGGCGATGTGCCCCTGGTTGACCTCGTGCCTGCGCCCTTCGACCCGGGGGTCCTTGGTCAGCTCCGCCATCACTTCAGGGGTGTCGTCGGAGGAGGTGTCGTCGATGATCAGCACCCGCACGTCCACGCCCGGTTGGTCCAGCACGCTGTTCACACATGCCCGGAGGAAACGCGCGTAGTTGTAGCAGGGGATGACGACGTCGACCGTTGGTCGTGCCGAGGGCTCTGTCACGCCTTACACATCGTGCGCGGCGGCGGATCGTTAACGGCGCGGCCCGGATACCGATGTACGGGACAACGGAAGGGGTCGTGATGGACCACGTCATTCTGACGCGCTTCAACCTGCCGTCCGTCGGTGCGGAGAGCATCGTGCGGGCGCGGGAGGGGTGGTTGACCGAGCGCGTCGGGCTGTTCGAGCGGTACTGCCTGCCCTCGGTGGCGGCGCAGACCACCGACAACTTCAGGTGGATCATCTACTTCGACCCGGAGAGCCCGGAGTGGTTGAAGCACCGGATCAAGTCGCACGGCGACGCCTACAAGCCGATCTTCCGCACCCAGGTCGGCAAGGAGGACCTGGCGTCGGACATCGGGGAGTTGTTCCCTGTCAAGGGTGAAGAACTGCTCACCACCAACCTGGACAACGACGACGGCGTGGCCGCGAATTTCGTGGCCCGGCTCCAGGGCGTGCCGTCGACGGGGAGGCGGACCGCGCTGTACCTGGCGAACGGGTTGGTGAAGAGCCCGGCGGGGTTGTTCGCGCACCACGACAAGCACAACGCGTTCGCCTCGATCCGGGAGGGCTGGGACGCGCCGATCACCTGCTGGGCCGACTGGCACAACCGGTTGGACCGGCACGCCGAGGTCGTCTCGGTGGGCGGGGCGCCCGGCTGGCTCCAGGTCGTGCACGGCGGGAACGTGAGCAATCGCACTCGCGGCCGGCTCGTCTCGCCCGCGCCGTACCGGCCGTTGTTCGGCGACTCGCTGGACGACGTAGCAGAACCCGGCGGCCCGGTGTTGGCACGTGACCGGTTCGTGGGACATCCCTTGCGGGTCGCGCGCGACTCGGCCAGATACTTGGCCAAGACCGCGGCCATGCGGGTGCTCGGACCCGACGGGTTCGAGAAGGCGAAGCAGGTCATCGCCGCGCGTGGTCGGGTGAGGACTCCTAGCTAGCGGGGGCGGAGTGCGCCGAGGGCGAGCACTGGCACCGGTTTTCCTGCTCCTCTCGGCGACGTTCGCCGGTCAGGCCCAAGGTGTGGCCCGGCCGCCGGCGCACCCGGTGGTCGAGCAGTACCGGAGGTGGGCCAACGGGCCGAACCCGACCGGCGACCCCGCGTTCTTCCCGATCCAGGTGTGGATGCAGGACCCGTCGGGGGTCGAGAACGGCGTGAAGCTCGGCCGGGCCTACCCGGCGCTCGGCGTCGACTTCGGGTTGGGGCTGTGGGAGGACGAGTGGTGGTACCTCCGCCGGGAAGGGCTCCTCGAGACCGACTGGCGGGTGTACCCCGACCCCAAGCGCGTCGACGAGGTGCTGGCCGACCGGGAGCACGCGCGCAACTACGTCGGGTACCTGGTCGTGGACGAGCCGGACATGAACGTGGCGTACGGCGACACCTTCCACCCGGACATGTGGCCCTCGGCGGTGCTCGCGCGGTCGAACGGGGTCCGCGCGAAGGACCCGTCGCGGCCGACGTTCATCAACTTCGGGGTGTGGATGGGCACGCCGGGCGGTGGTGTCGGCTACGGGTACATCGAGAAGGACTACGAGACCGACATGCGGACCTACTGCCAGGCCGCGGACATCGCCTCGGCGGACTACTACGGCTGGACGCACCCGGACCGTGACGGGATCGGCGCGTACCGCTACGGCGAGGTGCTCGACACCCTGCGCAAGTGGTGCGGCCCGGACAAACCGCTCTACGGTTTCGTGGAAACCGGCCACCCGCACACCCACGGCGAGCCGATCACGCCGGACCAGCTGGAATCCGCGGTCTGGAACACGGTGCTGCACGGCGCCACGGGCATCAACTACTTCGCGCACAGCTTCTACCCGGACGGCGGCGGCGAGTACGCGAGCCTGGTGACCCGGCCGGAGATCGCCGCGCGGGTGAAGGCCGTCAACGCCCGGCTCAAGTCGTTGGCGCCGGTGCTCAACGCGTCGAGTCTGCCCGGGGTGACCGCGAGGAGCCGGAACGGGATCCCGGTTTCGGTGCTGCACAAGGAAGCCCTCGGGTCCCGGTGGGTGCTGGCGCAGACGGACGGCGACGCCTCGGTTCCGCGCAGTGGTCGCGCGACGGTCGAGCTGACCGTGCCGCTGACGTCGGGGAAGGCCGAGGTGGTGGGCGAGCACCGCTCGGTTCCGGTGCGGAACGGGCGGATTGTGGACGATTTCGGGCCTTACCAGGTGCACGTCTACAAATTCTGACCCGCTTGGGCTAACAGTGGGTGACCAGGGCGCGATGGGCCTCGTGCGGGGACCGGAGTGACATGGAGGCCCGAGAGTGCTCAGACAGATCCGCAAGGTGCCCGCCGCGTGCGGCGTGCTCGCAGTGGGAGCCGCGTTGCTCCTCGCACCGGGGTCGGCGGTCGCCGCGCCGAACCGGGTGCTCGGGTACATCGCCAACAACGGCGGGGGAGTGTCCGTGCTGGACACCGCGACGAACGCGGTCACCAGCACGCTCACCGACTCGAACGGCGATTCGCCCTACGGCGTCGGCGTGGCGTTCGACGGCGCACGGGGTTACGTGACCAACGTGCGCAACAACACGCTCACCGTCATCGACACGCCCACCAACACGATCGACGCGGCCGTGCCGGTGGGCGACGGCCCGGCCGGCGTGGTGGTCTCGCCGACCGGTGGCGTGGTGTACGTGAGCAACTACCGCGCGGGCACGGTGTCCGTTGTGGACGCCGCGACCCTCACCACCACCGAGACGATCCCGGTCGGCCCCAACGCCGACGGCGTCGCGCTCACCCCGGACGGCTCGAAGCTGTACGTGGCGCACGACGTCGCGGGTCCGGGCACGGTGTCCGTCGTGGACACCGCGACCAACACCGAGGTCGCCGAGATCCCGACCGGCAACACGCCCACCGCGGTGGCCGTGACGCCGGACGGCAAGAAGCTCCTGGTGGTCAACAAGTTCAACGACAACGTGGCGGTCGTCGACACGGCGACCAACGCGATCCTGGGCACCATCCCGGTGAGCTTCGTGCCGCACGGCATCGCGATCTCGCCGGACGGCGCGCGGGCGTTCGTGACCAACAGCGAGGGCGACACGCTCTCGGTGCTGGACGTCAACGCGCGCACGTCGGTGGCGACGCTGCCGGTCGGCGACCGGCCGATCAGCGTGGCGCTGACCCCGGACGGCTCCCGGGCGTACGTGACGAACTTCAACAGCGGCACCGTGTCCATCGTGGACACCGCGGCGCTGTCGGTCGTCTCGACCGTCCCGGTCGGCCAGAACCCGGTCGGCATCGCGATCCACGCCGTGCCGCCGGCACCGACCAAGACGGTGTCCGGCACGTCGGCGACGCTCCAGCTCAAGCTGCTCTACTTCACCGTCAAGGGCGTCAACGCGACGGTGACCGAGGAGCACACCGGCAAGCCGGTGGCGGGCGTGAAGGTGACGTTCCGCTCGATCAAGGGGCACCCGCTGTGCACCGGCACGACCAACACCGCCGGTCGGGCCCAGTGCGACGGCAACGTGCCGCTGCTGATCGGGTTGTCCACGCTGCTGCGCGGCTACACGGCGAGCTTCGCCGGTGACGCGGCGCACGGCCCGTCGGTCAGCCACGGCTACATCAAGGTCTGACGGACGTACCGGACAAAGGGCCGGCCCACACGTCGTGGGCCGGCCCTTTCGCGTGCCGGGATCAGGCGGCGAGCTTCCAGGCGAGGAAGACCGACACCAGCAGCGCGCCGATCGCGGCGCCCACGGCGGTGCCGAACGCGGCGAACTGGAGCAGGAAGCCGAAGCCGACCGAGGACAGCAGCCGGGCCAGCGCCTGCCCGGTCTGCACCACCGACAGGCCCGAGGCGCGCAGCGACTCCGGCACCAGCGGGCTGACCTTGGCCGACAGCACGCCGTCCGTGCAGGCGTAGAACAGGCCGTGCATCAGCAGCGCCGCGGCCGCGCCGAAGTAGCCCGCGCCGGACACCAGCAGCGAGGTGTACACGGCCAGCAGCAGCACGTGACCGCCGAGGAAGACCGGCCAGCGGCCGACCCGGTCGGCGAGCCTGCCGATCGGCGAGGCGGCCAGCAGGAAGATCAGCGCGGTGCCCAGCGGCAGCAGCGGGAGCAGGTACAGCGGCACGTCGGTCGCCTTCTGCACCAGCACGAACACGAAGGCGTCGGACAGCGTGGCCAGGCCCAGCACCGTGGTGGCCAGGGTCACCCGGCGGAACTGCCGCTCCTTCAACAGGTTCAGGCCCGCCCGGATCGAGGGCGTCGGCCCGCGGTCGGGTTTCGCCGGGTGCTCGCGGACGAACGCGATCAGCACGATCAGGCCGACCACCGCGAAGCACGCGCTCACCACGAACACCGGGCCCGCGACGTTGCCGATCTGGTAGAGCAGCACGAACGTGATCAGCGGCCCGATCAGCGCGCCCACCGTGTCCATGCTGCGGTGCACGCCGAAGGCCGCGCCGAGCCGGTCGGGCGGGGTGGACAGCGAGATCAGCGCGTCGCGCGGCGCGGTGCGCAAGCCCTTGCCCGCGCGGTCCGCGGCCAGCGTCGCGCCGATGCCGAGGCTCGTCGCGCCGATGGCCGGGTAGATGAGCTTGGTCACCGCGGACAGTCCGTAACCGATGCCGGCGACGAGCTTGTGCCGGTTCGTGCGGTCGGACAGGTGTCCGCCCACGAGCCGCAGGATGGCGGTCGCGCCCGTGTACAGCCCGTCGAGCATCCCGAACTGCGCGTAGCCCAGCTGGAGCGTGAAGAGCAGGTAGACCGGCATGAACGCGGTGACCATCTCGGCGGAGACGTCGGTCAGGAGGCTGACGGTGCCCAGTGCCACGACGGTGCCGGGTACCCGGCCCTTGACGCGCTCGCTCGGCCGGACGGACGCAACGTACATGCCCTCGTTATCGGTCACGGGTGGTGACCGTTACCGCCTCCACGGGCGGGTGACTCACTTTCGGGTAACGGTGACCTGCGCGTGGTCGATGTCGCGGGTATGCCGAGCTTTTCCGCGTCCCACGTCCGGGTGGGCGCCGTCGAGGTGTGGGCTGTACCCGAGGCCGCTGTCGCGGACCACCTCGTCCGCGCGTGGGACAGCGGATCCGGTGGCGCGATCGTGACCGCGAACGTCGACATCGTGCGCGCCGCGACCCGGTCGCCCGAACTCGCCGCGCTGATCGCCGAGTCCGAGATCGTCGTCGCCGACGGGATGCCCGTGGTGTGGGCGGGCCGGTTGGCCGGCACCCACGTGCCCGAACGGGTGACCGGGTCGTCACTGGTCTACACGCTCACCGAGGCCGCCGCCCGCGCCGGGCGCTCGGTCTACCTGCTCGGCGGCAACCCGGGCGTGCCGGAGAAGGCCGCCGCCGCGCTCGTGGAGCGCTACCCCGGGTTGACCGTCGCGGGCACCGACTCGCCGCCGTTCGGCTTCGACCAGGACGTGGTCGCGACCGCAGAGGTCGTCGCGTCCGCGGTGAAGGCCGAGCCCGACCTGGTGCTGGTGGGCCTGGGCTTCCCCAAGCAGGAGAGGCTCATCAGGCTGCTGCGCGCGGAACTGCCGCAGGCCTGGTTCCTCGGCTGCGGCGCCGGCATCCCGATGGCGGCGGGCGAGTTCAAGCGCGCGTCCGGCGTGGTGCAGAAGGTCGGCGCCGAGTGGTTGCACCGGCTGGCGCTGGAACCGCGCCGGCTCGCGCGGCGGTACCTGCGCGACGACCTGCCGTTCGCGTTGAAGTTGTTGGTGCAAGCCGGGAAAACCCGCTACCGCTCCAGGGGGAACTGACCGTGTCGCTCGCCGTGGTCGTCGTGACCTACCACAGTGCCGACCTGGTGCGGGAGTGTCTGGAATCCGTCGCCGTCGCGCTCGAGTCCCTTCCGGACAGTCGGGTGATCGTGGTGGACAACGCCTCCGCCGACGACACCCTGGCCGTCGTCGCGTCCGTCGCGCCGCACGCCGAGGTGGTGGCCCGCCCGAGCAACGACGGGTTCGCCGCCGGGGTCAACGCGGGCTTCGCCGCCGCGGGCCCGGACGCCGACGTGCTGGTGCTCAACCCCGACGTGCGGCTCTCGCCGGACGCGGTGACGCTGCTGCTCGCCGCGCTGCGGTTGCCGGGCACCGGGATCACCGCGCCCCGGCTGCGCTACGCCGACGGCTCGCCGCAGTACTCGCTGCGCCGCGCGCCGACCCCGTTGCGCGCCCTGGGCGAAGCCCTGCTCGGCGGGTTCCGCTCGGGTCGGATCGGCGCGCTCGGTGAGGTTGTCGTCGACCGCCGCCGGTACGAGACCGCGGGCACGTCCGACTGGGTCACCGGCGCGGCGTGGCTGATCTCGAGCGAGTGCCGGGCCGCGCTGGGCGTGCTGGAGGAGCGGTACTTCCTGTACTCCGAGGAGACCGAGTACATGCTGCGCGCCCGCGGCGCCGGGTTCGCGGTGCGGTACGAGCCGCGCGCGCACGCCGTGCACCTGGGCGGTGAGCAGGGCACGTCGCCGGTGCTGTGGTCGATGGCGGCCACCAACCGGGTGCGGTTGGTGCGGGAGCGCAGCGGCGCGGCCGCGGCGTTCCTGATGTGGTGGATCGTGCTGCTCAACGAGGTGCTGCGGTCGCCGCTGGACGGCAAGCACCGGCGCGCGGTCCGGGACCTGGTGCGGTGGCGGAAGTGGCCCGCCCGGCCGGCCGCGTCGTCGTCGGCGCAGCCCGGCTGGATCTGCTTCTCCGCGCAGGACTGGTGGTACCACAACCGGGCGCACTCGGACTTCCAGCTGATGCGGTCGATGTCCGAGCAGCGCCGGGTGCTGGTGGTCAACAGCATCGGGATGCGGATGCCGACCCGCGGCAACAGCACCCACGTGGCCCGCAAGATCCTGCGCAAGCTCAAGAGCGTGGCCAAGTTCGTCCGCCGGCCGATGCCCGACTTCTACGTGATGTCGCCGCTGCCGCTGCCGTTCTACGGCTCACCCCTGCTGCGCCGGGTGAACGCGGTGCTGGTGCGCACGCAGGTGCGGCTGGTGGCGTTCTTCCTCGGCATCCGGACGCCGGTGATCATGGTCACCATCCCGACCGCGTGGGACGTGGTCGCGCCGATGCGCAGGCACAGCCTGGTGTTCAACCGGTCGGACCGGCACTCGGACTTCCCCGAGGCGGACCGGGCGTCGATCGAGGCGCTGGAGAACGAGCTGCTCGCGCACTCCGACCACGTCGTCTACGTGAGCCACGCGCTGATGGCGGAGGAGGCGCCGCGGACCGGCTCGCGGGCGTACTTCCTCGACCACGGCGTGGACGTGGACCACTTCACGCCGCGGCCGGAGTACGAGTGGCCCGACGACGTGCGCGCGGTGGACGGGCCGCGGATCGGGTTCTTCGGCGCGCTGGACGACTTCGTCGTGGACTTCGACCTGCTGGAGCGGGTCGCGGCCGAGCTGCCCGACGTGTCGCTGGTGCTGATCGGCGACGCGACGCACCCGATGGAGCGGTTCGACAAGTACCCCAACGTGCACTGGCTGGGTTTCCGGCCCTATGACACGATCCCGGCCTACGGGTCGTCGTTCGACGTGGCGATCATGCCGTGGCAGGACAACAGCTGGATCAAGCACTCCAACCCGATCAAGCTCAAGGAGTACCTGGCGCTGGGCCTCCCGGTGGTGAGCACCGACTTCGCCGAGCTGGCCGCGTACACCGACCGCGTCCGGTCCGCGACCTCGCACGCCGAGTTCGTGGAGGCGATCCGCGTCACGCTGGCGGGCGGCCCGCTGGTCACCCCGGCCGCGTCGCGCACGTCGGTGCTCGCCTACTCCTGGCGTTCCCGCGCGGCCGCGCTCCGCGCCCTGAGCAGCCCGGCGCCGCGGGACGCCGACTGACACCGGCCGCGTAGTCCACTCCGACCGGCCAGGCCCCGTGCGGCCGGGACGGTCGGAGTGCCGGACTCGCGGTGGGCCGCGCATCTACTGTGGTGGTGTGCAGCCTCTGCCTCCCGACGCACCCTCACGGATCGGTGACTACGCGCTGTTGGCCTCGCTGGGCCGGGGCGCGATGGGATCGGTCTACCTCGCCCGCTCCCGCGGCGGGCGGCCCGTCGCGGTCAAGGTCGCGCGCGCCGAGTTGGCCGACAACCCGCAGTTCCGGGAGAGGTTCCGGCGCGAGGTCGAGATGGCGCGCGCGGTCGGCGGGTTCTGGACGGCCACCGTGGTGGACGCCGACCCGGACGCCGAGCGGCCGTGGATGGCCACCGAGTACGTCGTGGGACCGACGCTCCAGCAGGCCATCGAGACCTCCGGGCCGCTGCCCGAGCGCGCCGTGCGGCGGCTCGCGGGCGGCCTGGCCGAGGCGCTGGCCGCGATCCACGGCGCCGGGCTCGTCCACCGCGACCTGAAGCCGTCCAACGTGCTGCTCGCCAACGACGGGCCGCGCGTGATCGACTTCGGCATCGCCCGCGCGCTGGAGCACTCGGCGCTCACCGAGGCGGGCACCGTCTTCGGCACGCCCGGTTACCTTTCCCCCGAACAGGTGGTCGGGGGAAAGATCACCACTCAGAGTGACGTGTTCGCGCTGGGCTCGATCCTGGTCTACGCGGCCACCGGCGCCGGTCCGTTCGGCGAGGGCGCCACGTCCGCGCTGGTCTACCGGGTGGTGCACCAGGAGCCCGACCTGTCCCGGGTGCCGCCGGGTCTGGTGCCGCTGATCGTGCCGTGCCTGGTCCGCGACCCCGAGCGCCGGCTGACGCCCGCCCGGCTGCTGGAGGCGATCGGACCGCCGTCCACCGAGCCGTCGTGGCTGCCCGCGCAGGTGCGCACGCTCGTGGAGCAGCGCCACACGGAGCTGAGCCGACTGCCCGCGAAGCCGGCGACCAGGGTCGCCGACGCCTCCCCGAAACCGCCGACCCGGGTGCTGGTCGAGGAACGCCCGGCGGTGCCGAAGCCCGTGACGGCCCAGGCGCCGGTCGTGCCGGTGAAGGACGCCGGCAAGGGCAAGGTCACGCCGACGGGCGTCCGGTTCCGCACGTCGCGGATCGCCGGGCTCACCTGGACGGCGGTGAACTTCACCGCCGCGTTCGTCTCGCTCGCCGTGTCGAGCCAGAACTCGGGCGCGCACGCGTCGGTGCGCGCGGCGGCGTTCGTCGCGTTCGTGGTGTTCGCGATGGCCACGGTCCGGCTGTTCGCGGGTGTGCTGCGCTCGCCGCTGACCCTGGACGTCGGCCCGGACGGCGTGAAGCTGTCCAACGGCGAGCAGACCCGCCGCCTGCCCTGGTACGCGATCGCCCGGATCAAGATCGAGTCGCACCGCGCGCGGCCGTGGGTGGTGGTGTGGCTGGTGCCGGCGGCCGAGGTGCCGAAGTCCCTGGGGCGCGGCAGTTTCGCGGATCACCAGGGCGGTCTGCGGGTGTACCCGGTGTCGCACGAGCGCTACCGCAAGCGGCGGGACCGGGACGTGGTCGAGCTGCGCTCGGCGCTGGCCTGGTACGGCGGCTCCACCTACGACGCCCGGTGATCTAGGGTCGGGCGCATGGACCAGGGGGAGCCCGCACCCGCCGAGAAACCCGCCCGCGTGCCGGCCAGGCCCAAGCCGACACCACACCTCGTGCCGCCGAAGCCGAGCGCGCCGCCGGTCGACCCCTCGGTCGAGCCGCTCAAGGTCGGGCTGCCGCCGCACGAGCTGGCCCGGGAGTTGCTGCGCCGCGTCGAGGAGGCCTCGGCCTACAGCCGGGGTCGCAAGGAGCGGTTCCGCCGCAACTCGTCGGTGCTCAAGCTCGCCGGGCTCGGCCTGTCCGCCACCGCGACGATCCTCCTCGGCTGGCAGAACCTGGACGCGTGGACCGGTCTGGCGTTCTCGCTGATCGCGCTGACCACCGTGGTCGGCGCGCTGGAGCCGTTCTTCGCGTGGCGCTCGCTGTGGGTGCTGATGGAGGAGTCCCAGCACCGCTTCCACCGGCTGCGCGACGACCTGGCGTTCTACCTGTCCTCGACCGGGCCGGAGGACCTGGACCCGGAGCGGATCCACCGGATGTTCGCCGAGTACCAGGAGATCTGGGCCGGCCAGAGCAACCGCTGGCTGGAGTTCCGCCGCCTCAACGACCGCTGAACCTCACCGGATCCGGCCGACCGCCAGCGATCACCGGCCGGCGATCGCCGAACCCCGCCCGGGTGTGCCGTCCGGCCGGCTCGCGACCGCCGAACCTCGCCCGAGGCCACCACCCGGCCGCGGGCGTCGTCCGGGGTCGGCACGACCCATCGCCGAACCCGCGCGGTCGGCTCGGCGACCTCGGAACCCCTTACGCCGCCTCGGCCACCGCGGAACGCTTCATGCCGCCTCAGCGACGGCGGAACCCCTTACGCCGCCTCGGCGACCGCGGAACGCTTCATGCCGCCTCGGCGACGGCGGAACCCTCACGCCGTCTCGGCGACCGCGCAACCGCCCCGCTGCCTCAGCGACCGCTGAACGTCGCGCGGCCCGGTCCGTCGGCCAGGAACGAGCGCACCGCGCCGCGCAGGTCCTCGGTCGCGAACAGCTGCGCCGCGATGGTGGTGACGTGCTCGTCGGCCTCCGCGACCCCACCGCTCTCGTAGTGCGCCAACACCTGCTTGGTCGCCGCGTGCGCCCTCGTCGGCCCGGCGGCCAGGTCCTGGGCGAAGCGCAGCGCGTCGTCCTCGAACGTCGCGTCCGGGTACACCCGGTTCACCACGCCCCACCGCTCCAGCGTCGCCGCGTCGTAGCGGTCGCCGGTCATCACGAACTCCTTCGCCCGGCCCACACCCGCCCGCGCGGCGAGCCGCTGGGTGCCGCCCATGGTCGGGGTCAACCCGACGACCTTCTCCACCAGACCGAACTCCGCGCCCCGCGCCGCCACCAGCAGGTCGCACGCCACGGCCACCTCGAACGCCCAGGTGAGGCACAGGCCGTGCGCGGCGAACACGGTCGGGAACGGCAGGGCGGCGAGCCGGTCGGGCAGTTCCAGCATCCGGTCGAACAGCGCCTTGGCCGCCGACACCGACCGCTGCGCGGCGAACAGCCGCACGTCGACCCCGCCGCTGACCACCTTGCCCTCGGCCCGCACCAGCAGGGCCCGCGCGGGCCGGTCCTCCAGGTCGCCGACCGCGCCGTCGAGCAGGTCGTGCAACTCGGCCGAGTAGAGGTTCAACGGGGGCGCGTCCACGGTGAGCACGGCCAACCCCGCCGCGTCCCGCTCCAGGCGGACCTCTTGCGCTGCCACGGCCGCGCACTTTACACGCGTCCGGAACGCGGAAAACCCGGTGTCCGAACGGCCCAATCGAGGCGAAAATCCGGTGGTGACCTCATGGACCGTCGTGCCCACCGCACCCGACCGCCCGGTGGCCGTCGGACTCGTGCGCCGCTACCTGGCGGACATCATCGGCCGTTACTACGGACGTCCGGCAACTGAAAATGAGATTGATCTGGCGCTCGCGGACGATCCGACGGACGATCTCCTCGGGTTCTTCGTCGGGTACCGGGACGGGGTGCCCGCCGGGTGCGTCGCGTTCCGGATGGTCGATCGCGAAACCGCCGAGTTGAAGCGGGTTTACGTCGAACAGAGCAGTCGGCGCTCGGGTGGGGGAGGGGCGCTGCTCGCGGCCGTCGAGCGGGCGGCCGTCTCAGCCGGTGCCGGGGTGATCCGGCTCGACACCCGATCGGACCTGGTGGAGGCGCGTGCCCTGTACGCGGCGCGTGGTTACCGCGAGGTGCCGGCCTTCAACAGCGACCGCTACGCGGGTCACTGGTTCGAAAAGCGGCTATAGGGGTCATCAGGGATCCACATCCCCGGTGTGAGCCGGCTCACTTGACAGTGTATTAGCGTCACAGTTGAGTAGTCCCGAAAGTCGGCCGCGGAATGAAATGGGGATCAGTCCAGTGGCTTTCGCCGTCGAGTTGACATTTAGGGATGCGCGACAGGTGCGCAGATCCATTCATCTGGCCCACCGCGAATACTGGCGACCGCTCGCCGAGCAGGGTGTGCTGGTCGGCACCGGGCCGTGGGCAGACGGATCGGGCGTGCTGCTCATCTGTCAGGTTCCGGACGAGGCCGCCGCGCGCGACCTCGTGCGCGGTGACCCGTACGTGCGGTCGCAGTCGATCGCGGAGGTGCGGATCAGGCAGTGGCACGTGCTCCTCGGGCTGCCCGAGGGCGAACGGGTGCCGGGGATGGTCCGTCCGCGCGACGGCCAGTCCGCGGACGCCCGGACGCGCGAGGCGCTCACGCCGCACGAGCACCGGATCGCCCTGATGATGTTGGAGGGCATGACCAACCGGCAGATCGCCGAGCACTTCTCGGTGTCCACCCGGGCCGTCGAACTCCACATCACGAGGATCTACCGGAAGCTCGACATCGGCAGGCGGGCGCAACTCGCGGCCGCCATGCCGTGGGGCCAGCGTTCCTACCTGTAAGTGTTCCTGATCGAAGAACCCGTCAACGGTCGTGTCGGTCCACCGGTCGTGCTGTCCGCTCGCGCCGGTGAGCCGATCCGCCCACCGAACCAGGACCGACCGGCTCAACCGAGCAGGTCGGCCCGCGATGCCGCGCCCAGTTTCCGCAGCACGCGTGCCACGTGCTGCTCGACCGTGCGGGGCGACAGGAACAGGACGTCGGCGATCTCCCGGTTGGTGCGCCCCTGGGCCAGCAGCCGGGCGACGTCCTGTTCACGCGGGGACAGCGCGTTGCCGTACCCGCGCCTGCCCCGGCGGGACGGCGTGACCACGCCGGTGCTGCGCACGTGGTGCCGGCACCGCGCCGCGTCCCGGCTCGCGCCCAGCGCGTCGAACCGGTCGGCGACCTCGCCCAGTGCGCCCGCCGCGGCCTCGTCGCCGTTCTCCAGGCCGCACAAGGCGATCAGCTCCGCGAGCCCGGCCGAGTAGTACGCGAGCCCGAGCGCGTCGGCCGCGTCCCGCGCCCGTTCCAGCAGCGGCACCGGGTCCTCGTCGCGGTGCGTCGCCACCAGCGCCTGGCACGCCGCCAGCCCCGCCTCGGCCAGCGGCGCGGCGCAGTCGACCAGCCCCGCCTCGAGCTCGTCGGTCAGCTTGATCGCGTCCTCGACCCGCCCGGCCTCCAGGTACGCGGCGACGGCGGACGGCGCCAACTCGCCCATCCACACCCAGACACCCTTGCGCCGCACCACGTCCAGTCCGCGGTCGGCCTCCGCGCAGGCCCGCGCCACGTCGCCCCTGGCCACCCACAACCGCGCCAACGCGGCGAAACCACCCAGCACGATCGGCGCGATCGAGTTGTCCGCCGACCGCACGCCGGTCTCCTCCAGGTGCCGCTCGGCGGCCTCCCAGTCGCCGCGCGCGACCGCGAGACCTCCCAGCACCAACGAGATCTCGCCCGCGACCGGCAGCAGCTCGCGGTACTCCTCCAGCAGCCGCGCGCCGCGCTCGGCCAGCGTCGACCAGTCGCCCCGGTACCAGTCCAGGTGGATCCGGGTGGACTGGCCGGTGCTCGCGGTGAACGGCACGGCCGCGCCGACGGTCAGCCGCAGGCCCCGGTCCAGCAGCTCGTCGGCCAGCTCGAACCGGCCGATCAGCGCGCACGCGTCGGCCAGGTTGCAGTGCGCCCGCGCCAGGTGCCGGCGGGTGGAGACGTCGGCCGAGGTGAGCGGCAGCTCGTCCAGCTCGGCCAGCGCGCCGCGGTCGCCGATGCACACCCGCGACGCGAGTTGGTTGGCCAGCAACGAGTACCGCACGTCGGGGTCGGGGCAGCGCCGGATGAAGTCGCCGACCTCGCGCATCCACCGCAGGTGCTCGGCGAGCGGCGTGGTGCCGAAGAACGGCTGGCCCAGCACGGCCAGCCCGCGCATCGCCACCTCCGGCCGCTCGGCCAGCTCCGCGCAGGCCAGCTCGATCTGCGTCCGACCCTGCTGCACGCTGTCGTGCTGGCGGATCAGCAGGTAGCCGAGGTTCAGCCGCACCTCGCCGCGCGCGGTCCGGGACAGCCGCGGGTCGTCGATCAGCCGCTCCAGCGTGGCGCGCGGGTCGTGCTGGTCGATGCCGCCCCTGGCGACCTGGCCGAGCCTGACCGCCAGTCTGTCCACATCGGACGGTTCGAGGGCGGCCTCCTCCAGCAGCCGCTGGAACAGGTGGGTCGCCGCGGAGGAGTCGCCGACCTCCTGCGCCCGGTCCGCCGCCGCCTCGCCGTGCCGCAGCCAGTCCGCCTGCCTGCCCGCCCGCCTGCTGTGCTCGGCGAGCTGCATGTACGGCCGCGGCGTCACGCCGTCCAGCGCGTCGAGCGCCCGCACGTGCAGGCTCCGCCGCTCCGGGCCGGTGAGCGTGTCGTAGACCGCCTGCTGCGCCAACGCGTGCCGGAACCCGTAGCGGACGTCCGCGACCTCGTAGAGCACCCCGCTGTGCAACGCGTGGGTCAGCGCGGCGCGCGCCCGTTGCGGTGCCACCGCGCCCACCTCGGACAGCAGCTCCTCGGTCGCCGGCACGCCCAGCACCGCGGCGGCGTGCGCGATGCGGCGACCCGTGATGGGCAACCGGTCCAGCCGCTCGGCCATCGAGTCGCGCAGCAGCGCGGGCACCTCGACCGCGTCCAGCAGCCGCCAGTCCGGGTTCGGCAGGCCGCGCAGCATCTCCTCGACCACGAACGGGATCCCGGCGGTGCGCTCGTGCAGCCGCGCGGCGAACTGGGCGGGCACCGCGTCGACGTCCAGTATCGCGGCGGTCAGCTCGTGCACGCCGTCGACGGTCAGCGGCTCGAGCTCCAGCAACGCGCTCGGCACGCCCGCCGGCGGTCGGTAGGCGCTGCCCAGCGGCATGCCACCGGGAGCCTCCTCGCGGCGGTAGGTGACGAGCACGGTCAGGTTCGGCGGCGGGTCGGCCATCAGGAACCGCAGCAGGTTGCGGCACCCGTCGTCGGCCCAGTGCAGGTCCTCCACGACCAGCAGCACCGGTCCCAGCGTCGCCAGCACCTCGCGCACCGCGCGGAACAGCTGGTGCCGCTCGTGCCTCGGGTCCTCCGGGCGGCGCGGCGGGTCGGGCAGGTGGTCGGCGATCTCCGGCAGCAGCGGGCGCAGCGCGCCGACCACCGGGCTCAGCCGCGTGCGGACCAGGAACGGGCCGACGTCGCGCAGCGCGTCCAGCACCGCGCCGTACGGGAAGGGTTCGCGCAGCGGTTGGCAGAACCCGGTCAGCACGCGCAGCGGCGCGACCTCCGGGCGGCCCAGCAGCTCACCGACCAACCGGCTCTTGCCGATGCCCGCCTCGCCGGCGACCATCGCGACCGACGGCTGCGCGGAGACGACCGCGATCAGCGCGCCCAGCTCGTCCCCTCGTCCGACGAGGACGGGGGAACCGGATCGCGGTGGCGCCATGCACAACTCCAGTGGGATCGACCGACCCCAGTATTAGAACCCGGATCGTTCACGGACAGCACCCCCGGCGTTCACAGCGGTGCGCGAAACGAGGTCGACCCCGTTCGGCCCAACGCCCGTTCCCCCGTTCGTGGTGGGGTGGCGCACGGCCGGTGGCGTCGTCGTCCACCCAGGTCAGGGCCGTCGGTGGTGGTGGCGGCCCGGGCCCGGGCTGGTGTCGCCGGCCGGGGCGCGGGAACCTGGGCGCATGGTCGAGGTCAGTCTGCACGTGTCGGCGTCGCCGGAGCGGGTTTTCGCGGTGCTGGCGGACGGGTGGTCCTACGCCGGGTGGGTGGTCGGCGCCGCGCACATCCGGTCGGTCGACGCGGGGTGGCCCGCGGTCGGCACGCGGGTGCACCACAGCGTCGGCGCGTGGCCGTTGCAGGTGCAGGACGAGACGGTGGTGCTCGAGGTCGACCCGCCGCGGGTGCTGGAGCTGGAGGCCGGGCTGTGGCCGCTGGGCGCGGCGCGGGTGCGGTTCGAGCTGACCGAGGTCGACGGCGGCACCCGGATCTCGATGGAGGAACAGGCCAAGGGTGGTCCGGCGGTGCTCGTGCCGGAGGTGGCGCAGGCGCTGTTCCTGGTGCCGCGCAACCGGGAGACGTTGCGCCGGCTCGCGGATCTGGTCCTGCGCAAGGACTAGCGGCGGTCGGCGTGCAGCGCGCGGTGCAGGCCGGACATCAGCAGCCGGTACGCCTCGCCCGCCATCCCGTTGCGCGCCAACGCCGCCCGTGCCGCGTTCGCGCCCGCCGCGCCGTGCACGCCGCCGCCGGGGTGGGCCGAGGAACCCGCCAGGAACAGCCGGTCGACGGGGGTGTCCGCGCGGCCGAGACCCGGCGTCGGGCGGAACACGAGCTGCTGGTGCAGCGCGGCCGTGCCCTGGTTGATCGAGCCGCCGACCAGGCTGCGGTTGGTCTCCTCCAGCTCCGCCGGGCCCTGCACGTGCCGGGCGGTGATCGTGTCGCGGAAACCGGGCGCGTGCTGCTCCACGAGCTGTTCCAGGCGGTCGGCGCGGCGGCGGAGCCGGTCGGCGGACCACGCGTCGCCGCGCGGGACGTGCGTGTAGCCCCAGACGACCTCGGTGCCGTCGGGGGAGCGGGTCGGGTCCGAGGTGGTCATCTGGCCCATGATCAGGAACGGGTGGCGCGGTACCCGCCTGTTGGCCAGTTCCGCGGCCGCCGACGCCAGCCCGTTGAGGTCGCCGCCGAGGTGGACGGTGCCGGCGCGCCGGGCTTCGGTCGCGGTCCAGGGGATCGGGGAGGAGAGGGTCCAGTCGACCTTGATCGTGGCGTCGTCCCAGTGGAAGGCCTTGACGTCGGCCAGGAGTCGGGACGGCAGGTGGCGCGCGTCGACCAGGTCCAGGTAGAGGGTCGGCGCCGGCACGTCGGCGAGCACCGCCTTGCGCGCCCGCACCAGACCGCCGTCGGCGTCCCGGATCCCGAGCGCCCGTCCGTCGGCGATCACGATGTCGGTGACCCGGCGGCCGGTGTCGACGCGGGCGTTCAGGCGGTGCACGAGCGCCGCGGTCAACGCGCCCGCACCGCCCTCGGGCACCGGGAAGCCGACGTCCTGGCCGAGCATGGACAGCAGCCAGCCGAACGCGGTGCCGCCGGCCTGGTCGGGGCCGAGGTCGGTGTGCATCGCGTTGCCGGCGAGGAGGAGGGGCGCGCCTTGGCCGGCGAACCGCTCGGTGCCGAACGTGCGGACCGGCAGGGCGAGCGAGCGCGCGAGCCGGAGCGCGTCGCCCGCGCCGAGGTCGCGCAGCAGGCGGGTGGCGCCGCGGACCGGGGGGAAGGGCCGGAGCAGCGCGTCGAGCAGCCCGTCCCGCACCACCCGCCACCGGTCGAACTCGGCGTGCCAGGCGTCCCCGTCCCCGACCCCGAACGCCTCGACGGACTTGGCGGTGGTGTCGACGTCGCGGGAGAGGAGAACGGCCCGGTCGTCGGGCAGCACGTGCGCCAACACCTCGGGCGCGTGCCGCCACACCAACCCGTGCCGTTCCAGTTCCAACCCGCGCAACACCGGGGACGCCGCGCCGAGCGGGTAGAACGCGCTGAACAGATCCCGAGTGACCCCGCCCCCGCCATCGGCACTCCGCACCGCACCGCCGACCTCGTCGGCGGCCTCCACCACCAACACCTCCCACCCGGCGTCGGCCAACACGTTCGCGGCCACCAACCCGTTGGGCCCACCCCCGACCACCACCGCGTCGACGTCGTCGCTCACCGCGCTCCTCCCCACCCGAGCCTCACGGACAGACACCACCGACTCCCGAGCCCCGCCGCCCCACGGCCGGAAGTCACCCGCACAACGACACAGCCACCGCCGAAAGGATCGTCCAACAATCCCACATTCCACCCCACCCCAGACCTGATCCGCCCACCCCTAAACCCAAGGCCATCGCCGAGTCACGGGGGATTGTTGACAGGTCCTACGTGGGGAACGCCGAATTGTTGAACAACCGCCTTGTTCAACAATCCTACTTGGGGGCAAGGGTGGGCGGTCGGAAGGTGTTGCCGATCGGTTGGCGCGCTGCGGTGGGCAGGCGAAGCGATGGGCAGGCTGTGAGCGCGGGAAGCCCAGATGGTGCCGCGGTGCCCGACCTGGGCAGGGCGGTGCGAAGGAAGGACATTCGCCGCGGCGGGTTGGCGGGTTGCGATGGCGCGTGTGGGGCGCTGGGCCGCGAACGCGGAGACGCGGGTCGTCCGTGGCGCGGATCGTCCGTTCTCGCCGCCATGCCCGGTTTACCGCCGAGGTCGGCGTGGTGGCGCTGTGTCCCCGGCGTCGGGAACGAACGTCGCCCGACAGGCCGGGCAGGCCCGTCGGGCGAACGAGTCGCTGGTTCCCCGGCGGCCATCCGGCACCGCCGACGCCACCGGCCAGCGTGTCGCTGGTTCCCGCGTCGCTGGTTCCCGCGTCGCTGGTTCACGGGCGACCGTTCCGGCACCGCCGACGCCGGTTGCGGCGAGCGTGACGCCGGCTGCCGCGACGCCGGTTTCCCGGCGACCGTTCCGGCACCGCCGACGCCACCGGCGGGCGGGTCGCTGGTTCCGTGATACCGGTTCCCGGGCGACCCCCCACCCACCCCAGCTTCCCGAGTG
>NZ_JBFAEO010000074.1:0-32609 GCF_040642015.1 Actinosynnema sp. NPDC020468
TCGGCTCGGACGGCAGCGGCACGACCGCCGGCGTCATCTCGGGCGTCGACTGGATCACCGCCAACGCCAAGAAGCCGGCCGTGGCCAACGCGAGCGGGGGCGGGGGGCGGCCCCGCGTCCGCCCGGGGTGGTGGGGAGAGGCGTTCCGTTGATGCCCCTCCCCACCTGCTCTTGTGTTCAGGCGGTGCTCGTCACGACACCGCCTCCGCGAGGATCCGGTAGGACCGCACCCTCTCCTCCGGGTCGTGCACCACGGTGAGCGCCATCAACTCGTCCGCACCGGTGGCCTCCACCAGCTCGGCGACCTTCCGCTTCACCGCGTCCGGCCCCCCGACCACCTGACCCGCGTACCGCTGGTCGGCCATCGCGACCTCCTGCGGCGTCAACACCATCCCGGCCGCCTCGGCAGGCGTCACGAACGCCCCGCGCCGCCCACCCCGCAGCACGGTCGCCAACGTCGACCGCATCGGCCCGAACAACCACCGCGCGCGCTCGTCGGACTCGGCGGCCACCACCATCGCGGCGACGATGGCGTACGGGCGCTCCAGCCGTTCGGACGGCCGGAACGCCTGCCGGTACGCAGCCAACGCGGACGCCGTCAACTCGGGCCGGATGTGGTGCGCGAACGCCAACGGCAACCCCGCCTCGGCCGCCAACCGCACACCGGCCCCACCGGACCCCAGCACCCACACCGGCGTCTCGACCTCGGGCCGGGGCATGGCCGTCAACTCCTCGCCCGGCCCCGCCGGCCGCAACAACCCGGCCACCTCGACCACCTGCCCCGCGAAGTCCTCGACCGTCCCCCCGACCCGCAACGCCAACGCCGCCGCCGAATCCGCGCCGGGCGCCCGCCCGAGCCCGAGATCGATCCGCCCGGGGTACAACGCCTGAAGCGTGGCGAACTGCTCGGCCACGACGAGCGGCACGTGGTTGGCCAACATCACCCCACCCGCGCCCACCCGCAACGTGTCGGTGACGGCGGCGAGGTGGGCGATGAGCACGGCGGGCGACGACGTCGCGGCCGACGGGGTGTTGTGGTGCTCCGCCACCCAGTACCGGCAGTACCCCAACCCCTCGACCGCCCGCGCCAGTGCGACGGACTCCCGCAGCGCCCGCGCCGGCGTCGAGTCGACCCACACGGGCGCGGTGTCCAACACCGACAGCGGCACCCCTCCACGCTCAGGCACAGGCCCGCCCCTTGTCGCCCCGACCGTGGTCGGCGTACGGCGCGGTGGTGCGGTCGACCTCGTGGGTGCACTGTGCCGTCGGGCGCTGGTGATCGGTGCCGAGGTCGGCGGACGCGCGGTCACCGGGGTGCGCTTTCGGCCGCATGGTGCCGACGGCAGTGCTTTCCCGGTCGACGCCGCCTCGATCGACGCCGCCTCGGTCGGGCCGGCGCGCGGCCGCGGGATCCGAGGGCGAGTGCGGCCGGCCGGCGGCGCCGAGGGTGGTGGGCGCAGGCTCGCGGGCGTCGTGTGGTGAGTGCGCGGCCGGCGCGGCAGACGGTCGGCGCGATCGGTCGGACGACCGCGTGGGTTGCCGGTCCCCGCGATCCATCCGCGTGCCCTTCGCTTGTGCCGCTTCGGGTTTCGTGGCCGCGGGCGTGAGGTCTCGGCCGACCCGGTGCGTGGTTTCCGGGCCTGCGGGCGCGCGGTCGGCGGGGTGCGCGGCTCCCGACACGTCGCGGACCGCGGGTGTGTGGCCCTGGCCGGCGGAACGGGTGGCCTTGCGGTCCGTGCCGCTCGCCGGCGGGAGATCGCGGTCGGCCGGGCGCGCCGACGCGGCGTTCGGCGCGTGGTCCTGGTCGGGGATCTCGGGCTTGGTCGGCGGTTTCTCGCGGAGCAGCCAGGCGATGCCGAACGCGGCGAGGGACAGGGCGGTGCACAGCCAGAAGACGGCCTGCACGCCCGTGGACACCGAGTCGCCCAGGGCGCGGCGCAGGTCCGGGGGGAGGGCGCGGGCGGCCGAGGGCGGGAGTTGGCTGCCGCCCGCGACCAGTGCCCGGCCCTGGTCGCCCAGGCGGTGGGTCAGCTCCGTCCGGGTCTGGTCGAGGTAGACCGAGCCCAGCACCGCCACGCCCAGGGACGAGCCCAGGTTGCGCAGGAAGGTGCTCGCGCCCATCGCCGCGCCCATGGTCCGCACCGTCACGCTGTTCTGCGCGATGGTTTGGGTGGGTTGCAGCAGCAGGCCGATGCCGGCACCCAGCACGATCATGAACACCGCGCCCGCCCACGTCGGCGTGTCGACCTCCAGGAACGTGCACAGCGCCATCCCGACGGCCATGACCCCGGTGCCCAGCAGGCAGAACAGCCGGTACCGGGGCACGTGCGGGCTCAGCCAGCCGACCGCGACGTTGGCCGCCAGCACCGCCGCGAGCATCGGCAGCAGCAGCAGTCCGCTGCCGGTCGCCGTCGCGCCCTGCGCCAGTTGCTGGAACTGCGGGAGGTAGGTCAGCGACCCGAACATCGCGAACCCGGCCGCGAACGTCAGCACGCCGGACAGCGCGAAGTTCCGGATCCGGAACAGCGCCGGCGGCATCACCGGCTCGACCGCGGCCCGTTCGACCGCGAGGAAAGCCAGGAACCCGAGCACCGCCACCGCCGCGAGCACCAGGATCGGCCACGAGCCCCAGGCGTACTCGGTGCCGCCCCAGCTCACCACCAGCACCAGCGCGCCGATCCACACCACCAGCAGCGCCACGCCCGGCCAGTCCACGCGGACCGCGCGCCGGGGCACCGGCGGCAGCTTCATGGTCAGCGCGACCACGACCAGCGCCACCAGACCGAGCGGCACGGTGACGTAGAACGCCCAGCGCCAGCTCAGGTGGTCGGTGATCGTGCCGCCGACGAGCGGACCGCCGATCATCGCGATCGGCGTCAGCGCCATCATCAGGCTCGTGTACCGACCTCGGTCCCGCGGCGGCACGACCGCGCCGATGATCGCCGGCACGCCGACCACCAGACCGCCCGCGCCCAGACCCTGCACCGCGCGGTACGCGACGAGCTGCGCCATGTCCGCCGCGAGCCCGCACAGCGCCGAGCCGGCCAGGAACACCGCGATGGCCGCCAGGAACACCGTCTTGCGGTCGAGGAGGTCGCCCAGCTTGCCCCAGATCGGGGTGGACACCGTCATCGCCAGCACGTAGCCCGTGACCACCCACGCCAGGTAGGGCACGCCGCGCAGCTCGCCGACGATGGTGGGCATGGCCGGGCCGACGATCATGTTGTCCAGCTGCGCGAGCAGCAGCGACAGCAGCAGCCCGCTCATGATCAGGGTGAGCCTGCGCCCGGACGGCGCGGTCGGCTCGGCATCGGCGTCGGACATTCCTTCTCCCGGTCGGGACTGGTGCGGGGTGTCGGGTGAGGGGCCGCCGGTAAGCGGAACGCCGGCCCCGATTGCGAGCATACGGAACGTTCCGCGCTTTTGTACATGGGCGGGACCAGTCGATACGCTCTTATGCCCCGATCGGCGGGGTTATTCGTCGATCATGGGGGACCGGGGCGGCAGAAGTCGACGACCGGGCGTGAATGGCCGGATCCCGCGGCAAACTACCGGTCGCCGCTTTTGTGAGCCTTAATTGCCGCCGGGTCCGGTCGGAGCAGTCGGCGGAACCATCGCCGTGCGGGGTCGCCGCGGAGGGGTCGGTCCGTCCGGTCGCGGGTGTCGGTGCAGCTCGGGGCCGGTGCGAGGCCGGTCGGGTGACGGTGGTTGCGAACCGGGGCGCACGCCCCGTATTCTGACCGCGAGGTCGGGCGGCGGGCACGGTGTGGTGTCGCGGACCGCCGGCCCGCGCCGTTCACCATTTCCGGGAGGCCCTCTGTGTCCGCGACCCCGCTGGAAGTCCTCGATCTGCTCATCAAGGCGACCCTGGACAACAGCGCCGAATTCGGCGAGCTGTACGCCGAGGACGCCGTCTACGAATTGCCGTTCGCACCGCCCGGTGTACCGGCGCGGATCGTCGGCGGCGACCGGATCCGGGAATTCCTGAAGGCGTCCGCGGGCGCCTCGCCGATCCGCTTCACCGGCCTGGAGTCGTCCACCACGCACGAGACCACCGACGCCGAGGTGGTCATCTCGGAGTACTCGCTGAACGCCGAGGTCGTCGGCGCGGACAAGAGGTTCGTGCTGCCCTTCGTGCTGGTGCTGCGGGTTCGCGCCGGCCGGATCGAGCACTCCCGCAGCTACGTGAACGTCGCGGTCGTCGGCGAGGCGCTCGCCGACCTGGCCGGAGCCTGAGCCGGGGGGCCGGACAGCAGGGGGCAGCGGTCGTCCGGGGCGCACCCACGCCGAGGGCGATCCGCGTCCGGCCCGATCCCGGCCCGCGGCCGGACCTCGCGACCCTCCGCCCGCCGGGTCGCGAGGTCCGGGCAAGCGGCCCGTCGTCCCGTCCCGCCCCCAGCGCGGCGGGACGACGGCCCGCGCCCGGTGTTTCCGCCGGGCGCGTTTCGAGGCCATCCTTGACGTCGACGGCGCGCCGCGACCGTCCGTGATCAACAGCCAGACGACCGCGAGTCAGCCGATCGTTCGTCGGCCGAGCACCTGGAGCGCGAGCCATGCCGAAGTTGCCCCTGTCCGTCCTGGACACCGTGCCGGTGTTCGCGGGCGCGCCCGTCGGGCGGTCGCTGCACGAGGCGGTCCGGCTGGCCCGCGCGGTGGAGGGGTTGGGGCTGCGCCGGTACTGGGTGGCCGAGCACCACAACACGCCGACGACCGCGACGTCCTCGCCCGCCGTGCTGATCTCCCAGCTCGCGCAGGCGACCGAGGTGCTGCGGATCGGCTCGGGCGGGGTGATGCTGCCCAACCACGCGCCGCTCGTGGTGGCGGAGCAGTTCAACACGCTGTCGGCGTTCCACCCGGGCCGCATCGACCTCGGCGTCGGCCGGGCGCCCGGCGCGGACCCGGAGACGGCGCGGGCGTTGCGGCGCGACCAGGGCGCGGACTTCGGCGCCCAGGTCGAGGAACTGCTGGGCTACCTCGAGCCGGGCGCGCGGGGCGTGGTCGCGGTGCCGCCGGTCGAGAACCCGGCCCCGATGCTGATCCTGGGGTCGAGCGAGTCGAGCGCCGAGCTCGCGGGCAGGCTCGGTCTGGCCTACGCCTTCGCCCACCACATCCGCCCCGACCTCACCGAGCGCGCGCTGTCGATCTACCGGGACGCGTTCGAGCCGTCGGCACGCCGGTTCCGCCCGCACGCCATCGTCGCGGGCATCGCGATCGTGGCGGACACCGACGAGCGCGCGGACGAGCTGTTCGGCCCGCTGCGGCTGGGTTTCCTGCGGCCCGGCGGACCGTTCGCGACCACCGCGCAGGCCGCCGCGCACCCCTGCGGCGAGGGCGAGCGCGCCCGTGCCGACGCCCGGTTCGGCGACCAGCTGATCGGCGGCATCCGGACCGTGCGCGACCGGCTGGACGACCTGGTCCGCCGGGTCCGCCCGGACGAGCTGATGGCGCTGACCGTCGTGGACGGGTTCGCCGACCGGCTGCGCTCCTACGAACTGCTGGCCCGGCTGGTCGACGCGGACGTCACGGCGCGCACAGCGTGATCTTCACCTTGGCCGCCGAGGAGGACTCGACGAGCCACTGCCGGGTGCCGAACGTGCCCAACCAGCGGCCGCTCACGCCGACCGCGGTCAACGTCGTGGTGGCACCCTGGAGCATGGCGGTCTTGTCGGTCACGCCGGACACCTGAACGGTGCCGCCGTCGATGCTGACGACCTCGCGGTAGTAGCTGAGCAGGTGCTGATCGTGCGGCCTCGGCGCCAGGTCCCACGCCTCGCCGGACACGGTGCCGAGCAGCCTGCCCGTCGAGTCGTACAGCACGTCGCTGTAGCTGCCGGTGTCGCCCGGACTCGGTCCCTTGGGTCCGACGTCGTTGTACACCAGGGAGATCACCTTGTCGTCCACCCGGTCGAACACGGTGCACTTCCGCTGCGCGTCGGGCGCCTGCGCGGGCACCGCCGACGCGCCGACGGTCAGCATCGCCGTCAGACACCCCGCGCCGACCAGGCTCCACCGGGACCTCGCGCGCATCCCGAACCCCCACCTCGCGTCGTTCTCCCCGGACCGGTGCCCACGGTCCACCGACGCGCTAAAGCCGGCCTAAACGGCGCCCGGGCGCGCGGGGTGGTCGCGCGCCCGGGCCGCCACTAGACCTGGACCGCGTCGACGTCGGCGTGGTGCCGGAGCCCGTCGGCGGTGATCAGCAGCAACCGCTCGACCAGCTTCTCGTCGTCGCGGCGCATCGCCAGGTGGATCCCCGCGAGCAGGGCGTGCAACTCCTCGAGCGTGAGGTCCGACCGCACCACGCGTTCCTGCTGCGCGCGCCGCATCAACGACTCCAGCTCGCCGTACAGCTCGCGCTTCGCGACCGCGATCCGGTCCTCGAACCCGGCCTGGTCGACGCCCGCCAACGAGTCGGCGAGGGCCTTGTTGCGCATGCCGTGGCGCACGAGCAGGCTCAGCAACTCGAAGAACGCCGTGCCGGGCTCACCGGTGCGGCTGATCTCCTTGGCCTCGGCCACGATCCCGATGATGTGCTCTTGGAGCACGGCCTGGAGCAACGACTCCTTGGTGGGGAAGTGCCGGTGCACGGTCCCGGCCCCGACCCCGGCCCGCCGCGCGATCTCGTCGATGGAGACCGAAGGCCCGTCGGTCGCGAACGCCTCCCGAGCGGTCTCCAACACCTTGGTCCGATTGCGCCGGGCGTCCGCGCGCAACGGCTTCGTGCGAGCGGCTTCGTGCGACGGCATGGGCTCTCCAACCTGCGGGGACATAAACGGGGCGTACCCTCCGAATTATTCGTAACGTCTTTCCTCCGCGCAATGGTCCAGTCGAACCCACCCGCACGCACGCCGGGGTCCCTTAGTGCGCCTTCGGCGCAGTGCTCCGAGGGCTGCCGGACACCTGCCAGTCGAGCAACCGTCGCAGTCGAGATGGCCGGTTCTCTGTGGTGCAACACCGTTCTCGGCGCGCCCGACGGTCCTGTCCCGCCGAGTGCGGCTTCACCGGCGCTCGCGGTGGAGAGAGGCGGCGTGTCGTGACTCGGTCGACCGCCATCTGCCACTGGGGACCCGTAGGGGGCGACTCCACGAAGTCCCAGACACCTGCACGTTCTCCCGTGGTTCCGGAACCGGGTGGATCTGGCGGCCGAGCAACCTCGGCCGCCAGACCTTCAGGCTAGCGGCGGCCTGTCACCCGGCCGTGCCTCCGCGTGGAGCGTCGGCACGCCCCGTGGAGCACGGACGACGGCCGCGTCGCGCCCGGCGTCCGCACGGGCCTGACCGGACGGGAGCCTCCCTTGCGACGGGGTGGCCAGGACACCGTCTTCGTGCCCACGCGGATCGCGCGGACGCAGTCGGGCACTTCTCCGAACATGTTCATCTTGCTTCTCCATTTCTCGACGGTGCTACCGATCGGAATCCGCGAAGGCTCGCACGGACCACTGCCGGCGGCGGGTCGAAGTCTGGCACATCCGCCGGACGTGATTCATCCGGAAAGCGTAAGTGAACCGTAAGCGGTGGATTGGACACCTGCGGGATGCTTGGTGTCGGGAAGCAGCAACGAGTTCGCCGGTCACGTCGATAGGCAGGATATGAATGAGATCCGCGTTCTTCCGTACTTTGCCGTCTTCGATGAGCGGGGTCGGCGCAAGCACATTGCATCCGGGCAGGTGGGAGCTCTGATCACAATGCTCGTGCTCAAACCGGGGCACCGGGTCACGCACGAGGAGGTCGCGCGCCTCTTGTGGCCCGGTCAAGAGGTCGGCGCCACTCGGATCCGAGTGCTGTGCAATCTCATTCGCCAGAAGCTGCCGAACCTCCTGGTGTCCCCCAATCCGCCCTTGGCGGTCGAACTGGACGTCGAGCGGGTCGACCGTGCGAAAGTGGACTACCTGCGTTTCCGAGACTACTGGTCCCAGGCGATGCAGGCTTCCGATGAGAGCCGGGTCGGCCTGCTCAAGCTCGCGCTTGACGAATGGCCGGAGGGGCTGCCGCCGGGTGGCCCTGAACTGCCCTACTCCGACAAAGTGGAACGACAGCGTCTCGACGACGAACACCGTGTTGTGCTGACCTCGTACGCTCGAGCCCTCCGTGACGTGGGCAACGGGGAGGGCTTCTCAGTCCAACTCCAGCGTGGGCTGCGCAGATGGCCTGACGACGAGATCCTGCTCGGACTCGAATCCGGAGGCGGCCGTGAAGGCATCCGCGAGAACGGGCCCCACGGGACGGCCACGGGCCAGGACCTACTGCGAGACTCCGCGTCCGGCAGGCGGCGCCTCCAACAGTTGCCGCTGGGGGGCCGGGACATAGTCGGCCGCACCGATGAGGTGGCAGAGTTGGATCGGTTGCTCAGTCCTTCCGAAGGTAGCTCCTCGGGCATCGTCGTCGTTGTCGGCATGCCGGGCATCGGCAAGACCGAACTGGTCCGGTGCTGGGCTCGACGCAAGGGCCATGCGTTCACCGAAACAGTCCTCTACGCGGACCTGAACGGTTTCGGCCCGGGCGAACCTGCGGACACGACCGAAGTCCTCGCGAGGATGCTCAAGGACGTGGAGGTCGATCCGATACCCGAGACCTTGGAGGGAATGATCACCGCCTTCCGGTCCGCGACGGCGGACCAGGGGAGGTTGGTCGTCCTCGACAACGCCCGCGATGCCAACCACGCGCGGCCTTTGCTGCCGGGGCGCGGTTCGTTGGCTGTGATCACCAGCCGGGACCGGTTGGACGGCCTCCGCTACCGGGACGGGGCAAACACGATCGCGCTCGCTCCACTGGACGTGACGGCGGGTGTCGAACTCCTGGGGACGGATCTGGACGCCGGAGTGTTGCGCGACTTCCGGCCCCATCTGGCGGAGATCACGAAGCTCGTCGGCGGGCTGCCCCTGGCGTTGATGATCGTGGCCGCACGCCTCAGCAAACACGCGAAGGACGCTATCCGAGAGATCCTTGCACTACTGAGAGAGCAGCAGACGCGACTGGACGCGCTCGACCACACCGACCCGACCCTGAACCTTCGGGTTGCGCTCTCCTACTCGACGGAGCGCCTCTCCCCACGAGCAAATCGAGTCTTTCGTGTGCTCGCGTTGTCTCCCGCACCGACCACCAGCAGGGGCGCACTGACCTACATGATGGGCTTCGCGCCCCTCGCGGAGTTGAACGAACTCGTCGAGGCCCACCTGCTCGACGACCCAGAGCACCACCGCTACAAGTTTCACGACCTCGTGAGGGACTACGCGCTCGAACTGAGCGGGTCCGATCCCGCCGAGGAACGTGACGGGCACGTCGAGCGCTTCCTCGAATTCCTGCTCCACAACGCGTGGGCGTGCGACCGGATCCTGGTCCCCGATCGGAGGCTACCGATCGACACCCCGGCCTCGTGCGAGGTCGTGGCACCCGCCTCCCAGGCAGAGGCGATGAGTCGGCTCGACGCCGAGGAGTTGTCGATCACGGCGGCGATCCGTTACGCGGCAGGTCATGGCTTCGACAGGTACGCGTGGCTGTTGACCATGGTGATGGTCACGTACTGGTGGCGGCGTCGCCTGTTCTCCCACGCCGGAGAGATGCTGAGGCAGTTCGCGCTTCCCGCGCTGGAGCGAGCCGGGAGCAGGTCCGACCTGGCCATGGCGCACCGCATGGTGGCCGGGACCTATTGGAACCTGGACAAGCGCGCGCAGGCGCTGACCTACCAGGTGGCGGCAGTCGGGCTGAGCAGGGAATCCGGGGACCGGAGGGGAGAGGCGTACGGACAGACCGGCCTGGCCAACCTGCACTTGGCCGTGAACCGCGCCGACGCCGCGGAGGAGTCCTACCTGGCCGCGCTGGACCTGTTCCGCGATCTCGAGGACCAACTCGGCGAGGCCGACGTGCTCAACGGTCTCGCCGAGGTCAACCACGATCTGAAGCGCTACACCGAGGCGCTCGCCTACGGCACGCGGGCGGCCGAGCTGTTCGAGCGGGAGGGCGACGTCAACGACTACGCCAGCGCGCAGGTGATGCTGGGCCGCATCCACCTGGCGCTCGGACAGAACGGACACGCAGTCGCCCACCTCGACGTCGCTATCGCCAGGTATCGGGAGATCGAGCGCCCAGACCGGGAGAACCGGGCTCTGTTCTACCTCGTCGACTGCCTCCTGGCTGACCGTCGCACCACCGAGGCGCGTGCCGCTCTCCGTCGTGCAGGTGACCTCTGTCGAGAACTGGAGGACGAAGAAGGGGAAGCGGAGGTGGCGCGGCGGCTCGCCGGGATCACCTGAGCCCACCACTCCCGGCCTGCTTACGGGAGGCGGCCGGGGAGGGCCTCTGTCTGGTCCGGATCTTGTGCCCACAGCCAGCGGACGGGGTCCGGTGGACGTCGTCGGGGAGGCTTCGGAGCCTCCGCCTTCGGCAGGAGGCTCCGAAGCACGGCCAGCACCTCGGGAATCCGACGTGGCCGGTGGTCCGGATCCCAGGCGATCAT
This sequence comes from Actinosynnema sp. NPDC020468, assembly GCF_040642015.1. Classification (NCBI taxonomy): domain Bacteria; kingdom Bacillati; phylum Actinomycetota; class Actinomycetes; order Pseudonocardiales; family Pseudonocardiaceae; genus Actinosynnema; species Actinosynnema sp. NPDC020468. The sequence continues at coordinate 10,453 of NZ_JBFAEO010000074.1, forward strand.
CGCGAGACCGAGCTGTCGCAACGTCGGGTCCATCTGGTCGAGATCGTGCGGCGAGAATGGTTCGGTCTCCACCGGTGCATGCCCGGAGAAGTGCGGATACGGCAGCTTCATGACTGCCATCTCGAAAAGCACGCAGCCCGCAGAGAAGATGTCCGATCGTTCATCGAAGTGCTTGCCCGAACTCAGTTCCGGCGCTACGTAGCCGGGCGTGCCCGTGGGAGAGAAGTCATGGGCGTTGCTCAACTTCTCGGCGAAGCCGACATCAAGGAGGCGAACACGACCGCTCCACTCGACCGAGACGTTCTCGCTCTTGACGTCCCGATGCGCATAACCACGTTCATGCATGCAGGCGAGCGTGCCGCACACCTGCGCGAGGACAGCCGCGATGCTTGGGGTGTCCACCGGGGTCCGATCCTCGATGAACTTGGCCAGCAAAGGCCCTTCGATCCGTTCCATGACAAAGAAGTGGCGGCCCATGAACTCGGCGCCTTCCTCCGCCACGACAAGTCCCGGTACCTCGGAAAGCTCCGCCCCGACCTCTTTCTCGTACACCAGTGCGGCGCCGTCCTGCGAGTAGGTTCCGGTCCTCACAAAAGGTAGCCTCGGTGCCTGGATCTTCATGGCGAGGTTCCTGCCCGAGTGGATGTCGCGCACCGCGTAGACCTGCCCACCTCCACCTTCGCCCAGCTTTCGGCCGACTCGAAACCGTCCCGACACCAGGGTGTTTTCGACAACCATGCCCATACTTTCGCCGCGACCGGCACCTGTCGGACGACAGAGCCGCCGGAACACTACTACAGGAGGTCAATTTCGGTGTCGACACTGCAGCCGCACGAAGGAGTGAGCGGAGATCCGGCTCTGGTCAGGGTTTCGGTGGGGATGCTTGGACCACCACAATACCGGTGCCCGGTGCGTGATTCATTGGCGGCTCGCCCCGGGTATCGCTCGGCGAGTACGGTGAAACGCATCCCCGAAGTCCTCGAACACTTCACCAACGGCCCGTTCATGGATGTCCTGGATCTGGTGGAGCACGCCAGGCTGTCGATCGAGGATGCAACCGCCAGAATCGACGCGCGCAGGCAGACGCGAGGTGTCCTGCACGACGGTCTCCGCCGATGGACCGAGCACGCCGTGACCGGCTACCTTGCCGCGTTCTCCGATCACCTCGATATGCGGCCGGTGCGTCGCCGGTGGATGTACGACTTCCGTCTGGCGGCGCCGGACGCGAGAGGTGCCGAGCGGTACCAGATCACGGTGTGGGGTCGCTGCTACACCTCTGCCGACGGCCGCTTGCGCGAGTTGCGCCTGGTGGTCAACCGGGTGCGTGCCCGCGCTCGGACGGAGGCCGAGATCGCCGTCGCCGCACTCGTACTGGCATCGGCTGATGGCGATGTGGTCCCGGAACATGTGCGGATCAGGCAGTTCGGCATCCTTGAGGGAGAGTTCGACACCCTGTTCGACGGATCCCGGCAGGCCGCACTCGACCTGTACCAGGTGGCGGGCCGCGTCGCGTTGGCCGAGATCGTGGACGGCAAGCGGGACGGACCGGATCACGTGTCCTACCGTCCGGGAACCGCATGCGTGGATTGCCCCTTCTCCGCGACGTGCCGGGCGCTTGTCCGCGTACCAGGATTGCTCGGCCTCGACTCACCGCGCAGGCCGAGGCGGAGTTGGTCTCCGACGAGTGCGCGGAGCTATTCGGTGTGCCCTGCCCGCCAACACATGCGAACCCATCGACTTCCTGCGGACGGCGCTCTCGAACACAGTCCGGCTGCTGAACGCGGCAGAGCGGTGCACAGGTACCTGGAGGCGAAGCACTCGGGGCTTAATGCCGCCCCTTGCACCCCTTACGTGCCCCGGGACTGGGTTCCGGACGGCTACGAACTCTCCGAGACGGATCGCGAACTCGGCGCGCAACTCGTCAGACAGCACTCCGAGGTGTGCGCCCTCTCGATCGCGAGCGGACACGGGGCGGTCCGTGTCGAGCCCGACCTGGTTTACGAGGACGCGAACGCGAACGTCGTCGTGCTGGTCAAGCCCGATCTCCTGTACCGGGACGGGCGCGAGTGGATCTGGCGGGAGGTGAAGACCTCCGTGTGGGAACGCCGGCAGGTTCCGAACTGGTTCGCCACCTACCCGCAACTGGCCCTGGCGGTCGTGCTCGTCGCACGTGGGGCACTGGGTGGGGGAGGGCGGGTCGAACTCGAAGTGCTTCGTCCCAAGGGGGTCGAACTGATCACCTTCGACCCGTACACACCGCAGGTCCGAGCCGCCGCGGAACAGGCAGTTCTCGATCACGTCCATCCGTGGCACGCGGACAACCTCTTCGCGGCCGCGCCCGGCAAGCACTGCGGCACGTGCGAGGTGTCCCGCTGGTGCTCCTTCCGCGACGAGTCCGCGGTGGAGAAGCGATGAGCGAGGCGACCAACACCGCAGCGGAAGGAAGTGCGATCTTCCGGAGTTTGGCCACCGGGATTTGGGCACTGTCCCTGAAGGAGCACGTCTCTTCGATCAAACTTCCCTATCCGGCCGCAGCGCAGCTCGCGCTCGACCGACTGGTGCTCCACTGCGCTGCGCGGCAAGAGCAGTACCCGTCGTCGGTTCCCGAACTCGTCGCCTGGTGCGCCGAGCGATCGGCATCGGAATGGCCATTCCCCGTTGGCCCGAACATGGCGCTTCCCGCAGCTCGCCTGGTCGATGAAGCCACCAGGATGCGTACCCGCACCTGCGCCGAACTCGCGGTGGACGACGGTGCTCCGATCCTCGACGCCCAGGCAGACTCGGTCATGAACGATCTGGGTACTGAGCCGATCGGCGTGGGGAAGCGGGAATTCCTGATCGACCACGTCGTGATCGACCGCAGTGGACACCGCCGGATGCTCGCCACCGAGCCGTTGTCCGCACAGAGGTTCAAGGGGTTGAAGTACCTGTACGGCCCGCCACCGGACGCGTGGGTGGTGGAGGGGCGGGTGCACCAGTGCTCGACGTGCGGCCTGCTCGCGCTGCCCACCAACCACAAACAGGCCAGAACAGCCTGGTGTGAAGCCGAAACCTGCCCGCGGGACACTCCCTTGAGCACTTCGTACGACGCCTCGAACGTACAGGTGCTGCGAACCCCGTTGCGGCTGCTCGTCGCGTTGCCGGGGCGGACCGAGCGCATCGCGCTGCGCACACTGCGGGCAGCGGGATTCCTGGTGCGTCCTGTTGGCGCCGTGCTCGGCAACTACCTGGTCAGCGGCCGCGGTGAACCCGATCGTCGTATGCGCGTGTACGACCGGATGCAGCCAGGCCCCCTCGCGGAACGCGCGCTGGTGGACAGGGTCTCGCTGGTTGTCGTGCCGGAGCAACTGCTCACCACTCAGGCCGGTTATCGGGACGGATTCGACGCGGCGTTGCCGCCGGGGGCGGACGTCCGCCTCGTCTCGGCCACGGACATCGCCACCGCGGCACATGCAGGCTGAAATCGGAAGGAAGACTTATGCGTACGTGGGCGCCAGTGCTCGAACCGGTCACCAGGAAATTGCAGGATGCCGGTGGCCTCAGTAGTTCACAGTTGCAGGAGTTCTGCGAGGTCGAGTTCGGCCTGTACCTGCACCGGAAGCTGATGCCGACCGCCCCGGCGATCGCCGCGTGGGCCCTGTTCAGCGGCTACCCCTTCGCCTCGGCGCGCGGCTTGGTCCCCGACGCGGACACCACGCGGATGTTGCGCTCCGCCCGGTACGTCCTGTGGACGCTCCGCCGGCGCAACACCTGGGCCGAAGCACTCGCGAACTACCAGTCGATGGACCCGTTGTTGCGGTGGTACGACGTTCCGACCGTCGACGACGCGCCCAAGTTCGGGCACTCGGTGATCGCCATGGACCGTGAACAGCACTACGAGAGGTTGCTGCGACAGGGTCCGCCGCTCACCGGCTCGCCGCTGGACACCGCGACGTCCGGCCTGCACCGCTTCGCGGTGGGACGAAGCACCGCGACCGTGCGGATCCCGGAGACGAAGACGCTACCCCGACCACAGTGCTATGCGCTCGGCACTCCGGCCCGAAACAGGGGAAAGCCCGTCGAGGTGGACTGGGACGCACTCGTGCGGACCGCCAAGGATATGGACAAGGTGAAGTTCGCGAACTGGGAGTGCCGCCTTCTCCGGATCGACCTCTCGGTCGCCTCCGAGGCGGGGTTCACGCGGGACACGCGGTTCACCGTCAACCACATCCAGCACCTGCTGGGAATCGTCAACGCAGGTAAGAGCACGTTGCGCGACGTCCTGACGGTCCACCTCGCGGCAAGGGAGAACCTACGGGTCACCGTGGTGATCACCGATGTCGCGGAGACGCTGAAGTCGGTCCACAGGTACAACACCTACGTTCCCGCGTTGCGGAAGCAGTACCGGACTTCCGGTGTTGAGCCGCTCCCGATCGCCGCAGCCCCCATCCTCGGTGCTTCAGGTAAGCAGCGGCACGCGCAGCGTCTTCATCGAAGGCTCGCCGGACGGGGTGAACGTAACCTGTTGGCCCACAACGAACCGGGATTCGCGTATCTCAGCACGTCCTGTGCGCTCAACGCGCTCCGCGCCGACACCGAGGACGTCCTCGCGTTCAACGAGGCCCCGTGCACTCGGCTCGCACCTCGTCGCCCACCGCGACCCACCGAGGACGGGTCGTCACCGTGGAGGCGGAAACTGGTGGGTTGTCCGTACTGGGGCGCGTGTCCGCGGCACAACAGCTCCCGGCTCTTGGTCGACGCCGACATCTGGGTGGGCACTCCGGCGGCTCTCGTGGACTCGGCGGTCCCGTGGCAGCAGAGCGCGGAACGGGTGCGCTACATCGAGCTGGCTTGTCGGCGCAGCGACCTGGTCATCGTCGACGAGGCGGACTACGTCCAGATGAACCTCGACCGGATGTTCGCCCCCGCGGTCCCGCTCGTCGGCGGCGGTGAGGGCAGGTCCTTGCTGGACGAGGTGACCGAGCACAAAGGGCGGGAGCTGTCTGAGGGTGCTCGCCGACAGCTCTCCGATCGTGATGTCGAGGACTGGTCGGCGGCGGTGAACACGGTGGTGTCAGCGACTGATCGCCTGTACGCGAAGCTCGTCCGCGACCCGAAGCTGCGTGACTGGGTGAAGATCGGTTACTTCAGTGCCTGGACCCTGCAGTTGAGGTTGGTCGAGGAACGGTACCCCGACCCGGACGCGCCGACGGAGGAGTTGCGAGCTCGGGACGCGTTGACCGGCGAGTTGGACAGGTTCAGGGACAACCCGTTCGGCGATCGCGGCCGGCCGGTGGTGCGACGACTCACCGGCGTGGTCAACGAGGTGCTCAACACCGGCTACCAATCCGCCACCCGCCGAAAGGTCAAGGAAGCGCTCATCGATCTGTTCGACCTCGAGCCGGTGCTTCGGAAGAAGAGGAAGGAGCGCGCCGAGGCGCTGTCCGGTCCGTCCGCCAAGAAGGCCAAGAAGCCCAAGAAGCCGTTGCCCACGCCGGAGGAGTGGCTGGATGACATGGTCCGGCGCTTCGAGTTCACGCTCGTGCTCTCCGCCCTCGAGCCCAAGCTCGCGCTGATGAACGCCATGTGGCCGCGGGTCGAGTCCGTGCTGAAGCTCGGCTTCAACGAGATGTACCAGCGTCCACCCGACTACGGGCCGATCGTGCCCGAAGCACCCATGGGCAACGTCCTCGGGTTCCAGTTCATCGTCGACGGCCCTGCCGAGGGCAATGTGCAGAGCGGTGAGTTGCGCTACTTCCGGTGCAGTGGCGTCGGAAGGGAACTCCTCCGCTCCTTGAGCGACCTGCCGGAGGTCGACGGCCTGCCGGGCACGAACGTCCTTCTCATGTCCGGCAGCAGTTGGGCCGGGAAATCGAGCCGGTACCACATCCAGGTGCCGGTCGGCGTCATCATCGAACCGAAGAACAGGGAAATCCGACGGATCGCGGACGAGAGCACGATGCGATTCGAGTTCGTGCTCGGACCAAAAGGGGCGGTCCAGGTGTCCGGGGCCGACCTGGAAGATCGCCCGGAGGTTTTGCGACGCATCGCCCAGTGGCTCGGGGATCTCGACGGAGACCGGCCGAGTCCGTTGCAACGGGAGTTGCTCGAACTGGCCGAGCCGCGGCGGCGGATCCTGCTGCTGGTCGGCAGCTACCTCGAAGCCGCGCTGGTCGCCGACACGTTGCACAACCTGCGTGACCGGTGGAAGGGGCGGGTGTTGCGACTCGTGTCGGACGACGACGAAGTCGAGTTCGCCACGTCGTTGATCGAGGACGGCCAGCACGCCGGGGTCCTGCGCCGCGGCGACGTCGAGAGCCTGCACGAAACCGATGCCGAGATCCTGGTCGCACCCTTGTTGGCGGTCGAACGAGGACACAACATCCTCAACGAGGAGGGCACGGCAGCGATCGGCTCGGTGTACTTCCTCGCACGGCCCAACCCCCGCCCGGACGATCTTGGACTGGCGGTGCACACGGTCAACGACTGGATCACCCGGGCTGTTTCCTCGGGTGAGTTCGGCAAGTGGGTCCGTGATGCCGCGAGCCTGGACGAGGGTGCGGGCGACGTCCGGACGCGCGCGCGGTCGGAGTGGTACCGGGCGTTGGCCAGGAGCCTGGCGTGGAGCAGGCTCGGCGACGATCGGGAAGCGGTGACCTGGGACCTGCTGGTCCTCATCTGGCAGGTGATCGGCAGGCTGGTGCGCGGCGGCGTGCCCGCGAGAGTCGTCTTCGTCGACGCGGCTTTCGCCCCGAACACCGCGGCCCGAACCGACGATGCCGAGGACCAGATCGGCGATTCTCCCGAAACCAGTCTGCTGCACAGCATCGTCCAGGTGCTACGGCCCTACTTCGGCGGTGCGGCAGAGGTCACGGCGCACGATCGCAAGATCGTGACGGCGCTCTACCTCCCGCTCTGGAAGTCCCTGACCGCATGTCTGGACCTCGACGACGAAGGGGCGTGACCGTGTACGACTTGCTCAGGGTTTGTGCGTACGAACCGGATCCCGACCACGGCCCGTGGATCGAGGACTTGCAGGTCATGACGTTCGCCGAGCGGTGGAAGAGCGAGCTGATGAGCCTCTACGCGCTGGGCTGGCGCAGCCGCGAACCGATCACCGGGTTGCCGGTGCGCAAGCTCAACTCCCTGTTGAGGGCGGCCGCGCCCGGCGTGGTCGCCACCGGCCGCGGTGCCACTTCCGACCCGACGGTACCGTGGATCTACGCACGCGACCGGCCTCCCGCAGAACTGGTGCACCCCCTGTTCCTGTCCTGGGTGATGAGCCTGCGCCCGGAACCCGAGCACGAAGCGGCGCTGGCGCGCGTGCTCGGCTCGATCGGTGACACCACCCCGCTCTGGACCCCCGAGGCGGTCGACCTCACCGCGACCATGGTCTCGCTCGGTGGGACCGGAAAACCGGACCGCAGGCTCTACGGACTGCTGCCGGAACTCCTCGCCACCAGACTGGCGGCCCGTTCCTACCGTCCCGTGGACGTGGTCGCCGATACCGCGTTCCGCGTGGTGAGCACCGAGCAGGGGGCCGAACTCGTGTCCTGGCCGCCGTACCAGTACACCCGTGCCCGGCGGCCCGCCCACTACTCCGCGGTCATCAAGATCACCTTGCACACCACGGCGTTCATGCCGAACCTCCGGGTGCACGTCTCCTATGGGATACGGCGTTGGGCAACCGCGACACCGGTTCGCATTCCGGACGGACGCGCGGCGACCGTGCTCTTCGACGTCCCGGTGCCGTGGGACGAAGGGGAGACGCGATCGACGCACTTGATCGGCAACTCCATCAGGTTCGAGCCGCGGCTCGGCCGGCGGGTGTGGCGGCGGCACAGCGCGGTCGACCTGTTGCCCGACGTCGACATCGTCCGCACCTACCCGAAGCCCGAGGACATCGGCCTCGCCCCGGAGACCTGGTTGCGTGGCCAGTCGGGAATCGCCGCCGGAGTCGTGCACAGCACGGTCATGGGGCCGCACAAGATCGGTACCGGGTTGTCCCCTGTGGAACGTGAGCACCTGGACAACTGGATCGCCGACGGGTTGAGGCCGATGTTCCGGAGGGTGTCCGACTCCAGGCGGGTGCCGGAGGCCACCAAGCCCAGCCTGCTTCCCAAGGTGCCGCGGGACAAGCCGCACGAGCGTGCAGCCGTGGAAAGGCGCGCCGTCGAGTCCCGTCGACGCGCCCTGGTCGCGGCGCTCGCGGGTGAACCGCTGCGTATCGACATCGTGTGGCAGTTGCCCGAGACCAGGACAAGGTTGCTCGAAGAGCTCGCGACCCTGTTGGGTCTTCCGAACTCACAGGTCGCCGAGGAACCGGTGCAGGAGTGGGTGTTGGGTCCGTTGCGGGTGCTCATCCACACCGTACGAATCCTTGACCTCGGAAGCCCGCTCGACGTCGAGGGGAAGGATCCCCGCGCGGTGAGCGAGGCGGTCCGGGCCCGTCGTGTGGCGGTGGCGGCCCGGTTCGACCGCGTGCCGGAGGGGCCGGCTTTGGCTCTGGTCGAGATCTTGGGCGAAAGCCGGTTCGGCAAGGCCGACACCGACCCGAAGTTCGCGCTGCGGCTGGGGTTCGCCGATGTCGGAAGGGTCAGCCAGTTCATCCAGGCGCAGGAGGACGGCGTGCCGGACCTGGACGCGCGAGCCAAGTGGACGTGGCTCGACGGCTTTCGACAACTCGGTGCGGTGCCGGTGCCGCCGGGTCTCACACCCGCCGAACCGGACGCGGACCTCCAGTACGTGGCGCTTTGGGTCGTGCGACGCAAGGAACGCGGTGCCGTGCGTCGCGTTCGGCAGCACCTCGTCGCGGTCCGGATCAGGCCCGGCGACACCACTCATCCCATCTGTGGCTGGGATGACGCCCGAAAGGCGTGGGTGCCCTATTCCGAACTGCTCCTCGCGCTGAGCCGGGACGTGGACGTCGCTTACGACGACACAGGACGGCCCACGCCCGAAGCCACGTACGCGGAGCATCGGGACAGAGTGCAGCGCCGGGTCAGGTCGATCCTCTACCAGACGCGCGATCGGCCGACCTTGTTGCTGGCGAACTCCGCGAACATCAGGGATTCCTGGCCGGAGATCGGCAACGGGGCACTGGTGAAGGACATGATCGCCTTCTCCGATGAGCCCGCGCAACGGATCGCCGTCTACGGCGCCGACCTGCGGATCGTGCTCGTCCGGGACCGGAACAGCCGGGAAGAGGTCCCGCAGTGGTACGCCGTGGACCCCGGCAAGGGCAAGACGGGCTTCGCTCTCGGCCTATGGGAAGAGGATCGGGCGGACGTGGACAACAGGGTGTTCGCGAGTACTGCGGACATGCCGAGGAACAACCCGAAGGTACCGCGAGGGTTGGCGAAGTTGGGGCCGAACCCGAACTGGCCCCTCGGTCCCACGAAGAGCGTGTGGAATCCGCAGTACCTGGAACTCGTGGTGCTCGGCTGCCTGTCCGCCGACGCCTTGGAACTCGCCGGCCGATCGGAGATCGTCCCCGACGAGCCGGGCACTTGGGCGGGCATCACCCACCGGCTGCGGTTCCACGACGACTACGACCCGCTGGCACGCCCGCTGCCCATGCACTTGGCGAAGCTCGCGGAGGAGTACATCCTGCCGCGTGAAGACTCGGGTGCCGACGACTAGCGGGCAATTGCAGGTGGAGGCCTTCTATACCCACACCTGGGCAGGCTCCCAGGTGTGGGTGCCGAAGGCCTCCTGACCCGTGGTGCGGCCCGGTCCAACCTGCTCGGCGGTCGGCCTCGCCTCGATCGGCGACCATTCCGGCGTCATCGGGTGCGTCTCAAGTACCTGCTCCCGCAGTGTGAGGGAACGGACGCAACGCGGGTCGTCGCGCACGCCGAGGCGTTGTTCCGCTGACGGACGACAGACTAGGTGGCCGCACGGTCAGAGCTGTTCTTGATGGCTCCCCGACTGGTTGCGGATCCGCCAGGTTCCGGATATCGCGGGCGTATCGGAATCCGCATACGCGAGGGCAACGGCCGAGGGTGTTGAGTGCGCGAGTGGACCGGGCCGTCCCGCCCGTCCGGATCGTGGTGCGACACCATCGTGCCGACGCGCGGGTACCGCGGGTCGGGGAGGAAGTGGAGGACGCGTGCTCGTCAGGTGGCAGGACTGGGTCGGCACCGAAACCGGCGTCATCGTGTCGACAGTGCTCTTGCTGCCGTTGACGGTGCCCGCCGTCTGGCTGTTGGCGTGGCGTCGGCGGACTCGGGGCGTGGCGTCGCCGTGGCGCCGGTCCCTGGCCGAGGTCGGCCTCGTCTACGGGACCGTGCCGTGGGTGTGGTTGACCCTGATGCCGGGCGAGAACCCCGGTGTCGCGCCCAGCCGGGTGATCCTGGTGCCGTTCCAGGACCTGCTCACGGTGGACCTGGGCCAGGTCGTCGGCAACCTCCTGGTGTTCGCGGCGCTCGGGTTCTTCGCCCCGTTGCGGTTCCCGGCGTTGGCGTCGGCGTGGCGGGTGGGGGTGTTCGCGGCGGGGTGCTCGGCGCTGATCGAGACCTTGCAGTACGTCCTCCAGCTCGACCGGGTGTCCTCTGTGGACGATGTGCTCCTCAACGCCGCGGGCGCCTGGCTCGCCGCCCTCGCCTCGTACCGCTGGTGGATCCGCCGGACCGAGGCGCCGGCGGAGCAGGTGCCGGTGAGCACGACGGCGGGTCGCTGAACCGGCGGGGTGCGCGCCCCCGTTGCGGGGCGGCTGCGGCATTCGGGTAGTCCGCACGACCGGGGCCGGACGCGGGCTTCGGGTGTGGGGGACTCGAAGCCCGGTCCGTCGTGGTGAGGGGGCGGCACGGGACGTGCTCCGGTGGGCGCCGTCGTGGTCCCGGTGCTCGCGATCGCGGCCGCGATTCCCGCGGCGTCGGACGGCGAGTCGGACCACGGTGCCGCCCGGTTCGCCCTGCCGGCAGCGGTGGCGAAGGCCGCGGGCGAGGACCTGTCGAGGCTGTCGATCACCTGCCCGAGCGGGCGTTCGACGGATACCGGGATCACGTTCGACCTCGACCCGGGCGACCCCGTGGTGGTGGCGTTCGACCCGGAGGATCCCGGCCCGGCGCTGACCGCGGATCGGCCGCTGTGGACCGCGATGCGCGAGGTCGGCTGGTGGGGTCCGGCGGAAGCGGGACCACGCCGCCTGACCGGGTCGAGGCCCGGGAAGATCACGACCGCACGGACATCAGCAGCGCGACGGCGGGCAGGAAGTTGTTGACCTGGTGCGCCACGACGGACGCGAGCAGGTTGTCGGTGGCCAGCCTGGCCAGCGCGATCGGCAGCGACAGGACCAGCAGCAGCGGCGTGCGCAGGAGTTCCAGGTGCGCGCACGAGAACGCCACGCTCGTGCCCGCGACGACCGCCCACCGGGGCCACCCCCAGTGCTCCAGCGCCCGCCACAGCGCACCCCGGAACACCACCTCCTCGCACACCGGCGCGACCAGCCACACCACCAGGAACACCGCCACCGCGGTCGCCGTGCCGAGTTGCCGCCCGGCGAACACCTCGCCGACGGTGGACGTCGCGTCGTCCGGACCGACCGCCCGCGCCCACAGGTACGACGCGGGAACGGTCAGCACCAGGCCGCCCAACCCGTAGGCCGCGCCGACGCCCAGGTCCTTCGCGGTCCACCGGACGGCCAGCTCCCGCCGGGCCCGCCCCTCCCGAGGCCCACCGCCGAACAGCGCCATCCCGCCCACGCCGGTGACCGCCGCCGCGACCGGTGGCACGACCAGCAGGATCACCAGCGTGCGCCCGGTCATCGGCCCGCCGGCCGCGACACCGGGATCGGACAGCACCACGGGCACCAGCACGACCAGCGACACCAGCAGGAGCACCGCCTCGGCCGCGAGGAACACCTCGAACACCACGACACCGCGTCGCGCCCCACCGTTCTCCATCCACCCAACCTCCCCGGCCTGTCAACCCGCGGCGTCCCGCAATCGCTGTGCTAGGTTGCCAAGCAATCGCTTGGTTGGGAGGTGGGGTGGAGTACGCGGTCGTAGTGCCCGTCGCCGTCGGGAAGTCCGCCGACCCGGCGTGGATCGACGGGTTCGCCCGGCACGTCGAGGCGTGCGGGTTCGAATCGGTGGTCGTGGTCGAGCACACCGTGGTGGTCGCGGACTACCGCAGCGCCTACCCGTACGCGCCGTCGGGCCGGATGGGCGTGGCCGACGACTGCCCGGTCCCCGACCCCTTGGACCTGCTCGCGTTCCTCGCCGCCCGCACCACCACCCTCGGTCTCGCGACCGGCGTCCTGGTGCTGCCCAACCACCACCCCGTCGGGCTCGCCAAGCGGGTCGCGACCGTGGACGCGCTGTCCGGCGGACGGGTGCGGCTGTGCGTCGGGATGGGGTGGATGCGCGAGGAGGTCGAGGCCTGCGGGGTCGCCTTCGGCACCCGGGGTCGGCGGGCCGACGAGCAGATCGACGTGCTGCGCGCGCTGTGGGCCGACGGTCCGGCCACCCACGAGGGCGAGTTCTTCCGGTTCGCCGACGCGTTGAGCCACCCCAAGCCCGCGCACCGGGTGCCGATCCACGTCGGCGGGCACAGCACGGCCGCCGCGCGCCGGGCCGGTCGACGCGGTGACGGGCTCCAGCCGCTGGGCGCGACCGGTGACGAGGTGCGCCGGCTGGTCGCCGTCATGCGCGAGGAGGCCGGGCGGGCCGGGCGGGACCCGGACGCGCTGGAGCTGTCGCTCGGGCACCACGCGGCGCGGATCGACCTCGACAAGGCCGCGAAGCTGGCGGCGCTGGGCGCCACTCGGGTCGTGCTGTCCACTTCGGACAGTGCGGACCTCCTTCTGCTGCAAGACGAACTGTCCGCCTGCGCGGAACGGCTGGGGTTGCGATGACCAGGCTCGAGGGACAGGTGGCGGTGGTCACCGGGGGAGCGCTCGGCATCGGCGGCGGGATCAGCAGGCGGTTGGCGCTCGCGGGCGCGCACGTGGTGCTCAACGACGTGGACGAGCGGGCCGCCCGGGAGGCGCGCCACGACATCTCGGAGCAGGGCGGCGGCTGCACGGTCGTGGTCGGCGACATCCGGGACCCGGAGGTGGTCGCGCGCCTGCGGGACGCGGCGCTCGCCGTGGCCGACGGGCGGGTGGACGTGCTGGTCAACAACGTCGGCGACTTCCGGCCCGCGGCGCGGAGCTTCCTGCACAGCACCGAGGAGCAGTGGCAGCAGCTGTACGAGCTGAACCTGCTGCACGTGTTCCGGGTGTGCCACGCGCTGCTGCCCGCCATGGTCGCCCGGCGGTCCGGCGCGGTGGTCAACAACGCGACCGTGGAGGCGTTCCGGGGCATCCCGTACGCCGCGCCCTACGCGGCCTTCAACGCCGGTGTCGTCGCGTTCACCCGCAGTCTCGCGGTGGACGTGGCGCGGCACGGCGTCCGGGTCAACGCCATCGCGCCCGACCTCGCCGACACCCCGCAGACACCGGCCGAGCTGATGCTGCGCGGCCGGGATCCGGAACTGGTGCGCACCTGGGTGCCCGCCGGCCGGTTCGGGCGACCCGACGACTACGCGGCCGTGGTGGAGTTCCTGGCCTCGGACGACGCGCGGTTCGTCACCGGCCACACGATCCCGGTCGACGGCGGCACGCTGGCCGCGTCCGGCTGGTACGCCCGCGCCGACCGCAAGGGCTGGACGAACCTGCCGAACGAGGCGTGATCACCCGAAGGCCGCGCCCGCCACGGCGCGGCCCCCGGGCGAGCCGTCCAGCAGCCGGTTGACCCGGCTCACCACCCGCCACCCGTCGGCGGTCCGCGCGCACTCCCAGCGGTTGACCCCGGTGCGCCACACCCGGAAGCCGTCGCCGTCGCGCAACACGAGCTGGGAGTGGTTGGTCAGCACGGCCCGGTCGCCGTCCAGCTCGACGTGCGGCAGGGTCAGCAGGTGCGCCGCGCCGGCGGCGATCAGGCCCTGGTGCAGCTCGCCGGTCACCATGTCCCGGATCGCGTCCCGACCTTCCAGCACCACCGGGAACGTGTCGTAGACGCCGTCCTCGGCCCACAACCCCGCGGCCTGCCCGGCCGAGCCGCTGTCCACCGCCGGACCGTAGGTCGCCACGAGTTGCAGCAGCGCCAACCGGTCCTCGGCCGCGCGCAGCCGTTCCTCCACGGCGGCCAACCGCTCCTCGACGCTCATCGGGCGACACCTCCGGGCCACAGCTCGGTGAGGGCGTGCAGCTGCTCGAGGTGGTGCCCGACGTCGCGGGCGGTCAACCGGACGTTGAGCGTCGTGCACACCGCGTCCAGGTCGTCCACCTGGGACAGCGTGCGGTCCGGCGCGCCGATCGGGTCCAGGAAGTCCGACTGGAGCACGACCTCGAAGCCGGGTCGCACGTCGAACCGGTTCACCTCGGCGCGCACGCGCGAGGGCGTCAGGCCGAACGGCATCCAGCCGTCGCCCAGGTCCACCGCGCGCCGCAACGACCGCCGGGTCCGACCGCCCACCCACAGCGGCACGTGCGTCCGCACGGCGTGCGGGTCGACCAGGAAGTCCTCGAACGCGTAGTGCGGGCCCGAGTAGGACGGGGCGGGCCGGCCCCAGGCGGCGCGCAACGCCCGCAGCGCGTCGTCCGCGCGCGGACCCCGGTCCTCGAACGGCTCGCCCAGCAGCGCGAACTCCTCCTCCAGGCTGCCGACGCCGACCCCGAGCAGCACCCGGCCGCCGCTGAGCCGGTCGAGCGTGCCGTAGGACTTGGCGACCGCGAGCGGGTGGTGGTAGCCGAGCACCAGCACGTTGGTCAGCAGGCGCAGCGACGTGGTCCGCGCGGCCAGGAAGGCCAGGGTGGCCAACGGGTCCCAGTACCGGCCGCCGCGCACCTCCGCCACCGCCGTCGGCACGCCGACGTGCTCGCTGCACGTGATGTGGTGGTACCCCAGGGAGTCCGCGGCCTCGGCGATCCGGGTCAGCTCCTCGACGCCCGCGGAGTCCTCCCACGCGTCCGCGCCGCGCAGCACCACCGGCGGGATCAGCCCGAACCTCACGCGGGCCTCGGTGTCACGAACAGGCCCTCGGCGACCACGCAGTCGGTGCCGCCGGCCGAGATCGTGCCGGTGGCGCGGATCTTGCGGCCGTCCACGCCGACCTGGCGCGCGGTGACGTCGACCTGCTCGAACAGCGGCACCGGGCGGCGGAAGTCCAGCGTCAGCCGCGCGGTCATCCCGGTGTCGCCCGCCCAGATGGTGGCCAGCCCGAGCACGTGGTCCATCACCAGCGCGGACACGCCGCCGTGCAGGAAACCGGGCGGGCCCTGGTAGGGCAGCCCGAACACGGCCCGCGCGCGCACCGAGTCGTCCTGCTCGCGGTCGATGCGCAGCGGCGGCGCGAGCGGGTTCTCCGGTCCGTCGACCAGGTTGTGCGGCCGGGAGTCCAGCGGCGCCCACATCCGGCGCATCCGCTCCTCCCGGCTCGGCGCGCGGCGCTCCAACTCCTCGGCGACCGCGTTCAGCGTCGCGGCCAGCGCGGTGGCGTCCGCGGCGTCCGGACCGGCCAGCACGACCGCGTTCACCACCCGGCGGGCCGCGTCGGTCAACCGGGCCACGCTCTCCTCGGTGTGCGGGCTCACTGGGTGACCGTCCAGCCGCCGTCCACCGGCAGGAACGCGCCGTTGACGTACCCGGCGAGCGGGGACAGCAGGAACAGCACCACCCAGGCGATGTCGTCCGGGGAGGCCATGCGCCCCAACGGGATCCGCTCCAGCGCGCGCTGCCCGACCGGGCTCGCCGCGAACCCGGCCAGCCGCGGGGTGTCGGTCATGCCGGGCGCGACCGCGTTGGCCCGCACCTCGGCGCTGCGGTACGCCGCGAGGTGCCGGGTGTAGCCGGTGATCGCGGCCTTGCCCGCGCTGTACCAGTCCGAGCCGGTGCCGATGAGGTTGCCCGCCACCGAGGCGATGTTGACCAGCGAGGCGCCCTCGGGCGCGCCGGGCGCCAGCCACTCGTCGGTCACCCGGCGCACGCTGCCGACGCTGATCCGGATCGCGTCGTCGAACGGGAGGTCCGCGGCCGACGACGGTCCGGCGTTGTTCACCAGGTGCCGGACCACGCCCAGCTCCCGGCTGACCGCGAACCCGGCCTCCACCGCGTGCGGCGAGTCCACGTCCGCGGTCACCGCCACCGCCCGACCGCCGGCCTCGACCACGTCGGCGGCCGTGCGGGCGGCACTGGCGCCGTCCAGGTCCCACGCGGCGACCGCGAGGCCCAGCTCGGCGGCGTGCAGCGACACCGAGCGGCCGATGCCGCTGCCCGCGCCGGTGACGACCACGACGTCGCCCGGGGTGAAGCCGAAGTGGGGTGTGCTCATCGTGTGCCCTCCGTGGGGTGCGTGCGGATGCCCGTGGGAACGCCCGGCGGCAGCGGGGCGGGGTGGTCGGTGGACACCCACTCGGTCGTGGTGGTCCGGTCGGTGATCACCCAGCGACCCTCGTGGGCGACCAGGTGGTCCAGGTAGCGGAACCCGGTGACCAGGTCCGGTCCGCGCTGCACGGCGAACCCGTAGGTCTCGGCGCGCGCGGCGGTCGGGCCGACGGGCTCCACGAGGACGTCGCACGCGTAGTGCATGGTCATCGCGCGCCGGGGCAGGAAGCGCCACAGGAACGCGACCAGGTCGTCCACGCCGCCGTCGACCGCGTCGCCCATCCGGATCCGCGCGTCGGGGTGGAACGCCTGCCGCAGCAGGGTTTCGTCCATCCGGTCCACGCCGCGGCAGTAGCGCCGCACGGCGGCCCGGACCCCGTCCTCACACCCCATAGCCGCCGTCCACGTCCAGCTTCTGGCCGCTGACGAACCCGGCGCGCGGCGACGCCAGGAACGCGACCGCCTCCGCGACGTCCGCGGCGGAACCGAAGCGGCGCAACGCGATCGAGCGCTTGGCGACGGCCAGCGCGTGCTCGTCCAGCTCGCCCGAGCTGATCAGCCGGTCGGCCATGCCGTCGGTGAGCATCCCCGGCCCGACGCTGTTGAACCGCACGCCGTACCGGCCCTCCTCGGCGGCGAACGCCCGGACCAGCGCCTCCACGGCCGCCTTCGTGCCGGAGGACAGGCCGTCGCGCACCGGGTAGCGGGTGGTCGCGGCGGTTGTCACGGCCACCACCGATCCCCGGCGGCGGCGCAACGACGGCAGCGCGGCGTGTACCACGGAGAAGAACGCGGCGGCCTCCTCGTCCAGCTGGGCCGCGTACCGGCGTGGGTCCACGGTGGACAGGTGCGCCATCGGGATGTGCGGACCGGCCGCGTGCACCACGGTGTGCGCGTCCAGCCTGCCGACCAGCGCGGCCACCGCGCCGTGGTCGGTGAGGTCGAGACGGTGCGCCCGCACCACCGGTCCGAGCTCGGCGACCAGTGCCTGTGCCGCCGCCTCGTTGGACCGGTAGGTGAAGTCGACCGCGCACCCGCGGTCGACCAGGAGCCGGCACACGGCGGCGCCGATGCCGCCCGTGCCGCCGGTCACCACGGCCACACCCTCGTGTCCGTCGAAGTCCCGCACCGCACCTCCCGTGGCCAAGCAAGCGCTTGGTCGAAGCTAAGCAGCCGTCGGACGACGAGTCAACGCCTTGGCCGCGATGCCGACGCCGAACGCCGCCGTGACGCCGCCCAGCACGGCGAACGCGGTCCCGATGCCCGCGAGCGCGATCAACGCGCCGGCGGCCAGTCCGGCGACCGGCAGCAGACCGCCCCAGCAGATGAAGTACAGGCTCAGCACCCGACCGCGCTGGTCGTCGTCCACCACGTGCTGGATGAGCGTGTTGATCGACGTCATCACCCCGAACAGGACACCGCCCGCGACCGCCATCAGCACCGCCATCAGCGGGAACGACCGCACGTACCCCAGCACGGACACGATCGCGCCCAGCACCGCGAGCAGCACGGCGGTGGCCGGCAACGGCAGCGGCGCGCGCCTGCGGGCCACCAGGAGCACCCCGACGAGCGACCCGAGCCCGCCCAGCACGACCAGGGTCAGGAACGCGGTCCCGCCGTCCGCCGACACCCGTGCGCCCAGCAGCGGCAACTGGGCCTGGAACGTCGAGCCGAACATCGACGCGATCGCGACCACCAGCAGGGCCATCGCGGTCGGCGGGCGCTCGCGGGCGTGCCGCAACCCGCCGACCAGTCGCCGTCCGACGCTCTCGGTCGCCACCACCCTGGCCCGCGCGGGCACCTTGATCCGCCACGCCAGCAGCGCCGACCCGACGCACGTCGCGGTGAAGATCGCGAACGCCGCCGTGGAGCCGGCCAGCAGGATCGCCGGACCGGCCAGCGCGGGACCGGCGATCCGGGCCAGGTTCAACCCGGCGGCCTGGAGCGGCACCGCGCTGCCCAGGTCGCGGGCCGGCACCACGTTCGCGATCAGCGACTGGTGCGCGGGCGACAGGAACGTGATCACGCAGCCGGCCAGGAACGCCAGCACCAGCACGACGGCGGGCGGTGTCGCGTCGGCCAGGGTCAACCCGAAGCACGCCAGCGCGACCGCCACCGACGCGGCCTGGATGCCGACCAGCAGCAGCCGTCGGTCCCGGCCGTCCGCCAGCACGCCCGCGAACAGCGAGAACGCCAGGTAGGGCGTGAAGCCGACGAAGTAGAGCACGCCCAGCGCGACCGGGTCGTTGTCCGTGCGGTGGGCGACCTCCCACTGGAACGCGATGTTCGCGAACCAGTACCCGAGTTGGCCGAGGAACACCGAGCCCCACAGCAGCCGGAACGACGGGTGTCGCAGTGCGCGGAACATCGCCATCCGGTACTCCCTGGTGTCGGTGCGGTCGGCGCACTCTCTACCAAGCGCTTGCTTGCGTGGTCAACACGCGGTGTGCTTGTCTGCACGGACGACAGCGGAGGTGGCGTGTGATGGGTGCGGGACGGTCGGTGGTCGTCACCGGCGCGGGGCAGGGTCTCGGACTCGCCCACGCGTGGGAGTTCGCCAGGCGGGGCGCCCGGCTGGTGCTCAACGACGTGGGCGACGGCGTGCGCGTGCTGGCCGAGGAGATCACCGCGGCGGGCGGGCAGGCGGTGGCCAGCACCGGTGACGTGGCCGACTGGGCCTACGCGCGGGAGTTGGTGCGCACCGCCGTCGACACCTACGGGACGCTGGACACCCTGGTCAACAACGCCGGGATCAACCGCGATCGGATGCTCGTGACGATGACCGAGCACGAGTGGGACCAGGTGCTCCGGGTCGACCTCAAGGGCCACTTCGCCCCGATGCGGCACGCCGGCGCGTACTGGCGGGACCGGGCCAAGGCGGGGTCGCCGGTGGCCGCGCGGGTGGTCAACACCTCGTCCGGCGCGGGGTTGCTGGGCAGCGTCGGCCAGGGCAACTACGCGGCGGCCAAGGCGGGCATCGCGGTGCTGACCCGGATCGCGGCCGTCGAGTGGGCCCGGTACGGCGTGCTGGTGAACGCGATCGCGCCGTCCGCGCGCACCCCGATGACCGAGGCGGTGTTCGCCGAGGCGATGGCCAGGCCGACGAGCGGGTTCGACGCGATGGACCCGGCCAACGTCTCGCCGCTGGTGGTCTGGCTGGGCAGCGCGGAGGCGACCGTGACCGGCCGGGTGTTCGAGGTCTCCGGCGGCGAGGTGTCGCTGGCCGACCCGTGGCGGCACGGTCCGCCCGCGGTCAAGGACGGCCGCTGGGAAGCCGACGAGCTCGGACCGGTGATCGCCGACCTGGTCGCGAAGTCCGAGCCCGCCCCTCCGGTCTACGGAGCCTGACGTGGAGCTGACCGCCGACGACGAGAAGTTCCGCGCCGAGGTGCGCGCGTGGTTGCACGCCAACCTGCACGGCGATTTCGCCGACGTGGTGGGCACCGGCGGACCCGGCCACGAGCACGAGGCCCTTGACCGCCGCCGGGAGTGGGAACGGCGGCTCGGCGAGGGCGGCTGGACCGGCTTGGGCTGGCCGCAGGACAAGGGCGGCCGGAACCTGTCGCTGGCCCGCCAGGTGATCTTCCACGAGGAGTACGCGCGGGCCGGCGCGCCCGGTCGGCTCGGGCACATGAGCGAACAGCTCGTCGGACCCACGCTGCTCGCGTTCGGCACGCCCGACCAGCAGCGCCGGTTCCTGCCGGGCATCCTCGACGGCTCGGTGCTGTGGTGCCAGGGCTACTCCGAGCCGGGCGCGGGTTCCGACCTGGCCGGCGTGCGCACCCGCGCGGTCCGCGACGGCGACCGGTACGTGCTCGACGGGCAGAAGGTGTGGACCTCGCTCGCGCACGTCGCCGACTGGTGCTTCGTGCTCGCCCGCACCTCCGGCACCCGGCACGCGGGCCTGTCCTACCTGCTCGTGCCGATGGACCAGCCCGGTGTGACGGTGCGGCCCATCGCGCAGCTCACCGGCACCTCGGAGTTCAACGAGGTGTTCTTCGACGGCGCGGTGACCGCGGCGGACAACCTGGTGGGGGAGGAGGGCGACGGCTGGCGGGTCGCGATGGCCACGCTCGCGTTCGAACGCGGTGTCGCCACGCTCGGCCAGCAGGTCGGCTTCGCGCGCGAACTGGACGCGGTGGTCGAGCGGGCCCGGTCCAACGGCGCGTTGGCCGACCCCGTGCTGCGGGCCAGGGTCGTGGACGCGTGGATCGGGCTGGAGGTGTTGCGCTGCACGGCGTTGCGCACGCTCCAGTCGGCGGGCGACGGCGTGCCGGGGTTGGAGGGCTCGATCTCCAAGCTCCAGTGGGCGCGCTGGCACCGCGACCTGGGCGAGCTGGCGGTGGACGTCGCCGGCGAGCTGGTCACCGACGGACCGCCCTACGAGTTGACCGACGCGCAGCGGCTGTTCCTCTACACCCGCGCCGACACGATCTACGGCGGCACCGACGAGGTGCAGCGCACCATCGTCGCGGAACGACTGCTCGGCCTGCCGCGGGAGCGCGCCTGATGACCGACTCGATGAAGGACACCGAACAGCGCGAGATGCGCCGCTCCGTCGCCGCGTTCCTGGACCGGCACGCGCCCATGACGGCCGTGCGCGCCGCGATGACCTCGGCCGACGGCTACGACCGCGCGCTGTGGCGGCGGGCGGTGGACGAGCTGGGCGTGACCGCGTTGCTGGTCCCGGAACGCCTGGGCGGGTTGGGCCTGACCCTGTCCGACGCGGCCGTGGTGGTCGAGGAGTTCGGCCGCCGGCTCGTGCCGGGACCGGTGCTGACCACGCTCGCCGCGACCGCGTACCTGGCCGGGTGCGGCACGCCGGAGGCCGACGAGGTGCTGACCTCGATCGCCGAACTGGGCCTGTCGGTGTCCGTGGCGGTGAACGGCGGAACGAACGTCGTGCACGGCGCGGCGGTCGACCTGCTCCTGGTGGACACCGGCGACGACGTGGTCGTGGCGTCGGACGTGGTGGCGCGGCACCGGGTCGCGCTCGACCAGACCCGGAACCTGGCGGACGTGGAGTTCTCCGGTGGTCGACGGGTCGGCGGCGCGGGCCTGCCCGGTCCACTGTGGACGTTGCTCGCGGCGGAGTCGGCGGCCGCGGCCCGGACCTGCCTCGACCTCACCGTGGAGTACCTGAAAACGCGGGAGCAGTTCGGCCGGCCCATCGGGTCGTTCCAGGCGCTCAAGCACCGGTGCGCGGACCACCTGGTGGCCGTCGAGGGCGCGGCGTCGACGGCCTGGCGCGCGACCCGCGAACCGGGGGAGGTGCCCGCCGCGCTGGCCAAGGCGGTGTGCACGGACGTCTTCTTCGCGGTGGCGGCCGACTCGGTCCAGCTGCACGGCGGCATCGGCTTCACCTGGGAGCACGACGCGCACCTGTACCTCAAGCGCGCCAAGGCGAACCAGCTCCTGTTCGGCTCCTCGCGCGCGCTGCGCGACCTGGTCGGGACGCGGGTGGGCCTGTGATCGACGACCTGGTGCTGGTGGCGGACGTGGTGGCCCGGCTCGCGCACACCGCCGACGACGGCACGGTGGAGGAGTACCTGGCGTTGGTCGCGCCCGACGCGGAGTGGGTGATGCCCGACCGCGGGCTGGTGCCGGCGCAGGTCCGGCGGGGTCACGGCGAGCTGGCCGAGGGCGTGCGCGCCCGGCGGGCGGACGGCGTGCAGGGACCGGGCAGCGCGACCCGGCACGTGGTGACCGGCACGTCGGTGCGGGTGTCCGGTTCACCCCGTCGGTGAACGGGTCGATCACCGGGGTGAAGTTCTACAAGGGCGCGGGCAACACCGGCACCCACACCGG
>NZ_JBFAEO010000075.1:0-31542 GCF_040642015.1 Actinosynnema sp. NPDC020468
TTTGGTTTCTTGTTGGCCGTCTGGGGTGCGCGGGGGGGGGTTGTGGGGGGGGGGGGGCGCGCCCCCCCCCCCCACGAGGGGTCACGGCGCGGGGAAGTAGCCCGCCTCCACGAAGAAGCGCACGTGCCGGGCGAACAGCTCGGCGGTGGCAGGCGGGCAGCGGATGTCGGTGTGCGCCAACGCCTCCCGGGTTTCCGCGTCGTCGATCGGCGGGTAGAACGTGTCCGGGTTCGCGGCCATCACCTCGAACGCGTCCATCAGCGGGACCATCGCGTTGTCCGGATCGGACATCACCCGCGACCGCCAGGTGTCCCAGTCCAGTTCCGCGAGCGGGTAGCCGGCCGCGCGCAGTTCCGCGACCATGTCGGCGAACGCCAGGTCGGTGTGGCCGCACACGTGGAACGTCCGGCCGGCCGGTTCGCGGGAGACGCGCAGGATCGCGGCGCTGGCGTAGGTCACCGGCATCAGCCGGAACCGCACCGGGATGTCGCCGGGGATCGCGCCCGCCTGGATCAGGCCCTTGAGGCTCAACCACACGAAGTCCCGGGTTTGGCAGGCGCCGGTGGTCTCGTCGCCCGCGATCAGGTCGATCCGGTAGACCGAGACGGGCAGTCCGCGTTCCCGGGCCAGCTCCACCACCTGCTCGGCGACCCACTTGCTCCGGGTGTACCCGGTGGGCAGCGCGTTGCCGGGCCCGGTCGGGTCGGTCGTCCGGATCGGCACGCCGGCGGTGTCCCGGCCGACGTACACGCCCAGCGTCGACACGTAGTGCACCGGCACGGTGCGGTGCCGGGCGGCCAGCCGGAGGATTTCCTCGGTGCCCGTCACGTTGGCCGGTTTGACCACCGCGTACGGCTGCACCCAGTTCACCGCCGCCCCGGGGTGGTAGACCACGTCGACGGTGCGCGCCAGCACGTCGAAGTGCTCCGGGGTGAGACCGAGCGCCGGGCTCGCCAGGTCGCCGAGGACCACCTCGAGCCGGTCCGGGTCGACGTCGTCGGCGATCCGGTACCACTCCAGCGCGTCCCACAACCGCGCCCGCGCGGCCTCCTGGCTCTCGGCGCGCACCAGGCAGTGCACCCGCGCGGACGTGGTGCGCATGAGGTCGCGGAGCAGGTACGCGCCGAGGAAGCCGGTGGCGCCGGTCAGCAGCACCTCGGTCGGGTCGGCCACCGCGGTGACCACTTCCGCGGCCGGCCGGATGTCGTCGGCCAGCACGACCTCCGCGGCCAGGTCGAGTTCCGGCTCGCCGCCGAGCGAGCCCAGCAGGAAGTCGGCGAGCGCGGCGGGTGTCGGGTGGTCGAACACGAGCGTGACCGGAAGCCGGACGTCGACCAGCGCGCCCAGCCGGTTGCGCAGTTCCACGGCGGTGAGCGAGTCGAACCCGAGGTCGGTGAACCGCCGGTCGTCGGCGACCGCCGCCGGCGACGCCAGGCCCAGCACCGCGCCGACCTCGGCCCGGATCAGCTCGAGCACCTTCGCCCGACGGTCCACTTCGGACAGTCCGGCGAGGCCGGTGACGGCCGGGACGTCGGTGTTGCGGGCGACCGGGCGCACCGCGATCCGGGCCACGTCGCGCAGCACACCGGGCACCTGGCGGGGTTGTTCGCGCAGGGCGGGCACGTTCAGCGGGGTCGCCACGGCGTTCGCCAGGCCCAGGCGCATCGCGGCGTCCAGCAGCGCGGGTCCGTCGTCGGACTCGATCGGCGGGTAGCCGGCCCGGGCGATGCGCTGGACGTCCGCCTCGGTGAGGTCGCCCGCGAGGACCGTTTCGGCCCACAGGCCCCACGCGACGGAGGTGCCGGCCAGGCCGAGCGCCACCCGGTACTCGGCCAGCGCGTCCAGGAACGTGTTCGCGCCCGCGTAGCTGGACTGGCCCGCGCCGCCGATCGCGCCGGCCAGCGAGGAGAACAGCACGAACGCCTCGACGTCGCCGACGAGTTCGTGCAGGTTCCACGCGGCGTCGACCTTGGGTCGCAGCACGCCTTCCAGCCGCTCCGGCCGCACGCCCGAGATCAGCCCGTCGTCCAGGGTGCCCGCCGCGTGCAGCACGCCGGTGACGGGGTGCGCCGCCGGCACGGAGGCCAGCAGCGCGGCGAGCGCGGTCCGGTCGGCGATGTCGCACGCGGCGACGGTGACCGACGCGCCGAGCCCGGTCAGCTCGGCGGCCAGCGCGTCCGCGCCGGGTGCGGCCGGACCGCGCCGGCTGACCAGCAGCAGGTTCGTCACGCCGTGCGCGCGGACGAGGTGCCGGGCGAACAGGCCGCCCAGGGTGCCGGTGCCGCCGGTGATCAGCACGGTGCCGGTCGGGTTCCAGGTGAGCGGCCCGGTCGGCGCGGGCGTCCGGCGCAGCCGCGGCACGAGCACCCGGCCCGCCCTGATCGCCGCCTGCGGCTCGCCCGCCTGCACGACCGCGGCGATCAGCGCGTCGGCGCCGGGTTCGTCGTCCACCAGCACGAACCGGCCGGGGTTCTCGGTTTGCGCGGACCGGAGTTGGCCCCACACGGCGGCCGCGCCCGGATCGGTGACGCCCGCGACCGCGCCGCGCGTCACGAACACCAGCGGCCGCTCCCGGTCGCTCGCGAGCCGTTCCCGCACCAGGTCGAGCACCCGCCGGGTGGTGCGGTGCGCCGACGCCACCACGTCCTCGTCGGTGTCCACCCGGACCAGGTCGTAGCGCACCTCGCCGGTCGCCTCGGCCAGCGCGGTCGGCACCCAGAGCGGCCGGAGGAGCGCGTCGTGCACCCGGGTCGGGTCGCCGACCGGGTCGGGGTCGACGCGGACGGACCCGATCGTGGCGACCGGACGGCCGGCGCGGTCGGCCAGCCGGATCGCGTACCGGTCGGCGGCCAGGTGCCGGACCTCCGCGCGCACCGCAGTGGCGCCGGTGGCGTGCAGCTGGACGTCGCGCCACTCCACCGCGACCCCCTCCACCGCCTCCAGCACGGCGGCCAGCAGCACGGGGTGCAGGCCGAACCGGGTGGCGTCGACCCCGAGGTCCGGCACCACCTCGGCGGCGGTGTCGGCGAGGTGGAAGGGCGCGCCCGCGCCGCGCACGCTCAGCCGGCCCTCGGCGTGCAGCGCCCACACCCCGTCGTCCTTCTCCGGTCGGCTGTGCACGGTGAACGGCCGACCCGTCGCCACGTCCGGCGCGCCGACCCGCACCTGCACCTGGAGGCCGCCGGTGGTGGGCGGCACGAGGGGCGCGCGGACGGTCAGCGCGTCGACGGCCGTGCAGCCGACCTCGTCGCCGGCCCGGAAAGCCAGTTCCACCAACGCGGTCACCGCCGCCCGCCCGGTGAGCCAGGGGTGCGTACGCGCGGCCACCCGACCGCTGAACAGCACCTCGTCGCCACCGGCCACCGCGACGGCCGCGCCGAGCAGCGGGTGGGCCGCCGCGACCAGGCCGAGGCCGTCGACGTCGAGCGACTCCGCGCCGCGCTCGTGCCAGAAGCGCTCGTGCTCGAACGGGTAGGTCGGCAGCGGGACCCGCCGGGCGCCGGTGCCGGCGAACGCCTCCTCCCAGTCGACGCGGACGCCGCGGACCCACAGTTCGCCGAGCGAGGTCAGGAACCGGTCGGCGTCGCCGTCGTCGCGGCGCAGCGTGCCGGTGACCACCGGGTCGTCGCCGAGGATCTCGCGCATCGACGGCGTCAGCACGGGGTGCGGGCTGATCTCCACGAACACCCCGTAGCCCTGGCCCGCGAGCGCCTCGACGGAGCGGGCGAACTCCACGGTCCGGCGCAGGTTCGCGTACCAGTACTCGGGGTCGAGCCCGGCCGCCTGCACCCAGTCGGCGGTGACCGTGGAGAAGAACGGGATCACGCCGCCGGTCGGCCGGATCGGCGCGAACGCGGCCAGCAGCCGGTCGCGGACCGCCTCGACCTGCGCCGAGTGCGAGGCGAAGTCGGTGTCGAACCGCTTGGTCCGGGCGCCGTCCGCGCGGCACTCGGCGATCAGCTCGGCCAACGCGTCCCGCTCGCCCGCGACGAGCACCGAGTTCGGCCCGTTCTCCACCGCGATCGACAGCGCGCCCGCCCACTTCGCCAGCCGGGCCTCGACGTCGGCGCGGGGCAGCGCGATCGCGCCCATGCCGCCGGTGCCCTGGAGGTCCAGCGCGATCCGGCTGCGCAGCGCGACGACCCGGGCCGCGTCCTCCAGGGACAGCGCGCCTGCCACGTGCGCGGCGGCGACCTCGCCCTGGGAGTGCCCGATCACGGCGTCCGGCCGCACGCCGTAGGAGCGCCACAACGCGGCCAGCGACACCATCACCGCGAACAGCGCGGGTTGCACCACGTCCAGCGCGGCCAACCCCGGCGCGCCCTCCCGGCCGCGGAGCACGTCCTCCAGGGACCAGTCGACGTAGGGCTCCAACGCCTTGGCGCACAGGGCGATCTGGCCCGCGAACACCTCGGAGGTGTCGAGCAGGTCGACGGCCATCCGCTCCCACTGGCTGCCCTGGCCGGGGAACACGAACGCGATCCGACCCGGCTCGCCCGCGACGCCGACGACCTCCCGATCGCCGACGAGCACCGCGCGGTGGTGGAGCGCCGCGCGGGTGGTGGCCGCCGAGTAGGCCACGTCCAGCCGCCTTCCCTCCACTGTGGACAGTCGGGAGACCTGGTCCCGCAAGGCGTTCGGCGAGGCGGCGGAGGCGACCAGCGGCACGGCCGGCAGCGTCCGCGCCGGCAGCGCGTCGTCGGGCTCCTCGGGCGGGGCCTGCTCCAGGATCACGTGCGCGTTCGTGCCGCTCGCACCGAACGCGGACACCGCGCCGCGCCGGGGTTTCCCGGTGTCCGGCCACGGCCGCGCGGTGGTGAGCAGCTCGACCGCGCCCGAGGACCAGTCCACGAACGGCGTCGGCTCGTCCACGTGCAGGGTTTTCGGCAGCACGCCGTGCCGCAGCGCCTGGACCATCTTGACCAGCCCGCCGACACCCGAGGCGGACTGCGCGTGGCCGACGTTGGACTTCAGCGAGCCCAACCACAGCGGCCGTCCCTCGGGCCTGCCCTGGCCGTAGGTGGCGAGCAGCGCCTGCGCCTCGATCGGGTCGCCGAGCCTGGTGCCCGTGCCGTGCGCCTCGACCGCGTCGACGTCGGCCGCGGTGAGCCCGGCCGTGCGCAACGCCTCCCGGATCACCCGTTCCTGCGACGGGCCGTTGGGCGCGGTCAACCCGTTGGACGCGCCGTCCTGGTTCACCGCGCTGCCCCGCACCAGCGCCAGCACCCGGTGGCCGTGCCGGCGGGCGTCGGCCAGCTTCTCCACCACCAGCAGCCCGGCGCCCTCCGACCAGCCGATGCCGTCGGCCGCGGCGGCGAACGGCTTGCACCGGCCGTCCGGCGCGAGACCGCGTTGGCGCGAGCCGTCGATGTACCCGCCGGGGTGCGCGGCGACGTAGGACGCGCCGGCCAGCGCGAGCGTGGACTCGCCCGACCGGACCGACGCGACCGCGAGGTGCAGCGCCACGAGCGCCGAGGAGCACGCGGTGTCCACCGAGAGGGCCGGTCCCTCCAGGCCGAGGGTGTAGGCGATCCGGCCGGACGCCATCGAGCTGAGCTTGCCGGTCATCTGGTAGCCCTCGAACTCGGCGGGCGCGTCCAGGTCGAGGTAGCTCTGCTCGACCAGTCCGGCGAACACACCGGTTTTGCTGCCCTTGAGCGAACGCGGGTCGATCCCGGCGTGCTCGAGGGCTTCCCACGCGGTTTCCAGCAGCACGCGCTGCTGCGGGTCCATCGACAGCGCCTCGCGCGGTGACACGCCGAAGAACGCGGCGTCGAAGTCGGCGGCGCCGGCCAGGAAACCGCCGTCCCGGATGTAGATCCGGCCGGGTTTGGCCGGGTCCGGGTCGTACAGCTCCTCCAGGTCCCAGCCGCGGTCGGTGGGGAACGGCGTGATCGCGTCGCGCTCGTCCACCACCAGTCGCCACAGCTCGTCCGGGTCTGCCGCGCCGGGGAACCGGCACGACATGCCGACGATCGCGACCGGCTCGTCCTCGCCCGCCTCCAGTTCGGCGATCCGCTTGCGGGCCTTCCGCAGGTCCGCGGTCACCCACTTCAGGTAGTCGGCGAGCTTGTCCTCGTTGGTCATCCGGGATCTCCTGGCTGTCAGTCGGCTCGGCGACCGAATTCGGTGTCGATGAGGGCGAAGATGTCGTCCACCGAGGCCGACATCAGGTCGGGTTCGGCGGGTCGGGCCTCGGCGGTGAGCCGGGCCAGGAGGATCCGCAGCCGGGTGGCGAGTTCGGGATCGAGGTCATCGGGCGCGGCCGAGGCGACGGCGGTCTCCAGCGCGTCCAGCTCGGCGAGCGCCGGAGCCCGGTCCACCACCAGGCCGAGCACGAACCCGGTGACCGCGGCCGGTGACGGGTGGTCGAAGGCGAGCGTGGCGGGCAGCGCGAGGCCGGTCGCGCCGATCAGCCGGTTGCGCAGCTCGACCGCGGTCAACGAGTCGAAACCCAGTTCCTGGAACGGTCGGTCCGCCCCGATCGCGCCGGGCGCCTCGTGCCCGAGGACACCCGCGACCTCGGCGCGGACCAGGTCGAGCACGAGCCGGCGGCGTTCGTCGTCGTCCCGGCCGGCCAGTCGGGTCGCCAGCGACTCGACCGGCGCCGGCCGCGTCGCCGGTGCGCGCAGGACGTCCTTGAACAGCGGCGGCAGCACGCCCGCGGGTCGGCGGACGCCTGCCACCACGGCCGAGTCGGCGGTGAGGAACGGCTCGATCGGCACGTCGCCCCACACGAGCGAGGTCGCGGGCAGGCCGAGGGTGTGCCGGTGCGCCACCAGCGCCTCGCCGAACGCGGTGGTCGCGCCGTCCACCGCGTGGCCGTGCGCGGTGAGCAACCCCGCCGGGTCGGCGACCAGGACGAACGCCCGCAGGTCGCGGGTCAGCTCGTGCAGGTGCCACGCGCCGTCGACGCCCCGCCGCACGGCGCGGTCCAGCCGGGACCGGGAGAGGTCGGCGAGCACGGCCTCCTCCGCCGGGTCGACCGCGTGCACCACCACCCGGAGGTCCGGCACCCGGCCGAGCGCGTCGGCCACCGCCGCCCGGTCCGCGAGGTCGCACTCCAGGAACTCGATCCCGGCCGGGAGGTCGGGCGCGGGTCCGGAGTCCAGGACGACCACCCGGCGCAGGCCGTGCCGGGTCGCCAACCGCCGGGCGAGGTCGGCGCGGGTGACCACCACCGTCTCGTCCGGGTCGAGGTCGGCGACCTCGGGCAGTGCCGCCCGGTGCAGCCGGGGCACCAGGGTTTTCCCCTGCCGCACGGCCACTTCCGGTTCGCCCAGGCCGACGATCCCGGCGATCGGCACGTCCGGGGTGTCGGCGTCGACGAGCACGATCCGGCCGGGGGTCTCGGCCTGCGCGGCCCGGAGCAGCCCGCGCAACGCCGCGCCAGCCAGGTCGCCGCGCGCGGTCTGCACGACCACCCGACCCTCCCCGGTCAGCTCGTGGACCAGGGCCAACCCCCGTTCCAGCGCCGCGTGGGCCGAGGCCACGCCCGCCGGCGCGACGGGCCACCGGACCAGCCGCACGTCGGTGACGTCGACCGGGGTCGCGGCGGACGCCGGCACCCAGTCGACCCGCCACGCGACGTCGACGGCGGCGACCTGCTCGGGCTCGATCGGCCGCCGGGTCAGGGCGTCGACCGTGACGACCGGCGCTCCGTCCACATCGGACAGTGCGACACCGGGCCCGGATTCGGTGACCCGGACCGCGACCGCGCCGTGCGCGTGCAGCCGGACGCCCTGCCAGCGCACCGGGAACAGCTCGTCGTCGGTGCGCACGGCGGCGTCGAGCAGCGCCGGGTGCAGGCCGTACCGGGCCGCCTCGGCGAGCAGGTCGCCGGGCAGTCGGATTTCCGGGCCGACCGGCGCGTGCCGGGTCGGGACCTCGGTGTCGACCGACAGCCGGCCCTCGGCGTGCAGGGTCCACGGGTGGTCGCCGCCGTCGGGCCGGGCGTGCACGGTGACCGGGCCGTCGGCCGCGGTGACCTTGACCTGAACCCGGACCGCGCCCTGCCCCGGCAGCACGAGCGGCGCGGTGACGACGAGGTCCGCCAGCGCGGTCGCGCCGACCTCCGCGCCCGCCCGCAGCACCATCTCGACCAGGGCGGAGGCGGGCAGCACCACCGCGCCGTGCACGGTGTGCGCCTCCAGCCACGGGTGGTCCTCGACCGAGATCCGGCCGGTGAAGACCGTGCCGCCGTCACCGAGTGCCAGCGCCGGACCCAGCAGCGGGTGGCCGGTGGCGTGCGGCGCGCCCGCCGCCGGCGCCTCCAGCCAGTAGCGGCGGCCGTCGAACGGGTAGGTGGGCAGGTCGACCGGGCGCGCGCCGGAACCCGCGAGGACGGCGGCCCAGTCCACCTCGGGCAGCCGGGCCAGGGCGGACAGCGCGGTCACGGTGTCCGGCCGGTCGCGGCGCAGCGCGGGCACCGCCGGCGAGCCGTCCGGCACGAGCGCGCTCAGCACCGCGTCCGGGCCGATCTCCAGGAACACCGTGCCCTCGGGCACCGCGCGGACCGCGTCGGCGAACCGGACCGGCTCGCGGACCTGCCGCACCCAGTGGTCCGCGTCCAGCACGGGTTCGACGCGGCCGGTGAGCGTGGACACCAGCGGGATCGCGGACGGCCGGTAGGTCAACCCGGCGGCGACCTCCCGGAAGTCCGCGAGCATGCCGTCCATCCGGTGCGAGTGGAACGCGTGCGACACGGTCAGCCGGCGGTACTTGCCGCCGAGCCGTTCGGCGAGGGCCACGACGGGTTCCTCATCGCCGGACAGCACGACCGCCGTCGGGCCGTTGACCGCGGCGATCGACACGCCCTCGGTGAGCAGCGGCCGGACCTGCTCCTCGGCCGCCCGCACCGCGATCATGGCGCCACCGGGCGGGAGTTCCTGCATCAGCCCGGCCCTGGCCCGGACCAGCGCGGCGGCGTCGGCGAGGGTCAGCACGCCGGCCACGTGCGCGGCGGCGAGTTCGCCGATCGAGTGGCCGATCACGTGGTCCGGTCGCACGCCCCAGGACTCGAACAGCCGGTACAGGGCCACCTCCACCGCGAACAGCGCCGGCTGCGTCACGCCGGTCTCGTCCAACCCGACGCCGGTGTCCACCGCCTCCCGCACGCCGATCCCGGCGAGCTCGGCGCACACCGCGTCGAACGCGTCCCGGAACACCGGATACGCGCGGTGCAGCCCCATCGCCATGCCGGCGCGCTGGGAACCCTGACCGGTGAACAGGAACGCGGTCCGGCCGCCGACCCGCGCCACGCTCGGCGAGCGCAGTCCGGCGAGGAGTTCGGCGCGGTCGCGACCCACCACGACCGCGCGGTGCTCGAACGCCGTCCGGCCCGCCAGCGTCGACGCCACGTCCACGTCCGGCCGGTCCGCGACGGCGGTCAGCAGCCGTTCGGCCTGCCGGTGCACGGCTTCCGGCGTCTTGCCGGACAGCACCCACGGCACGGCGGGCAACCCGGTCCGCTCCGCCGCCGGCTCCCGGTCGCCCTCCTCCAGGATCACGTGCGCGTTGGTGCCGCTGATCCCGAACGACGACACCCCGGCGCGGCGGGTCCGGTCGGCGGGCCACTCCCGTGCACCGGTCAGCAGCTCGACCGCGCCCGACTCCCACGCCACGTGCGGCGACGCCTCGTCCGCGTGCAGGGATTTCGGCAGCACACCATGACGCATGGCCTGCACCATCTTGATCACCCCGCCGACACCCGCGGCGGCCTGGGCGTGACCGATGTTGGACTTCAACGACCCCAACCACAACGGGCTTTCCCGGTCCTGACCGTAGGTCGCGATCAACGCCTGCGCCTCGATCGGATCACCCAACGTGGTGCCGGTACCGTGCGCTTCCACAACGTCCACATCGGACGGTTCCAGTCCCGCCGTCGCCAACGCCTGCCGCATCACCCGCTCCTGCGCCGGACCGTTGGGCGCGGTCAACCCGTTCGACGCGCCGTCCTGGTTCACGGCACTCCCGCGCACCACCGCGAGCACCCGGTGACCGTTGCGCCGCGCGTCCGACAACCGTTCCACCAGCAGCAGACCGACGCCCTCCGACCAGCCCGTGCCACCGGCTCCCGCGCCGAACGACCGGCACCGGCCGTCCCGGGAAAGCCCGCCCTGCCGGGAGAACTCCACGAACGCCACCGGCGAGGACATCACCGCGACGCCGCCCGCAAGGGCCAGGTCGCACTCGCCCCGGCGCAGCGCGTCGGCCGCCAGGTGCAGTGCCACCAACGAGGACGAGCAGGCCGTGTCGACCGTCAGCGCCGGCCCCTCCAGGCCGAACGTGTAGGCGAGCCGGCCGGAGACGACGCTGGACAGGTTGCCGGACATCAGGAATCCCTCGTACTCCGGCGGCGTGGAGGGCAGTCGGGACGCGTAGTCGTGGTACATCGCGCCGGTGAACACGCCGGTGTTCGAGCCGCGCAACGCGGCCGGGTCGAGGCCCGCGTGCTCGAACGCCTCCCACGCGGTTTCCAGCAGGAGCCGCTGCTGCGGGTCGGTCGAGATCGCCTCGCGCGGCGACATCCCGAAGAACTCGGCGTCGAACAGGTCCGCGTCGTGCAGGAACCCGCCGTGCCGGGTGTACGACGTGCCCACGCGCGAAGGATCCGGGTCGTACAACGACTCCACGTCCCACCCGCGGTTCACCGGGAACTCCGAAATCGCGTCGACACCGTCCGCGACGAGCCTCCACAGGTCCTCCGGGGAGCGCACCCCGCCCGGGTACCGGCACCCCATGCCCACGATCGCGATCGGCTCGTCGGAGGCGACCGCCGTGACCGGGGTGCGGGCGGTCGTGCCGCCCTCCAGGTGGGCGGCCAGCGCGGCCGCGTTCGGGTGGTCGAAGACCAGCGTGCTCGGGAGCGCGCGACCGGTCGCGGCGTTGAGGCGGTTGCGCAGTTCCACGGCGGTCAGCGAGTCGAACCCGAGTTCGCGGAAGGCCCGGTCCGGGTCGACCGCGGCCGGGTCGTCGTGGCCGAGCACGGCGGCGACGTGCGAGCGCACCAGGTCCAGCGCGGACGACGACTCCGGCGCGCGGACCGCCCGGGGCAGCAGCCCGCGCAGCAGCGGCGACGCCTCGTCCGGCAGCACGACCGACCGGTCGACGACGGTCAGCGCGAGGGCGGGCGCGCCGGAGGAGACCGCGGTGTCGAACAGCGCCACCGCCCGGTCCGTCGGCAGCGGCCGAAGACCCAGGCGCGCCACCCTCTTCCGCTCCACGTCGCCCAGGTCGCCGGTGAGCGCGCTGTCCTGCGCCCACAGCCCCCACGCGAGCGAGGTCGCGGGCAGGCCGTTCGCCCGGCGGTGGGCGGCCAGCGCGTCGAGGTAGGTGTTGCCGGCCGCGTAGTTGGCCTGGCCCGCGGTGCCGAGCAGACCCGCGAGCGAGGAGTAGAGCACGAACGCCTCGAGGTTCTCGGTCAGCTCGTGCAGGTTCCAGGCGGCGTCGACCTTGGGCCGCAGCACGCGGTCGAGCCGTTCCGGCGTCATCGTCGCCACCACGCCGTCGTCCAGCACGCCCGCCGCGTGCACGACCGCGGTCACCAGGTGGTCGCGCAGCACACAGGCCAGCGCCGCCCGGTCGGCCGCGTCGCACGCCACCAGCGTGACCTCCGCGCCCGACGCCGTGAGGTCGGCGACGAGGGCGTCCGCACCGGGCGCGTCCGTGCCCCGCCTGCTGAGCAGCAGCAGTCGGCGCGCGCCGTGCGCCGCCACGAGGTGGCGGGCCACGATCGCGCCCAGGGTCCCGGTCGCGCCGGTGATCAGCACCGTGCCTCGGTCCCAGCGCGGTGCCGTGCCCTCGCCCCGGGACGCGCGGACCAGCCGCGGCGCCAGCATCCCGCCGTCGCGGACGACGACCTGCGGCTCACCGGTGGCGAGCGCCGCGTCCAGCAGGTCGCCCGGGCGGTCCAGGAGCACGAACCGGCCGGGGTTCTCGGTTTGCGCGGACCGCACCAGCCCCCAGACCGCCGCGTGGTGCAGGTCGGGCACGTCCTCCGCGCCGACCGCCACCGCGCCCTCGGTCACCACCACCAGGTTCGTGCCGGCGGCCAGGGCGGACCGGACCTCGGCGAGCACGTGCCGGACGTCGTGCTCGGCGCCCAGCCGCAGGACCTCCGCCTCGAACCGCTCCCGGCCGGCCTGGACCGGCACCCAGTCGACCGCGTAGAGACCGTCGGTCGAGCGGACCGCGTCGCGGGACATCTCCCGCAGCGTCACGGCGTCCGCGGTCAGCACCGGCGCGCCGGAGGCGTCGGCCACCAGCACCGACGGCGCGTCACCACCGGACAGCCGCACGCGCAGCACCGCGCCGCCCGCGCCGTGCGCCCGGACACCGGACCACGCGAAGGGCACCCGGGTCGGCCCGTCGCCGGGGAGCAACGAGTGCAGCGCCGCGTCCAGCAGCGCCGGGTGCCGGCCGACCAGGCCCGGTTCCGGCGCGGCCACCTCGGCGAAGGTCGTCGGGCCCGCCCGCCACACCCGGCGCAAGCCGCGCAACGCCGGGCCGTAGCGGAGGCCGCGCGCGGCGAACTCCTCGTAGGCGCCGGTGAGGTCGACCTCCACCGCGCCCGGTGGCGGCCACTCCCCCAGGTTCTCCGGGTGCGTGTCGGCGGCCGTCAGCCGACCGGTGGCGTGCGAGGTCCACTCACCGTCGACAGTGGACAGGATTTCCAGCGCGCGACCACCCGACGGGTCCGGTTCGCCGACCACGACCTGGAGCCCGACCCCGCCGTCGGCGGGCAGCACCAGCGGCGCGGCGATGGTCAGCTCGGCGACCACCGGGCAGTCCGCCGCCGTGCCCGCGACGAGCGCCAGGTCCAGCAGTCCGGTGCCGGGGAACACCACCGCGTCGTGGACGACGTGGTCGAGCAGCCACGGTTGTCCGGTGGTGGACAGCCGTCCGGTGAGCAGCAGACCGCCGTCCGCCCGGCGGATCGCGGCGCCGAGCACCGGGTGCCCGGTGGGGTCGAGACCGAGACCGGCCGGGCCCGTCGTCGCGGCGACGGGCTCCAGCCAGTGCCGGGTCGACTGGAACGGGTAGGTCGGCAGGTCGGCCTTGCCGATGCCCGCGAGCAGGGTCGACCAGTCGACGGGGACGCCGCGGGTGTGCGCGTGGCCCAGGGCGGTCAGCACGGTGGTCGGCTCGTCGCGGCCGGCCCGGAGCACCGGGACCGCGTCGTCCACCAGGGCCGACAGCACGCCGTCCGGCCCGAGCTCCAGCAGCGTCGTGACGCCCTCGGCGACCAAGGTCCTCGCGGCGTCGGCGAAGCGCACCGGGTGGCGGACCTGGTCCGCCCAGTACCGGGCCGTGCGGAGGTCGTCGCCGACCGCGATCCGGCCGGTCACCGTGGACACCACGGGGATGGCCGGCGCGTGGTAGGTCAACCCGGCCGCGATCCGCTCGAACTCGGCCAGCATCGGATCCATCGCGGCCGAGTGGAAGGCGTGGGACACGGTGAGCCGCCGGGTTTTCCGGCCCCGCTCGGCCAACCGCCCGGCGGCGGCGAGCACGGCGGTCTCCTCGCCCGACAGCACCGCGGAGTCCGGCCCGTTGACCGCGGCGAGCGCAACGCCGTCGACCAGCAGCGCGCGCACCTCGTCCTCGGTCGCCCGCACGGCCACCATCGCGCCACCGGCGGGCAGGGCGGCCATCAACCGGGCCCGTGCGGCGACCAGCGCCGCCGCGTCGGCCGCCGACAGCACGCCCGCGACGTGGGCCGCGGCCAGTTCGCCGATCGAGTGGCCGGCGACGAAGTCCGGTCGCACGCCCCAGGACTCGAGCAGCCGGAACAGCGCCACCTCGACCGCGTAGAGCGCGGGTTGGGTCCACCCGGTGGAGTCCAGGTCCTCGCCGGAGGTGATCACCGCGCGCAGCGGGCCGCCCAGCAGCGGGTCGAGGTCGGCGCAGACCGCGTCGAACGCCGCGCGGAACGCCGGGTAGGCCTCGTACAGGCCCATGCCCATGCCACGCCGTTGCGCGCCCTGGCCGGTGAACAGGAACCCGGTTCGGCCCGCGCGCCGCGCGCCGGTGAGCGGCAGGTCGCGCAACCCGGCCAGCAACTCGGCGCGGTCCCGGCCGACCACGACGGCCCGGTGCTCCAGCGCGGCCCGGCCCAGCGCGAGGGTGTGCGCGACCGCCGCCGGTTCTTCCTCCACAGTGGACAGTCGGTCGGCCAGCTCGCGCAGCGCGGCCGGCGACCTCGCGGACAGCACCCAGGGCACCGCCGGCAGCCGGACCGGGTCGGCGACCGGCACGGGCGGCGGCTCCTCGATGATCACGTGCGCGTTCGTGCCGCCGAACCCGAAGGACGACACCCCGGCCCGGCGCGGCTCGTCGGCACGCGGCCAGGGCCTGGCCTCGGTGAGCAGCGCGACCCCGCCGTCGGCCCACTCGACGTGCCCGGTCGGCTCGTCCACGTGCAGCGTCCTGGGCAGCACGCCGTGCCGCATCGCCTCGACCACCTTGATCACACCGCCGACGCCGGCCGCCGCCTGGGCGTGGCCGATGTTGGACTTCAGCGAGCCCAACCACAGCGGCTCGGCGCGACCGCGGCCGTAGACCGCCTGGAGCGCCTGGGCCTCGATCGGGTCGCCGAGCACCGTGCCGGTGCCGTGCGCCTCCACCGCGTCGACGTCCGCGCCGGTCAACCCGGCCACCGCGAGCGCCCGGCGGATCACCCGCTCCTGCGACTGCCGGTTGGGCGCGGTGAGGCCGTTCGACGCGCCGTCCTGGTTGACCGCCGA
Source organism: Actinosynnema sp. NPDC020468 (assembly GCF_040642015.1). Lineage (NCBI taxonomy): Bacteria > Bacillati > Actinomycetota > Actinomycetes > Pseudonocardiales > Pseudonocardiaceae > Actinosynnema > Actinosynnema sp. NPDC020468. The sequence continues at coordinate 14,748 of NZ_JBFAEO010000075.1, forward strand.
CCCGCGCAGCACGGCCAGCACCTCGTGCCCGTTGCGCGTCGCGTCGGACAGCCGTTCGACCAGCAGCAGTCCCACGCCCTCGGCCCAGGCCGTGCCGTCCGCGCCCGCCGCGAACGGTTTGCACCGGCCGTCGGGCGCGAGTCCGCGCTGCCGCGAGAACTCCAGGAACGGCACCGGGGTCGACATCACCGCGACACCGCCCGCCAGCGCCAGGTCGCACTCGCCGCGCCGCAACGCGTCCGCCGCCAGGTGCAGTGCCACCAACGACGACGAGCACGCGGTGTCGACCGTGACGGCCGGACCCTCGAGGCCGAACGTGTAGGCCAGCCGGCCGCAGGCGATGCTGCCCGCGCTGCCGCTGAACAGGTAGCCCTCGTAGTCCTCCGGCGGGAGGTGCGGGCGCGAGCCGTAGTCGTGGTACATCAAGCCGGTGAAGACGCCGGTGTTCGAACCCCGGGTCGACGTGGGGTCGATGCCGGCGCGTTCGAACGCCTCCCACGCGGTGTGCAGGAGCAGGCGCTGCTGCGGGTCGGCGGCGGTGGCCTCGCGCGGTGACATGCCGAAGAAGTCCGCGTCGAACAGGTCGGCGTCGTGCAGGAAGCCGCCGTGCCGGGTGGTGGACCTGCCGACGGCGGCCGGGTCGGGGTCGTAGAGCCCGTCGAGGTCCCAGCCGCGGTTGACGGGGAACCCGGTGATCGCGTCGACGCCGTCGGACACCAGCCGCCACAGGTCCTCCGGCGACCGCACGCCGCCCGGGTACCGGCACGCCATGCCGATGATCGCGATCGGCTCGTTCCGCCGGTCCTCGACCTCGCGCAGCCGCGCGCGGGCGTCGCGGGCGTCCGCGATCGCGCGCTTGAGGTAGTCGCGGAGTTTGTCTTCGTCAGCCACTTCGCTCAGCTCCGGGTCAGTCGAGGTTGTCCACCAGCGCGAACAGTTCGTCGTCGCTGGCGGCGTCGAGGTCGTGGTCTTCGGTGCCCGCGCGGGAATCGGCGAGGTGCAGCAGCTCGCGCAACCGCTCGGGCACGCCGTCGGGCGACGTGCCGTCCCGCAGCGCCGCCTCGATCCGGTCGAGCCACTCGGTCACCGGCGGCGCGTCCTCGCCGGTGGCCTCCCACAGGAACGCGGCGAGGGCGGCCGGGCTGGAGTGGTCGAACACCAGCGTGGTCGGCAGCTTCAGGCCGGTCGCCGCGGCGAGCCGGTTGCGCAGCTCGACGGCGGTCAGCGAGTCGAACCCCAGTTCCTGGAACGCGCGGTCCTCGGCCACGCCGTCCGGGTCGCGGTGCCCGAGCACGCCCGCCACGTGCGTGCGGACCAACTCCGCCAGCGCGCGTTTCCGGTCGGCGTCGGACAGGCCGGCGAGCGACGGGCCGCGGTCGACCGGCCGGTACCGGGGCGCGAGTCCGGCGAGCAGCGCGGGCGGTGGCGCGCCGAGCGCCGTGACGTCCACCGGGGTGAGCGCCAGCAGGGGTTCGGCGGTCGACACGGCCGCGTCGAACAACGCCATGCCGTCCCGGGCGGACAACGGGCGCAGGCCGAGCCGGGCGAGCCGCCGCCGGTCGACCTCGGCCAGGTCCGCGCTGATCGCGCTGGTGTCGGACCACAGGCCCCAGGCCAACGAGGTCGCGGGCAGGCCGTTCGCCCGGCGGTGGGCGGCCAGCGCGTCCAGGTGGGCGTTGCCCGCCGCGTAGTTCGCCTGGCCCGCGGTGCCGAGCAGGCCGGCGACCGAGGAGTACAGCACGAACGCGTCCAGGTCCGCGGTCAGCTCGTGCAGGTTGCGGGCCGCGTCGACCTTGGGCCGCAGCACGCGGTCGAGCTGCTCGGGCGTGAGGTCCGCGAACACCCCGTCGTCCAGCACGCCCGCCGTGTGCACGACCGCCGTGACCGGGTGCGCGCGCAGCACGGCGGCCAGCGCCTCGCGGTCGGCGGCGTCGCACGCGACGAGCACCGCGTCCGCGCCTCGCTCGGCGAGGTCGGCCCGGAGTTCCCGGGCTCCGGGCGCGTCCGGCCCACGTCGGCTGAGCAGCACCAGCTTCCGCGCGCCGTGCTCGGTCACCAGGTGCCTGGCCAGGATCGCGCCGAGCGTCCCGGTCGCGCCGGTGATCAGCACCGCGCCCCGGTCCCAGCGCGGCGCGGTGCCGGTCGGCCGGAGCGCGCGGGCCAGCCGGGGCGCGAGCAACCGCCCGTCCCGCACCGCGATCTGCGGCTCGCCGGTCGCGACGGCCGCGTGCAGCCGGTCGCCGGGGCGGTCGAGGAGCACGAACCGGCCCGGGTTCTCGGTTTGCGCGGACCGCACCAGGCCCCAGACCGCGGCGTGCGCCAGGTCGGGCACGTCCTCGACGCCGACCGCGACCGCGCCTTCGGTCACGACGACCAGCGTTCCGCTGCCCGCCAACGACTTCTGGAGCCGGCCGAGGACCTCGGGCAGGTCGAGCCCCTCGACCCGCAGCACGTCGACCCCTGCTGCCATTTCCGCCGGCTCCGGCAGCTCGGTCCAGTCCACTGTGTACAGTCCGTCGACCCGGGCCGACCCGGTCGGCAGCGCGCGCAGGTCCACCGCGTCGACCGTCAGCACCGGCGTGCCGGAGCCGTCGGCCACCAGCAGCGACGCGGACCCGTCGTGCCGGGTCAGGCGCACCCGGGCCACCGGGCCGACCGGGCCGTGCCGGGTGACGCCGTGCCAGGCCGCGGGCACCCGGTCGTCGCCCAGCAGCAACGGGTGCAGCGCGGCGTCCAGGGTCGCCGGGTGGATCCCGGACGCCGCTGTCGGACCGGACACCTCGGCGAAGATCTCCTCCCCCGCCCGCCACACCCGGCGCAGGCCCCGGAAGTCCGGGCCGTAGCCGAACCCGCGCGCGGCCAGGTCGTCGTACAGGCCGGTGAGGTCGAGTTCCGGCGCGGCGGGCGGCCACTCGGTCAAGCCCGTCGGCGCCGGGTACTCCAGCGGGCCGACCGAGCCGGTCGCGTGGGAGGTCCACTCGCCGTCGGTGGCGGCGAAGATCCCGACCTCGCGGGAGCCGGTCGGGTCCGGTTCGCCGAGCACGACCTGGACCCGGACGTCACCGGTGATCACCAGTGGTGCCACCAGGGTCAGCTCGGCCACGTGTCCGCAGCCGACCTCCGCGCCCGCGGCCCTGGCCAGTTCGAGCAGTCCGGTGCCGGGGAACAGGGTCGAGCCGTGGACTTCGTGCCCGGTGAGCCACGGCTGGGTCCGGGTCGACAGCCGGCCGGTGAACACGTGGCCGGCACCGCTCGCGAGCCGCACCGCGGCGGTGAGCAGCGGGTGGTCGACGGCGGTCAGCCCGAACCCGGCCGCGTCGCCGGGCGTCACCGGCGCGTCCAGCCAGTGGCGCTGCTCCCGGAACGGGTAGGTCGGCAGGTCGACCCGCCGGGCTCCGGGGAACACCGCGGCCCAGTCGAGGTCCCAGTTCGCGAGCGCCGTCAGGAGCGTGACGTGCTCGGGGCGTCCGGCCCGCAGCACCGGCGCGAGCACGCCGGCCGGGTGCTCCAGGCACGCGTCGGTCAGGCTCGAGAGGACGCCGTCCGGCCCGATCTCCAGGAACTCGGTGACTCCGTCGGCCTCCAGCGCCCGCACGCCGTCGTGGAAGCGGACCGCGCTCCGGATCTGGTCGGCCCAGTAGGTCGGCGAGCACACCTGGTCGACGGTCGCCCGCGCGCCGGTCACGTTGGACACCAAAGGGATCCGCGGCTCGTGGAACGTGAGACCGGCCGCCAGGGCGCGGAACTCGTCGAGCACCTCGTCCATGTGCGCGGAGTGGAACGCGTGGCTGACGGTCAACCTCTTGGTGCGCCTGCCCCGCGCCCGCCACCGGTCGGCCAGGGCGAGCACCCGGTCCCGGTCGCCGGAGACGACGGTGGCGTTCGGCCCGTTGACCGCGGCGACGGACACGCCGTCCGGCAGGGTGGCGAGCACCTCGTCCTCGGACGCCTCGATCGACGCCATCGCGCCGTCGGACCGCGCCGCCTGCATCAGCCGACCGCGACCGGTCACCAGCGCGCAGGCGTCGGGCAGGTCGAGCACGCCGGCGACGTGCGCCGCGACGATCTCGCCGACCGAGTGGCCGAGCAGGACGTCCGGCCGCACGCCGAGGTGCTCGACCAGCCGGACCAGCGCCACCTCGACGGCGAACAGGGCGGGCTGGGCGAACTCGGTCCGGTCGAGGCCGTCCCGGTCGCCGAACACGACCTGCTCGACCGCCGGGTCGAGGTGCGCGCACACCGCGTCGAACGCCTCGGCGAACACCGGCGAGGTGTCGTACAGCTCGCGACCCATGCCGACCCGCTGACTGCCCTGCCCGGTGAACAGGAACGCGGTCGCGCCGCGCGTGCCGGTGCGGCCGGTCCGCTCGCCCCGGGCGACGGCGTCCAACCCGGCGGCCAACTCCTCCCGGTCCGCGCCGACCACGACCACCCGGTGCGCGAGTGTCGCGCGGGTGGTGGCGAGCGAGAAACCCAGGTCCGCCAACGGTTCTCCGAGCCGGTCGCGCAGCAGCCGGGCCTGGTCGCGCAACGCCTCCGGGTCCCGGGCGGAGAGCACCAGCGGCACGGCCGGGAGGGTCGTGCCGCCGGGGGCCTCGGTGTCGCCCTCCTCCAGGATCACGTGCGCGTTGGTGCCGCTGATCCCGAACGACGACACCCCCGCGCGCCGCGGCCCGTCCGCCGACCACTCCCGCGCGTCCCGCAACAGCTCGACCGCGCCGGACTCCCAGTCGACGTGCGGCGAGGGTTCCTCGGCGTGCAGCGATTTCGGCAGCACGCCGTGCCGCATGGCCTGCACCATCTTGATCACCCCGCCGACACCCGCGGCGGCCTGGGCGTGACCGATGTTCGACTTCAACGACCCCAACCACAACGGGCTTTCCCGATCCTGGCCATAGGTCGCGATCAACGCCTGCGCCTCGATCGGATCACCCAACGTGGTGCCAGTACCGTGCGCCTCCACAACGTCCACATCGGACGGTTTCAGTCCCGCCGTCGCCAACGCCTGCCGCATCACCCGCTCCTGCGCCGGACCATTGGGCGCGGTCAACCCGTTCGACGCCCCGTCCTGGTTCACCGCCGTGCCCCGCACCACCGCCAACACCCGATGACCGTTGCGCCGCGCGTCCGACAGGCGTTCCACCAGCAGCACGCCCACACCCTCGGACCAGCCCGTGCCACCGGCCTCCGCGCCGAACGAGCGGCACCGGCCGTCCCGGGACAGGCCGCCCTGCCGGGAGAACTCCACGAAGGTGTCCGGGCCCGACATCACCGTCACGCCGCCGACCAGCGCCAGGTCGCACTCGCCGGCGCGGAGCGCGCCCGCGGCCAGGTGCAGTGCCACCAGGGACGACGAGCACGCGGTGTCGACCGTGACCGCGGTGCCCTCCAGGCCGTAGTTGTAGGCCAGGCGGCCCGACACGACGCTGGACAGGTTGCCCACCAACAGGAATCCCTCGTGCTCGGGCGGGGTGGCCGGCAGCCGGGAGGCGTAGTCGTGGTACATCGCTCCCATGTAGACACCCGTGTTCGAGCCGCGCAGGGTGGCCGGGTCGATGCCGGCGTCCTCGAACGTCTCCCACGCGGTCTGGAGGAGCAGTCGCTGCTGGGGATCGGTCGACGTGGCCTCGCGCGGCGACATGCCGAAGAACTCGGCGTCGAACAGGTCCGCGTCGTGCAGGAACCCACCGTGCCGCGTGTAGGACGTGCCGACCTGCGCGGGATCGGGGTTGTACAACGACTCCACGTCCCAGCCGCGGTTCACCGGGAACTCCGAAATCGCGTCGACACCGTCCGCCACCAGACGCCACAGGTCCTCCGGCGAGCGCACCCCGCCCGGGTACCGACAGCCCATGCCCACGATCGCGATCGGCTCGTCCGCCGGTCGTGGCTCGGCGACGGGCGGCGGCGCGGTCACCGAGCCGGCCAGGTGCTTCGCCAGGGCGAGCGGTGACGGGTGGTCGAAGGTGAGCGTCGCGGGCAGCCGGCGCCCGGTCGCGCCGCTCAGCCTGGTCCGCAGCTCCAGGCCGGCGAGCGAGTCGAAACCCAGTTCCCGGAACGCCCGGTCGGCCGGCACACCGTCCACATCGGAGTGTCCGAGCACGGCCGCGGCGGTGCGGCGGACCAGGTCCAGCGCCGCGTCGAGCCGGTCGGCGTCGGGCAGCGCGGCGATCCGGCCGGTCCAGTCCGGCGGCGCGACCGGCCGCCGAACCCGGCTCCGCTTCGGCAGGAACCGCGCCGGCACCACCAGCGGACGACCGGCGACGACCGCCGCGTCGAACATCGCCAGACCGGTGTCGACGTCCAACGCCCCGATCCCGGCCCGGGTCCAGCGGGCCCGGTCGGCGTCGCCGAGGCCCTCGCCCATGCCCGCCTCCCACAGACCCCAGGCCAGTGACACGGCGGGCAGACCGGCGTGCGCGCGGTGCGCGGCGAGGGCGTCCAGCGCCGAGTTCGCCGCCGCGTAGGCGGCCTGGCCCGCGGTGCCGACGACGCCGGACACCGAGGAGAACAGCACGAACGCGGCCAACCCCCGGTCCAGGGTCAACTCGTGCAGGTGCCAGGCCCCGTCCGCCTTGGCGCCCAACGCCGCGTCGAGGTGGTCGGCGGTCACCGACTCGACCGTGGCGTCGGCCAGCACACCGGCGGCGTGCACGACGGCGGTCACCGGGTGGGCGTCCAGCAGCGCCGCGACGGCGGCCCGATCGGACACGTCGGCGGCCACCACCGCGACCCGCGCGCCCCACCCGGTCAGATCGGCGACGAGGTCGTCCGCGCCGGGCGCCTGCGGGCCACGCCGACTGGTCACCACGAGATCCCGAACCCCGTGCCCGACCACGAGGTGGCGGGCGATCACCGCGCCGAGCCCACCGGTACCGCCGGTGATCAACACCGGCCCGGCACCCCACGCGGCGGCGGACACGGCAGACCCAGCGGGGTCGGCGGACACGGCAGACCCAGCGGACACGGCGGAGTCGGCGGAGTCGGCGGACACGGCGGAGTCGGCGGGGTCGGCGGGCCGGGTGACCCGGGGTGCACGCACCTGCCCGTCCCTCACCGCGGCCTCGGCCTCACCGGTGATCGACACCGGCCCGCCACCGAGGTCCGAGGCGGACCCGTCAGGGTCAGCGGGCCGGGCCTCACCGGTCACCGACGCCGGGCCGTCAGCCCGCTCGGCGGCGGACGCGACGGGGTCGCCGAGCCGAGCTTCGGCCTCACCGGTGGTCAGCATCGGCCCAACGAGCATCGGCCCAGCGCCCCGCTCGGCGGCGGACGCGACCGAATCGGCGAGACGGGTCACCCGAGGCGCGTGCAGTCGGTTGTCCCGCACCGCGATCTGGGCCTCGCCGGTCGCCACCGCGGCGGCGAGCAGGGTGTCCGGGCCGTCGAGGTCGACCAGCACCACCCGGCCCGGGTGCTCGGACTGCACCGACCGCAGCAGTCCCCACACCGGCGCCGCGAACCCGGCCGGGTCGTCCTGCGGCGTCACGGCCACCGCGCCGGTCGTCACGACCACCAGCGGCGACTCGGCCCCGCTCTCGTCGGCGAGCCGGGCGCGCACCAGGTCCAGCGTGCGCACGGCGGTCGCGCGCGCGGCGTCCGGTCGGTAGGGGCCATTCCCGACCCGGAGCACGTCGAGGTCGGCCGCCACCTCCTCGGGAGTGGTGATCACCGGCCACTCCACGGTGTGCAGCACCGGCGCGGTGCGGTCGAGCGCGACCGGGCGGAAGGTCAGCGACTCGACGGTGGCGACCGGCGCGCCGGTCGGGTCGGCGAGGGCGAGGGCGACCGCGTCGTCACCGAGCGGTGTGATCCGCGCGCGCAGACCGGTCGAGCCGGTCGCGTGCACCGTCACGCCGGTCCAGGAGAACGGCAGTCGGGTCGCGCCCTCGGCGACGACCGGGTGCAGCACGGCGTCGAGCAACGCCGGGTGCAGGCCGAACCGCGCGCCGTCGTCGGTCGTCGGGCGGATCTCCGCGTAGACCACGTCGTCCTCGCGCCACAACGAGGTCACGCCCTGGAACGCCGGGCCGTAGTGGTAGCCGCGCTCGGCCAGCCGGGCGTACAGGTCGTCCACCGGTTCGGCGACCGCGCCCGCCAGCGGCCAGGCGCCGAGGTCCGCGACGGGTGTGGGACGCGGGCCGAGCAGGCCGGTGGCGTGTCGGGTCCACGGCTCGTCGGCGGTGGGCCGGGCGTGCACGGTGAACGGCCGCGCTCCCGAGGCGTCGGGCGCCAGCACGGTCACCTGGACCTCGGCCGACACCCGGTCCGGCAGCGGCAGCGGCGTCTCCAGGGTGAGTTCGGCGACCGACTCCGCGCCGACGTGGTCCGCCGCCGCGCCCGCGAGTTCGAGGAACGCGGTGGCGGGCGTCAGCACCGAGTCGCCGACGCGGTGGTCGGCGAGCCACGGGTGCGCGCGGGTCGACAGCCGGGCGGTGAGCACCGACTCGTCCCGGTCCGCGACGTCGACCGCGTCGGTCAGCAGCGGGTGGGCGGAGGCGGACCTGGCGTCGGCCGCGAGCCAGTAGTGCCGCGGTCGGAAGGCGTAGGTGGGCAGGTCGACCGGCCTGCCGCCGGGTGCGAACGAGGCGAGGTCGAGCCGCGCGCCGGCCGCGTGCGCCCGGGCCAGACCGCCGGCCAGCGTCGCCACCTCCGGGCGACCGGCCCGCATCAGCGGCACCGCGTCCCCCACGAGCGGCGTGAGGACCGCGTCCGGGCCGAGTTCCACGAACAGGGTCGCGCCCTGCGCGCGCAACGTCGTCGTAGCGTCCAGGAACCGCACGGGTTGCCGGACCTGCCGGACCCAGTAGGCCGGGTCCCGCGCCTCGTCCGGGGTCAGAAGCACGCCGGTCACCGTCGACACCACGGGAATCCGCGGCGCGTCGTAGGTCAACCCGGCGGCGACGTCGTGGAACTCGGCGAGCACCGGGTCCAGGTGCGGCGAGTGGAACGCGTGGCTCACCCGCAGGCGCCGGGTCCGCCGGCCGCGCTCCGCCCACCGCGCCGCGAGGGCCTCGGCGGCGTCCGCGTCACCGGCGACGACCACCGCGCGCGGTCCGTTCACCGCGGCCAGCCCGAGACCCGGCACCCCCGCGAGGGAAGCCACGACCTCGTCCTCACCCGCCTCGATCGCGATCATCGCGCCGTCGGCGCGGGCGGACTGCATGAGCCGACCGCGCGCGGCCACCAACCGGGCGGCGTCGGGCAGCGACCACACGCCGGCGACGTGCGCGGCGGCCAGTTCGCCGATCGAGTGGCCCGCGACGAAGTCCGGCGTGGCGCCGTGCGCGGCCAGCAGCCGGGCGAGCGCGACCTCGACCGCGAACAGCGCGGGCTGGGCGTACTCGGTCCGGTCCAGCAGGTCGCCCGCCGCGAAGACCACCTCGCGCAGCGGCCGGTCCAGGTGCGGGTCGAACGCGGCGACCACCGCGTCGAAGGTCTCCGCGAACACCGGGAACGCCTCGTGCAGCTCCCGTCCCATGCCGACCCGCTGCGCGCCCTGCCCGGTGAACAGGTGTGCCACCACCGCGGACGAGCCGCCGACGGCGAGGTTCGGCGCGTCCGCTCCCCGCGCGAGCGCGGCGAGTCCGGCCAGGTGATCGCCGACCACCACGGCGGTCCGCTCGAACGCGGTGCGGGCCGCGAGCGAGGCCGCCACGTCCACCGGGTCGAGGTCGCGGACGTGGTCGAGCAGCCGGGACGCCTGCTCCCGCAACGCCTCGTCGTCCCGCGCCGACACCACCCACGGCACGATCGGCGGCGTCGGGTCGACCCGCTCGGGCACCGGGTCGGCGGTCGGTGCCTCCAGGACCACGTGGGCGTTCGTGCCGCTGATGCCGAACGACGACACCGCGGCCCGGCGGGGCCGGCCGGTGTCGGGCCACGGCTTCGCCTCGGTCAGCAGGTCGAGGGTGGACCAGTCGACGTGCCGGGTGGGCCGGGCCGCGTGCAGGGTCCTGGGCAGCACGCCGTGCCGCATCGCCCCGATCATCTTGATCACGCCGCCGACGCCGGCCGCCGCCTGCGCGTGACCGATGTTGGACTTCAGTGAGCCCAGGGCCACCCGCCCGTAGACCGCGGCGATCGCCTCGGCCTCGATCGGGTCGCCCAACCTGGTTCCGGTGCCGTGCGCCTCCACCACGTCGACGTCCGAAGTGGACAGTCGGGCCTCGGCGAGCGCCTGGCGGATCACCAGTTCCTGCGACGGCCCGTTCGGCGCGGTCAACCCGTTGGACGCGCCGTCCTGGTTGATCGCGGTGCCGCGCACGACCGCGAGCACCCGGTGCCCGTTGCGCCGCGCGTCGGAGAGCCGTTCGACCAGCAGCAGCCCGACGCCCTCGGACCACGCGGTGCCGTCGGCCTCGTCGGCGAACGACTTGCAGCGACCGTCGGCGGCGAGGCCGCCCTGCCGGGCGAACTCCACGAACATGCCCGGCGTGCCCATGACCGCGGCGCCGCCCGCCAGCGCCAGCGACGACTCGCCGGAGCGCAGGGACCGCACCGCCAGGTGCAGCGCCACCAACGACGACGAGCACGCCGTGTCGACGGTGACGGCCGGTCCGGTCAGGCCGAGCTGGTAGGCGATCCGGCCCGACATCACGCTGGCCGTGCCGCCGGTCAGGACGTGGCCCTCCACGCCGTGGCCGGTGTCGTGCATCCGGGGTCCGTAGTCGGAGGCGGTGCCGCCGACGAACACGCCGGTGGGGCTTCCGGCCAGCGACCGGGGGTCGATCCCGGCGCGTTCCACCGCTTCCCAGGCGGTGTGCAGCAGCAGTCGCTGTTGCGGATCCATGCCCAGCGCCTCGCGGGGCGAGATGCCGAAGAACGCCGCGTCGAACTCGCCCGCGTCATGGAGGAACCCTCCCCGCTCGACGTCGACCGCGGTCGTGTCCCACCCGCGGTCGACCGGGAAACCACCGGTGGCGTCCCGTTCCTCGGCCACCAGCCGCCACAGGTCCTCGGGCGACCGCACGCCGCCCGGGAACCGGCACGCCATCCCGATGACCGCGATGGGCTCGCCGTCGTCGGTCCGCGCCCGGCGCGGCGCCACGACCACCGCGTCCGCTCCCCCGCCCAGCCGCGACCGCAGGTGGCGGATCAGCGCCTCCGGCGTGGGGTGGTCGAACAGCAGGCCGGACGCGAGCCGCAGGCCGGTGGCCGCCGCGAGCGCGTCGCGCAGTTCGACGCCCATCAGCGAGTCGATCCCGAGGTCGTGGAACGTGGCCCGCCGGTCGACCGACCCGCGGTGCCCCAGCACGGCGGCGAGGTGCGCGTCCACCAGCCGGTCGACGTCGACCTCCTCGCGCGGCGCCACCTCCCGGTCGGCCGTGCGGTCGAACCAGTGGTGCTCGCGCTGGAACGCGTAGGTCGGCAGGTCGACCCGCGACCCGGTGAACGCCGCGGTCCAGTCGACCGCGCCGCCCGCCACGTGCACGGCGGCCAGCGCGCCGAGGAACGCCTCCGGCTCGGGTCGGCCGGCGCGCAGCGCGGGCACCGCCGTCACCGGGGTGGAGGCGGAGTCGGCGACCATCGCCGAGCAGACGCCGTCGGGGCCCAGTTCCAGGAACGTGGTCACGCCCTCGGCCTCCAGCGCGCGGACCGCGTCGGCGAAGCGGACCGGCCGGCGCACCTGCTCGACCCAGTACTCCGGCGAGGTGATCTCCCCGGTCACGTCGCCGGTCACGGTGGACACGACCGGGATCCGCGCCGGCCGGAAGGTCAACCCGCGCGCCACGTCGCGGAACTGCGCCAGCATCGGCTCCATCGACGGCGAGTGGAACGCGTGCGAGACGGTCAGCCGCTTCGTGCGGCGGCCCAGCCCGGTCAGCGCGGCGGCGACCCGGGTCACCGCGTCCTCGGCGCCGGACACGACCACCGAACGCGGTCCGTTGACCGCCGCGACGGACACCTCACCGTCGAGCAGCGGCAGCACCTCGTCCTCGGCCGCCTCGACCGCGATCATGGCTCCACCGGGCGCAAGCGCGCCCATCAGCGCGCCGCGCGCGGTGACCAGCGTCGCGGCGTCCACAACGGACAGCACGCCGGCGACGTGCGCGGCGGCGATCTCGCCGATCGAGTGCCCGACGAGGTGGCTCGGCCGCACGCCCCAGGCCTGCGCCAGCCGGAACAGCGCGACCTCCAGCGCGAACAGCGCGGGCTGCGTGTACCGGGTGTCGTCGAGCCCGTCGCCGGAGGTGATCACCTGGCGCAGCGCGGGATCCAGGTGCGCGCACACCTCCTCGAACGCGTCGGCGAACGCGGGGAACGCCAGCAGGCCCCGCCCCATGCCGGCGCGCTGACTGCCCTGCCCGGTGAACACGACCGCGGTGCCGCCGGGGCGCACCCGACCGGTGACCACCCCGGGCTCGCCGGCGGCGAGCGCGGCCAGCCCGGCGCGCACCGCCTCGACGTCCTCGCCCAGCACCACGGCCCGGTGCTCGAACGCGGTGCGGGTCCGGGCGAGCGACCAGCCGACGTCGGCCGGGTCCACCGCCCGGTCGGCGAACTCGCGCAACCGGAGTGCCTGCGCCCGCAACGCCTCCGGGCTCCGCGCGGACACCACCCACGGGATCAGCGGCGCCCGGAGCGCACCGGGTCCCGGTGTCCGCGCGGGAGCCTCGGCCACCACGACGTGGCAGTTGGTGCCGCCCATGCCGAACGAGCTGACGCCCGCGACGAGCCGGTCGTCCGGACGCGGCCACGGGGTCAGGTCGCGCTGCACGGTCAACCGCAGCCCGGCCCAGTCGATCGCCGGGTTCGGCTCGGTGACGTGCAGGCTGCCCGGCAGTTCCCGGTGCGCGATGCCGAGCAACGCCTTGAGCAGCCCGACGATCCCGGCCGCGCCCTCCAGGTGGCCGATGTTGCTCTTGACCGAGCCGATGGGCAGCGGGGTCGACCGGTCGCCGAAGACCGCGCCGAGCGCGGCGGCCTCGACCGGGTCGCCGACCGGGGTACCGGTGCCGTGCGCCTCGACGTACTGCACCGCGTCGGGCGGGGTGCCGGCCAGCGCCTCCCGGATCACCCGCTCCTGCGCGGCGGCGCTGGGCACGGTCAACCCCGGTGTGGCGCCGTCGTTGTTCACCGCGCTGCCCAGGATCACGCCGTGGATCCGGTCCCCGTCGGCCTCGGCCTTGGCCAGCGGCTTGAGGATCAGCGCCGCGCCGCCCTCGCCGGGCACGAAACCGTTGGCGTGCGCGGAGAACGGCGCGCTGGTGCCGTCCGGCGACACGCCGCCGAACAGCTCGCCCGCGAGCCTGCTCCCGGCCAGCAGGTTCAGGTTCACCCCGGCCGCCACGGCCAGGTCGGCGTGCCCGGACCGCAGGCTCTCCGCGGCCAGGTGCACCGCCACCAGCGAGGACGACTGCGCGGAGTCCACGGTCAGGCTGGGTCCGTGCAGGTCGAGGTGGTAGGAGACGCGGTTGGCGATCACGCCGCGGTTGAGGCCCGCCATGGTGTGCGCGGTGACCGCCTCGTCGCCGTGCCGGTGCACCAGGCCCGCGTAGTCGTCGCGCACCGTGCCGACGAACACGCCGGTTCGGCCGCCCCGCAGCGAGTCCGGCACGATGCCGGCGTCCTCCAGTGCCTCCCAGGCCAGTTCGAGGACCAGGCGCTGCCTCGGGTCCATCGCGGCGGCGGCGCGCGGCGCGATGCCGAAGAACCCGGCGTCGAACTCGCCGCGGTCCTCGAGGTGGCCGCCCCAGCCGTCCGGGCCGGCGGTGATGGCACTGGTCGCGGTGCGCAACAGCCGCCAGAACTCCGCCGCGGACGCCGCGCGCGGCAACCGGCAGGACATCCCGACAACAGCGATCCCCATCATCCCAGCGACCTCCGACGAACACCGGATTCCCATGCCGGTCGCCAGTCTGTCCGCGGCCCGCCCACGTCCGGTCATGTCGCGGTAACCGCCCGCCGATTGCCCGGCAGTGAGGATCCGGTGACGCGCGGTGGATACGTTCGGCGACAGCCGCCTCGTCCGGTCGCGGTCCTTGCCGAGAAACGGGAGCACCATGTCCAGCACCCTGGAAATCACCGACCTGATCGCCGCCGCGGAGGAGCACGGTCGGCGCTACGTCGAGCTGTTCAACGCGGGCGACGTCGAGACCATCGAGACCATGTACACCGAGGACGCGATCTCGGTGTGGGAGCCCGGGAACCCGCTCACCGGCCAGGCGCGCCGGGACTCGCTCGCCGAGTTCCTCGCCGCGGGTCCCACGATGACCGCGGACCTGGTCGAGTCGCACGTGACCCGGGACGCCGCGCTGCTCGTGGTGGACTGGACGATCAGCGTGCCGAACCCCGACGGCGGGGAGCCGGAGGTGTTGCGGGGCCGGGGTTTGGACGTGCTGCGGCGCGGCGCCGACGGCCGCTGGCTGTTCGCGGTGGACAACCCGTTCGGCGACGGCGAGGTCGAGGCCGGCGCCGCCTGAGCCCGGCGGACGACCCCGAGCACGACGGGAACCCCCTCGGACGGCCGCGCCACGAGGGGGTTCTCCGTCGTGCTCAGGCGTTGAGCAGCACCGGGATCGACTCGTGCCCGTTGGACACGAACGAGCCCACCGGCCTCAGCGGCGTGGTCGGGTCGGCCGCCGCGAGCCCGGGGAACCGGGCGAACAGCGCGGGCAGCGCCACCGCGGCCTCCAGCCTGGCCAGCGGCGCGCCGAGGCAGAAGTGCACGCCGTGGCCGAACGACAGGTGGTCGCGGCGGGTCGGGCGGGTGATGTCGAACTCGTCCACGGTCTCCCCGTGCACCTTCGGGTCCCGGCCCGCGCCGCTGAACGAGATCAGGATCGCGTCGCCCTTGGCGATCGTGACGCCGTCGACCTCGACGTCCTCCACCGCGAACCGCAGCGGCAGGCTGCCCACCGGCGACTGCCAGCGCAGCGTCTCCTCGACCACGTCGTCCCAACCGGACTCGCCCGCCAGCACCCGCTCGAGCTGCTCCGGGTGCGACAGCAGCGCGACGGCGGCCTGGTCGATCAGGTTCACCGTGGTCTCGTGACCCGCCGTGTACATCAGGAAGACGGTGTCGATCAGCTCGGTCTCGGTGAGCCCCGCGCCGCCGTCCTCGTCGTCGCGCACCGCGATCAGGGTGCTGGTGAGGTCGTCGCCGGGGTTGCGCCGCTTGTGCTCGATGAAGTCGACCGCGAGGCCGTACAACGCCTCCAGGTTCGCGCCGGCCTCCTGTTCGGACAACGAGGTGTCGAAGATCGCGTGCATCCGGCTCAGCAGGTCGCCCCGCAGGTCCTCGGGCACCCCGAGCAGTTCGGAGATCACCCTGGTGGGCAACGGGTAGGCGAACTCGGCCCGCAGGTCGACCGGGTGACCGGCCGGCGTCTCGGCGATCCGGTCGAGCAGCTCCGCGGTGACCGCCTCGATCCGCGGCCGCAGCGCGGCGGTGCGCCGGGCGGTGAAGGCCTTGGCCACCAGCTTGCGCAACCGGGTGTGCTCGGCGCCGTAGGCGGTGATCATGTTGCGGTCCTGGACCCAGATCGCGAGCGACCACGTCCGCGCGAACTCGCCCTCGCCGTTCTCCCAGGTGGGCCAGTGGCGGTAGGCGTCCCGGGACACCCTCGGGTCGGTCAGCAGCCGCTTCGCGAGGCCGTGGTCCGTGACCGACCACGCGGGCACCCCGCCGGGCAGTTCGACCCGGGTGACCGGGCCGCGGGCGCGCAGCAGGGCCGCTTCGCCCTGGATGTCGCGTCCGGTCGCGTCAATGGCGAAAGGGCAGGTTTGTTCGGACGTCATGGCAGTCTCCACGGGAGTTGACAAGTGCCGTGAGACTAGGAGTCCGGGCGTAATCGAATGCTCATGGAACGGTCTTCCGCGCCCGACACTGACCTGGAGGTAAGTACTGACTTGCGTGTGCGTACTTGTGAACCGGACCGCGATCGGGCGATTCTGTCCGCGCACCAAAAAATCTCTTGAGGGGACCCATGAGCAGGTACGCAGGCAAAAAGGCAGTCATCACCGGTGGCACGATCGGCATGGGTCTGGCCACGGCGCAGGCACTGGTCGAGGAGGGTGGCGAGGTCATCGTCACCGGCCGCAACGAGAAGAACCTGGCGGACGCCCAGGAGTTGCTCGGCGAGCACGGCCACGCCGTGCGGTCCGACACCGCCGTGCTGGCCGACATCGACGCGCTCGCCGCGACGGTCGAGGAGAAGTTCGGGCAGATCGACCTGCTGTTCGTCAACGCGGGTTTCGCCCAGCTCGGCCCGTTCGCCCAGGTCACCGAAGAGCACTTCGACCAGACCTTCGCGATCAACACCAAGGGCGCGTTCTTCACCGCGCAGAAGCTCGCCCCGCTGATCAAGGACGGTGGCGCGATCGTGTTCACCACCTCGATCGCCAACTCCTCGGGCAACCCCGGCATGGGCGCCTACTCCGCGTCCAAGGCCGCGATCCGGTCGTTCACCAAGGTCATCGCGGCCGAGCTGCTGCCGCGGGAGATCCGGGTCAACGCGGTCAGCCCCGGTTTCATCACCACGCCGACCGCGGGCATCACCGGCGCGCCGCCGGAGCTGCTGGCCGCGTTCGAGAAGGTCGGCGACGACCTGACCCCGATGCGCCGGCACGGCTCGTCCGACGAGGTCGCCAAGGCGGTGCTGTTCCTCGCGTTCGACGCGACCTTCACCACCGGCGCCGAGCTGAACATCGACGGCGGGCTCGGGCAGCGCATCAGCAGGCCCCAGGGCGTCTAGTCCTCCCGGCGCCCCGGCCGGGAGGAGCCTGCGCCGGCCGGGGAACCGCAGGAGGACGGGCCCGGCGGGTGGTGATCGGCATCGGCGCCGATCAC
>NZ_JBFAEO010000076.1:0-28074 GCF_040642015.1 Actinosynnema sp. NPDC020468
ACCAGTTGCAGCGGCAGGCTCGCCGACGCCACGTTGCCGTGCTCCGGCAGGGTGATCACCAGCCGGTCCGTCGGCACCCCGGCGCGGCTCCCGGCTAGGAGTGCCCGTCGTGAAAACCCTTCCCGTCGTGGTGCTGTGCCTGCTGGCCTCCGCGCCACCCGCGCAAGCACGACCACCCTCCACACCGACGACCACCTCGGTCACCGTCTCCGAGGGCACGAACCTCGCCGTCACCGTCTCGCCGCGGGACGGCACCCTCGTGTTCGACCTCCAGGGCAAGCTGTTCTCGCTGCCGCCGACCGGCGGTGCGGCCACCCCGATCGCGGATGACTTCCTGGACCCGTTCTGGCCGTCCTTCTCCCCCGACGGCAGCCGGATCGCGGTGCAGTCGTTCGCCGACGGCACGTTCCACCTGCGCACCCTCGGCGCCGACGGCCGGGACGTGCGGCAGGTGACCAAGGGCGAGTACGACGACCTGTACCCGGCGTGGTCGCCCGACGGGAAGTTCCTCGCGTTCGCGTCCGACCGCGAGGGCACCTCCGACATCTGGACGGTGGACGTGGCGAGCGGCGCGCTGCGGCGGGTCACCACCGCGGCGGGCCAGGAGTCGCAGCCGACCTGGGCGCCCGACGGGCGCAGCATCGCCTACACCCAGGGCAACACGGTCGAGAGCGTGTCGCTGGCCGACGGCGCGGTCAGCGTGCTGGTGCCCGCGAGCGCCGGTTTCCTCACGGCGCCCTCGTGGTCGCCGGACGGCAAGCGGCTCGCGTTCGTCCGGACCACCCAGAACGGGCGGGTGCTCCAGGTGTCCGAGGGCAGCGCGGTGCGCTCGGTCGGCACCTACACCGACGTGTTCCCGTTCCCGCCGCGCTGGGCCTCGGCCGACGAGATCGTCTACGGCGCCAACGGGAAGATCGTGGTGTCCAAGGCGGCCGACGGCGCGTCCCGGACGGTGCCGTTCTCGGCGACGTTGACGCTGGAGCGCGACCAGTACCCGCCCAAGGAGCACGACTTCGACGCGGGCAAACCCCAGCAGGTGCGCGGCGTCGTCGCGCCCGCGCTGTCGCCGGACGGCAAGACCGTGGTGTTCAAGGCGCTCAACGACATCTGGACCATGCCGGTCGGCGGGTTGCCCCGGCGGTTGGCCAAGGACGGGTTCAACGAGCTGGACCCGGCGTGGTCGCCGGACGGCGCGAAGATCGCCTACGCCTCGGACAAGGCGGGCACCGAGGACCTGTACGTGCTCGACGTGGCCGCGCGCACCGAGAAGCGGGTGACCTCGGTCGACGGCGCGGAGTTCTCGCCCGCCTGGTCGCCGGACGGGTCGAGGCTCGCCTTCCAGGACCAGAACTTCGCGACGTGGGCCGTCGACGTCGCCTCCGGCGCCCTGACCAGGTTGACCCCGCCGCTCAACGCGTCCGGCCGGCCGAGCTGGTCGCCGGACGGGCGCACGCTGGCGATGGCCGTGTCGTCGGCCGACCTGAACCGGATCCTGCTGCTCGACGTGGCGACCGGCGCGACCCGCACCGTCGAGCCCGCGCCGTTCGCCTCGATCACCAGCCGGGGCGACGACGGGCCGATCTGGACCCCGAACGGCCTGGTCTTCACCCTGGACGGCGTGGTGCAGGTGCTGCCGGTCGACGCGACGGGCACCCCGACCGGACCGGTCAGGCAGATCACCCGCGAGTCGGCCGACGCGCCCACGTTCGGCGGCGGGTCGCTGCTCTACCTGCACAACGGCGGCCTTCGACTGTCCACACTGGACGGCCGGGCGCGGGACGTGCCGGTGCGGCTGACCTACACCCAGGACCGGCCCGACACCCGGCTGGTGATCCACGCCGGGCGGCTGTGGGACGGCCGCAACGCCCAGCCGCGCGAGAACGTCGACATCGTGGTGGTGGGCAACCGGATCCGGACGATCGAACCGCACCGCGCGGACCGGCCGAAGCAGGGTTGGACGTTCGTCGACGCGAGCAAGGAGACCGTCACGCCCGGGTTGGTGGACATGCACAACCACCAGGAGATCCGGGCGAAGTCGTTCGGCGACCGGCAGGGCAGGCTGCTGCTGTCCTACGGCATCACCACCACCCGGTCGACCGGCGACCCGGCGTACCGGGCGCTGGAGGACCGCGAGTCGCTGGCGTCCGGCGCGCGGATCGGGCCGCGGTTCTTCATGACCGGCGAGATGCTGGACGGCTCGCGGCTGGGCTGGGAGTTCGCCCGGCCGGTGCGCACGCACCAGCAGCTCGACCTGGAGCTGGACCGGGCCCGGGCGCTCGGCTACGACCTGATCAAGACCTACGAGCGGTTCCCGGTGTCGTGGCAGGCCGAGGTGGCGCAGAAGGCGCACGCGATCGGCATCCCGACCACGTCGCACTACCTGTACCCGGCGGTGGCGCACGGCGTCGACATGAAGGAGCACCTGGCCGGCCCCTCCAAGTGGGGCTTCGGGTTCGCCCGCGAGGCGTCCTACGGCGGGGTGTACGACGACGTGATCCAGCTGGCGTCGCGCAGCAGGATGCCGTTCTCCACCACCATGTTCAGCGCGAGTTCGCTGCTGGCCGACGAGCCGGGGCTGGTCACCGACCCGCGGGTGCGCGCGCTGTACACGACGCAGGACCAGCAGGCGCTCAACGCGAAGCTGCTGTGCGCGCAGGGCCGCGGCCCGTGCGGCTTCCTGGACGGCTCGCCCGCGCAGGCCAAGCGGGATGTCGACCTGGTGAAGCGGCTGGTGGGCGCCGGCGCGATCGTGCTGGCGGGCACCGACTCGCCGTTGGACAGCACGGCCGTCAGCCTGCACCTGAACCTGCGCTCGATGGCGAAGTACGGCATGACGCCGTTCCAGGCGTTGCAGTCGGCGACCCTGCTGCCGGCCAGGCAGTTGGGGGTGGAGGACGACCTGGGCAGCGTGGAGGAGGGCAAGCTCGCCGACCTGGTGATCACCTCCGGCAACGCGAGCCAGGACATCAACGCCCTGGCCAACGTGACGTCGGTGGTGAAGAACGGCCGCCTGCACACCGTGCCGGACCTGATCGGCCCGTTCGCCTGAGCCCCGACCCACCCTTCCGCCGCCTCGTGCCCGGACCGCTCAGGAGGCGGCCCGGGCACGGGGCGTTCGGGAACCGGATTTTCGAGGCGGGCCGGTTCGAACCGGTTCGGCGGCGCGCGGCGCGGCATGGCTCCGGTCGGCGGCCCCAAGGCCCGCCGGCGCGGGCCGAGCGATTCGAGCCAGTTGGGAGGTACGCCGCTCGACCCGGCACAGTCCGAGTCGAGCCCGCTCGGGCGACTCGGGTCGGGCAGCTCGGGTTGGGTCAGGCGGGGCCGGCTCGAGTTGGCCGGGCCGGGGAGCTCGGGCCGGATCAGGCCGCGCCGGGCCGGATTGAGTCAGGCCGGGCAGGCCGGGCAGGGCGGGGATGCAGGGCAGGCCGGGTCGGGTCAGCCAGGCCGAGCCAGGTCAGGCCGAGTCAGCTCGGGTCGGCTCGGCTCGGGTCGGCTCGGGTCAGGCCCAGTCGGCTCGGGTCGGGTTAGGCAGGGCATGCAGTGTCGGGTCAGGCGGGCCAAGTCGGGCGGCTCGGCTCGGGCCGGGTTGAGTCGGCTGGATCGGGTCGGCCGGATCAGGTCGGGCAGTTCGGGTCGGGCCGGGCGGGATCAGGTCGACTGGGTTCGGTCCGGACCGGTGTGGGAGTTGGGCTGCTTGACCGGCGTGGGGTGTGAGTGGTTGATTACTCCTTATGCCTGAGGCCTCTGCGCGCAAGTTGTCGACCGCCGACGAGCGTCGGGACACCGTGTTGCGGACGGCCATCGGCGCGTTCGCGGCGCGCGGGTACTACGGCACCACCACGGGCGAGGTGGCCAAGTCGGCGGGCATTTCGCAGGCTTACGTGTACCGGCTGTTCCCCGACAAGGAGGCGTTGTTCCTGGCCGTGGTGGAGCACTGCTTCGCGCGGATCCGGGACGGTTTCGCCGAGGGGGCGGCCGCGGCCGACGGCGGTTCGGCCGAGGCCGTGCTGTGGGCGATGGGCGACACCTACGCCCGGCTCATCGGGTCGGAGACGGCGTTGCTCGCGGTGCAGATGCACGCCCAGTGCGCGGCGCTCTCCGAACCCGCGGTGCGCGAGGTCGTGCAGCGGGGGTACGCGCGGGCGGTCGAGTACGTGCGGAGCGTGTCCGGCGGCACCGAGGCCCAGGTCCAGGACTTCTTCGCCCGCGGCGCGCTCTGCCACCTGGTCGTCGCCTCGGCCGCGGATTCGGTCGACGCCCCGTGGGCCACCACCCTCGCCGCCGGCATTCGGCACTACGAGTAGTCGTTGAACAGGTGAATGTGGGGATTGTTCTACGATTCTATGATTCGACATGGGGACGATCCGGCGTGGCGGATTTTGGCGCGCGGACGTCGCCGGACGGGGTTCCGCTGAGCGGACACTGAAGGAATCGGTGGGCGGGTGGCCGTCGGGGGCGGCGGGCGAACATGCTTCCGGCCATGGCGGAACTCGGGGAGCGGGCGGTCGTGCGCAGGTTGCACGAGCGCTTCGGCTTCGGGCCCCGACCCGGCGAGTTGGCGGTGGGGTTCGAGGCCACGGTGGACCGGCTGCTCGGCGCGTCGGCGGGAGTGGGCGGGGCCGAGCCGCCGGTGTTGCGCGAGGTCGCGAAGGTCGCCAAGGCGGACAGGCAGGGTCGGCGGGCGGCGGCCCGGCAGCGGGCCGAGGACGAGCGCGCGTTGACGTGGTGGTGGGTCGACCGGATGGCGTCGGTGGACGTGCCCGCGGTGGAGCGGCTCGCGTGGTTCTGGCACGGGCACTTCGCGACCAGCGAGCAGAAGGTGCGGTCGCCGCGGTTGATGCTGGCGCAGAACGAGACGTTCCGGAAGCTCGGTGCGGGGCCGTTCGCGCCGCTGGCCAAGGCGATGATCACCGACCCGGCGATGCTGGTGTGGTTGGACGGCAACGACAACCGGGTCGGCTCGCCGAACGAGAACCTCGCCCGCGAGTTCCTCGAGCTGTTCGCGCTCGGCATCGGCCACTACACCGAGCAGGACGTCCGCGAGTCGGCCCGCGCGCTCACCGGGTGGACCGTGCGCCGCGACACCGGCGACGCGCGCCTGGCCACCTCCCGCCGCGACACCGGCGACAAGCAGATCCTGGGCCGGCACGGCGACTTCACCGCCGAGTCCTTCGTGGACCTGGTGCTGAGCCGACCCGAGTCGGCGCGGTTCGTGGTCGGACGGCTGTGGGCGCGGCTCGTGTCGGCCACTCCCCCGGACGACGCGACGACCGCCAGGCTGGTCGCCGCCCACGGGACCGACACGCGGTCCGTGCTGCGGGCCATCGCGCACGAGCCGGCGTTCCACGACTCGGCCACCACGCTGGTGAAGCAGCCGGTCGAGTGGCTGGTGGGACTGCTGCGCGCACTCGACGTGAAAACGTCCACAATGGACGGCAAGACGGTCGCCCGACTCGGCGCGGGGTTGCGCGGCATGGGGCAGCTCCCGTTCCGCCCACCCAGCGTCGGCGGCTGGGCGGCCGGCGGCGCGTGGCTGACCACGGCGGCGGGTCTCGCGCGGCTGGACGTCGCGCGGCTCGTCGCCGGGCACGCCGACCTCCACGCGGTCGACGGGATCGAGTCGGTGGGCGCGCTGCTGGGCGTCGACACGTGGTCCGACCGCACCGCCGCCGCGCTCCGGACCGTGGCCGCCGACCCGGCGCAGCTCGTGGCGATCGCCGCCTGCGCCCCGGAATACGTGGTGAGCACATGAAGAACCTGACCCGACGGCGGTTCCTGACCTTCTCCGGCGTGACGGCGGCGGGCGCGCTCGCGATCGGCGCGACCCGGGTCGACTGGGCCGACCTGCTCTCCGCCGCGGCGACCGACCCGCTCGACCCGAACGCGGGCGTGCTGGTCGTCGTCACCCTGTACGGCGGCAACGACGGCCTGAACACCGTGGTGCCCGCGACCGACCGCGCCTACCAGGACGCCCGACCGGACCTGGCCTACCGGCCCGAGGAGGTGCTGGACCTCGGTGAGGGCCTCGGCCTGAACCCGGGGATGAAGGGCCTCAAGGGTTTGTGGGATTCCCGGGGCCTCGCGATCGTGCGCGGCGTCGGCTACCCGACGCCCGACCACAGCCACTTCCGGTCGATGGCGATCTGGCAGACCGCGTCGCCGAAGACGTCCGTGCCGACCGGGTGGCTCGGCCGCTGGCTGGACGCGACCGGCGCGGACCCGCTGAGGGCGCTGTCCGTGGAACCCGTGCTGCCGCCCCTGCTGGCCGGCGAGCAGACCGCGGCCGCGTCGTTCCCGGTGGGAGGCCTGACGTTGCCCACCGGCAAGCTCGGCGAGGCATTCGCGGCGCTGGGCGCGCCGGTGCCCGGCGAGGAGCGGTGGCAGGCCCGGGCCGCGCGGTCGATCGCCGACCTGCACGACGCGGTGAAGGTGCTCGGCGGGGCGACCCACGACGACCCGACCGAGGACGACCCGGACGAGGAGCGGGACAAGGGCGCGTCGGCGGGTGGCGCGTCGAACCTGGCCGGGCAGCTGGACCTGGTCGCGACGCTGGTGGAGGCGGGTGTGCCGACCAGGGCGTACTCGGTGTCGCTCGGCGGTTTCGACACGCACGCCGACGAACGCGCGACCCAGCAGCGGCTGCTCGGCGAACTCGACGGGGCGTTGACGACGTTCGTGGCCCGCCTGAAGAAGTCCGACCGCGGCCGGCAGGTGGTGGTGCTGGTGTACTCGGAGTTCGGCCGCCGGGTGAAGGCGAACGCGAGCGACGGCACCGACCACGGCACCGCGGGCCCGGTCTTCGTGCTGGGCGACCGGGTCCGGCCCGGGTTCCACGGCGCCCAGCCGAGCCTGACCGACCTGGACGACGGCGACCTGAAGCACACCACCGACTTCCGCGACCTCTACGCGACCCTGCTGGCGGGCGTGCTGGGCACCGACCCGGGCCGGATCCTGCCCGACCACACCGGCCGGGTCGACGGCCTGCTCCCGACCTGACACACCGGGGTGCGGTGCACGTCAGCTCACCGCACCCCGGTGTGTCAGGTCACCGTGATCCAACGCTGCCACGCCACCGCGTCCGCCAACCGGGTCGCGCCGTCGAGCCCGACGCCCGCCAGTCGACCCGGAAGGGGCCCGGCCTCGCGGAGCAGGCGCCACTGCCCGGGGTTCAGCGTCAGCACCCGCAGGTCCAGGTCGGCCAGCGCGGTCACGTCGTCCACCTCGGCGCGGGACAGGTCGAGGTGGCGCAACGCGGGCAGCGCGGCCAGGTCGGCGGCGCGCACCGGGTGCCCGGACAACACGAGGTCCCACAGCGCCGGGTGCCCGGCGATCGCGGACAGGTCGGCCTCCCTCGCGTCGAGCCGGAGGGCCTGGACGGCGCCCGGGAGCCACAGCTCGACGGTGCCGGCGCGGTGGACCCTCAGGTCGCGCAGGTGGGGGACGGCGGCGAGGGCACGCAGGTCGAGCGCGTCGGCGTCGTTGAGGTACAGGCGTTGGAGCGTGTCGAGGGACGGCGTGCCGGCGAGCAGCGACGCGACGTCGGCCGACCCGACCGACACCGACCGGGAGTACCGGACGCCGCTCGGGTCCGGCACGGTGATCGACAGGTACTCCTCCTCGGCGTCCCACGTCGCGTCACCGCGCCGGAACGCCTCGACCACGCGGGCGAGGTGCGCCGACACCGAGTCGGCGACGTACCCGACCGGGCCGTCGAAGTCCCGGCCGTAGGCGATGACCTGACCGCTCCGCCCGCCCGGCGCGGGATCGAGGTCGACGGCGAGGTCGTTGCCCGCCTGGTCGTCCGCGATCACCACCCACGCGGCGTTGCGCCGGCCGGTGCGGACCCGGCCGTGGGGCACCGATTCGAGCATCACCCGGTCGCGGCCGAACAGGTCGACGCCGGCGGCCCACGTGTCCATCCGGTCGAACCGGCTCGCGACCACCCGGGACAACGGGACCAGTCCGTACAGGCCGAGCAGCCCGGTGTCCGCGTGCCCCGGCCCGACCAGCAGGTACAGCGCCCGGACGTCCTCCGGCAGCCGCACGCCCAACTCGCGCTCGGCGGCGCGCAACGCCGCCTCGTCGCAGGTCGGCCCGAACTCCGGCGGCGCGCCGGTCAGCGCGGTGTACTCGGTCGTGAACTCCCCCACCAGCTCCTCGATCCGGCGCAGCGCCTCGAGGTCGGTCGGCGCGTCGGTCGGCCGAGCCTCCTCGGGCACCGCGCGGGCCGGGTCGAAGTGGCCGGGCATCCGGTAGGCGGGGTCGAGGACGACGTTCACCGGGTTGGGGGTCTCCAGGGTGACCGGGTGCGCGAACTCCGCGCCGCCCTGGTCGTCCGAGGTGCGGTCGTCGGTCATATCAAGATCATTCCACGGGTTTGTGGTGGGAGAGGCCGAGAACGCGGTCCGCGCCCTCGACGTCGACGTTCCCGACGATGGAGAGGTCCAGGTGGGCGAACGCGGGTGCGAGTTCGGCCAGCGCGGCGAGTCGGTCCGGTGCCACGTGGTCCGGGACCAGGAGGCTCCGCAGCCGCAGGCTTTCCAGTCGGGGCAGGATCGGGGCGGCGGCGAGCGCGCGGAGCGTGGCGAGGTCACCGGGGTCGAACTCGGCCCGGCCCAGGTCGAGGTGCCGGAGGGCGGGGAAGCGGTCGCCGTCGAGTTCCTCGAGCAGGTCGACCGGGCAGCAGACGCCGAAGACGTCCGAGGCGACGTCGAGGGTCAGCGTGACCACGCTCGGCAGGCGACCCGGGAAGACCTCGCCCCCGGCGAGCACCGCGCCGCGCAACCGCAGCGAGGTCAACGACTTCAGCGCGACGCCGTCGATGTCGTCGAACAGCAGGCCGCCCTCGACGGTGAGGTCGCGCAGCGCCGGCAGGGCCTCCCACAGCGCGGTTTCGCCCACGAAGCCCTCGTGCAGCCGGCTCAGGGGGTCGACCGTGCCACCGGTGGACGTGGCCGCGTCCTCGTACAGGAACTCGAAGTCGTGACCGAAGTACAGCTCCGCCAACCGCTCGCGGCGCCGGGACCCGAGTGCCGCGGCGGCGCGGCGCGCGGAGTGGTGGAAGTCGGTCAGGTGCAGCTCCAACCGCCGCAGGTCGGCCGCCGCCGGGTCGGTGAGCAGCGCCTCGACCAGCACCGCCTCCCACTGCTCGGGGTCGCTCGCGTCCCCGCCGAGCCGTGCCACGAGCGCGCCCCGCTCCGCGGCGGTGTCCGGTTCCAGGCGGAACACGGCTTCTTCGAGCCGGTCGTCGGACCAGGTGAGGCGCCAGGAGCGGTCGGTGCGCAGGCCGTCGAAGTCGATCACGGGGGAATCCTAGGTCGGCCACCGCGGCGTGGGAGGGACGGGCATTCTGGTTGTCGGACTTCTGGGGGGGGGGCGTCGTGGGTGTGCGGGAAGAGTTGGCCGAGCGGGATCACGTGGTGGTGGCGCTGGACGGGCCGGTCGCCTCGGGGTTGGCCGTGGTGCCGGTCGCCGAGCGGTTGCGGGTGCTGGTGGCCGAGGGCGGCTTGCCGCGGTCCGTGGCGCGGACCGACGACCCGTTCGTGGTGCTGGCGCACGCGGCGTCCATCGGACCCGCCACCGAGCAGGCGGTGTACGCGCAGTGGCGGCGGGTCGAGCACGAGGTGGTGGCGACCGCGCGCGCCACCACCGGCGTCCGCGACGCCTTCGCCGCGCTCACCGCGGCCGGGGTGCGGATCACCGTCGTCGGCGCGCTCGACGCCGCGGTCCTCCAGTCGTTCCTGGTGCTCCACGGCCTGGAACCGCACGTGCACCGGATCGCCGGGCGAGCCGGCCGGGACCGCGCCACCCTGCCACCGGCGCCGGACCTGATCACCTCGGTCCTCCACGCCGGCGCGGCCCCGGTCGAGTCGTGCGCGTTCGTCGGCGGCACGAAACCCGACCTGACCGCCGCCCGTGCGGCCGGGGTCACGACGTACCGCCACGTGCCGCCGGGGCCGGACTCGCCGCCGACCACCTGGTTCGATGCCCTCGCCCGCTGACCCGGTCCGTGGGCGAGGCGGCCCGGTGCGCTCCTCCCCCGGTCGGTGCGGCGGGCCGCCTCGGCGGACTCGCGGCGTTCGCCGCGGTCAGGCGATCCTGGCGTCGATCAGTTGCCGCCAGATCTCGCCCTGGTCGACCACCTCCACCCCGAGCTTCTCCGCCTTCGTGAGCTTGCCCGCGCCGACGTCGGCTCCGGTGATCAGCAGGTCGGTGTTCGCCGAGACCGACGTGGCCGTGGTGGCGCCCGCCTTTTCGCACAGTCGTTGGAAGGTGGGGCGCGGGACCTTCTCGCCGGTGCGCGGGTCGCTGATCGCGCCCGTCACCACCACCGTCTTGCCCTCCAGCGGCGCGCCGGACACCACCACCGGCGGCAGGTCCTCCTCGCGCACGTCCAGCGACACGCCCAACTCCCGCAGGCGTTCCAGCTCCGGGCGCAGTCGGGTCAGGTGCTCGATCAGGGACGCGGCGACCTTGGGGCCGATGTCCTCGACGGACACCAGGCGTTCCTCGTCGGCGTCGGCGACCTCCTCCAGCGAGCCGAAACCCGCGCGGCACAGGCGGGTGGCGGTGCCCTCGGAGGCCATCGGGATGGCGAAGCCGATCAGGGCGCGGCGCAGGCCCACCCGGCGGCTGGCGGCGATCGAGTCGACCATGCGGGTGGCCGAAACCTCGCCGATGCGGTCGAACTCGAGCAGCGTCTCGCGGGTCAGCCGGTAGAAGTCGGACGGGTGCTCGAGGAGGCCCGCCTCGGCCAGCCGCTCGATCCACACCGTGCCGACCGCGTCGATGTCGGCCGCCGCGCGCGACGCCCAGTGCACCAGCCGGCGCACGGTCTGCGCGGGGCAGCCCACGTTGGTGCAGAACAACTCGCGGCTGTTGCCCTGCTCGATCAACCCCTGGCCGCACGACGGGCACGCGGCCGGCGGCACGATCTCCCGCTCCGCGCCGGTGCGCTTCGACTCGTCCAGCACGCCCGCCACGAACGGGATCACGTCGCCCGCGCGTCGCACCAGCACCGTGTCGCCGATCCGGATGCCGCGGGCCCGGATCACCTCCTGGTTGGCCAGCGTCGCGCGGGTCACCGTCGTGCCGCCCACGAACACCGGCTCCAGCAGCGCGACCGGGGCGATCTTGCCCGTCTTGCCGACGTCCCAGACCACATCGGACAGCACCGTCGTCTTCTCCTCGGCGGCGAACTTGAACGCCAGCGCGCCGCGCGGCGAGTTCGACCGGGTGCCCGCCGCCGCGTACGCGCCTCGGTCGGCCAGCCGCAGCACCGCGCCGTCCAGGTCGAAGTCGCGCTCGTCGCGGCCGCCGTCGATCTCCCCGATCACCGCCTGGGCCGCCTCCGCGTCGGCGCAGTGCCGCATGTCGGCCGCGGTGAAGCCGAGCGCGCCCAACCCCTGCTCCACGTCGGCCTCGGCGTCGGCCGCGTCGAGGTCGAACGCGAAGAACGACAGCCGCCGCTCGGCGACCGCCGCCGGGTCCTTGGCGCGCAGCGTGCCCGCCGCCGCGTTGCGCGGGTTGATCAACGGCTTGTCCGGGTGCGCCGCGTTGTACGCCGCGAACGTCGACCGCAGCATCACCGCCTCGCCGCGCACCTCGACCCGCCCCTGCGCCCCGACCCGCTCCGGCACCCCGTCGACCAGCGCGCGCACCAGCGGTGTCACGTCGTCGCCCGTCGTGCCGTCACCCCGGGTCACCGCGCGCGCCAACCGGCCGTCCTCGTAGACCAGCGCCAGCGACAACCCGTCCAGCTTCGGCATGACCACCACCGACTGGCCCGGGAACCGGTCGAAGAACGCCACGACCTGCTCGGGCCTGGTCGTCTTCTCCAGCGACAGCATCGGGCGCGAGTGCCGGACCGGCGCGTGCAGCACGGCGGGCGCGCCCACCTGCTCCAGCGGGTTCGGATCCGGCGCCCACTCCGGGTTCGCCTCGACCAGCGCCCGCAGCTCGTCCTCGACCGCGTCGTACTCGGCGTCCGCCACCAGCGGCGAACCCCGGTAGTAGGCGTCGCGCAGCGCCACGACCCGGTCTGCGAGTTCCTGAATCCGTTCCCGAACGTCCACGGGGCACAAACTACCCGCGACCACCGACAATTCCGGGCGTCCCGATCGGGTGGCGCGGGACGCGAGGGCCGGCGGGCGCGCCCCGCGTCCGCCGAACGCCGGTGCGCCAACGGTTCCCGGGCGGCGGCCACCGCCCGGGAACGCCGGGCTCAGCGCAGGCGCTTGATCTCGCCCCTGGTGCGGTAGAACGAGCCGCCGGCCGAGGTGACCACCTCGGACACCAGGTAGCGGGCACCGGGCACGCGGATGTTCTTCGGGAACTGCACGCCCCACGCGCGGTCGTAGCCGTCGGAGACCACGTGCACCCGGATCCGGCCGCCCTCCTGGACGCACTCGACCACGACGCCCTCGCCCGGCTCGACGTGCGAGACGACCTCGACCTCGGCCGTCGCCTCGACGCGGTCGATCGCGCCGGCCTTGATGTCCTGGCGCGGCGGGAGTTCGCCCTGCTCGGCCGCGCGCACGGCGGCGGGACTCGCGTCCAGGCAGGCGAGCGAGCCGTCCGTCGTCACCAGGTAGAGCCGTTCGTCGCGGTACTGCATGGAGAACGCCGAGCCGCACCCCGTGGCGAGCTTCCACAACCGGGTGCCGTCCGCGGCGAAGCAGTACACAGAGGACTGGTTGTCGCCCGCGAAGACGAACTCGCCGTCGGGCGAGGTCGCGCAGGAGAACACCGGCGCGTCGCAGCGGTACTCGCCGGTGTGGCGCCCGTCGGCCTTCGCGAACCGGTGCACCCGGCCGCGGCTGGTGCCGGCGAACACCTCCGTGCGCTCCTGCCAGCCGAACAGCACCTCGCCGACGGTGTCCGCGTGCCACGCCCGGTGACCACGCCCGGTGTAGTGGGTCACGCCCCGGGAATGGCCGTGGAACACGCCTTCCGCCGAGCAGCGGACCATCCACGCGCTGTCCCCGCTCGCGGGCATCGACCACTGGAACTCGTCCTCGTGGTCCACCACCGTCACCCGGCCCTGCCGGTCGGACACGCCCAGCACGCCGTCGTGGATGTCGAGCCAGTAGATGTCGACGTCGTCGGCGATCTCGTAGGCCACCCGGGGCACCTTGGCGCCGAGGTCGTACACCTGGCCGTCGTCGCAGCCCGCGTAGATCCAGAAGTCGTCGGCCACGATGCACTTCACCGAGTCCGGCAGGCCGAACCGGCCGGTGACCCGGCCGTCGTGGGTGAGGGTGTAGACGTCGCCCTTCTCGTTGCCGACCCAGGCGTGGTCCTCCCCGACGAAGATGCCGAACGCGGGCGCGCCGGAGGCGAACCGCCACAGCACCGGCGCCTGGTGCGCGGTCGACCGGGTGCTCACGATCTCCCGCCTGCTCACCGCGCGGCGCTGGCGCATCCCCTTCACCGCGGGCGCGTACCCCTTGCGCACCTTCTCGCCGATCTTGCGCTCGGCCGCCTTGAGCGCCTTGTCGTGGTCGGCGAAGGTCGCGGTCCGGACCTGCCCCTGTTCCCCGATGCGCCCGTAGGTGATGGTGACCTCGGTGGCCTCTACCCGCACCTCGTAGAACTTGTGCGCACCACCGCCCGTCTCGGACAGCTCAAGGTACGTCGTGGCAGACATGCGTTCGCTCCCTCATCACGTGATCTGGTGGCACGGTAGCGGGAGGCACCGACAATTCCGCGCCCCGCCCGACGACCGCGGCAGGCCCGGGTGCGATCCTCCCGGCGGGAGTCGAGGTGGAGGAGGGCGTTCTCCGTGGAGTGCGTGCGGTGCGGTTCGGGGTGGGCGGTGCGGTCGCACGTGGTCGGCGCGCTGTGCGGGCGGTGCCGGGAGGAGGCTCCGCGCTGCGGTGGCGAGGCGGACGCCGCGCGGTGGTTGCGCGCGACGACGATCCCGCTTCCCGGTTCCTACTGGGTGTTCCGGGGCGAGGAGGAGTTCGCCGCGCAGCACGGCCGACCGCCGCTGGACTGGGTCCGGACGACCGCGGTGGACGAGGGCGCGGTGCGCGCCCGGTACGCGGGACTGCTGCGGACCGCGCTCGCCGAGGTGGCCGCGCGGCTGGGCGAGGGCGCGCTGATCCCGTCGACCATCGCCGTGCTGATCGCGGGCGTCGAGCGCGAACTGGCCGTGCGACACCGGGTCCTGCTGTCGGAGGACTCGGCGCTGTCCGCGGACGCGCGCTTCCGCCGGTCGCTCACCTGAGTCCACTCGCGACCGCGCCGGATATCCTGCGGCCGTCGGACGATCAGGGTGGGAGTGGCCGGTGTCGGAACGTCATGTCGTCGGGTTCGCCGTGTCCGCGCAGCGGCTGTGGGCGCTGGTGGGGTCGGGCCGCGAGCCCGACGGGCTGCTGGTCGACGCGCACGGCACCCTGGCCGCCCTCGACCACGACCTCCGCCGGAGCACACCCCCGACGACCGCCTCCGCGCTCGCCCGCGAGGTGCTGGCCGGTCGGCCGGACGAGAAGCGGGCCGCCGAGGTGGTCCGCCTGCTCGTGCCGGTGCTGGCGGGTGTCGGCGAACGGGTGGGCGACGGGACGGCGCTGTGGCTCCAGGACACGATGTGGCTGGACTGGCGCGCGGTGCTGGACGCGATCGGGCTGACCGGGCTGGCCTCGGTGTGGGCGACCTCGAACCTCTCCTGGCCGTGGCGCGAGGGGCACCGGGTGTGGTGGCCGATCGTGACGGAGCTGTCGCCCGAGGTGCTGGCCCGGGTCGAGGCGGAGTTCGACCGGACCGGCGACCGGTGGCGGGAGTTGCTGGACGCGTTGCCGGAGGACGCCTTCGTGGACGAGGACGGCGAGCCGCTGGACGAACCCGAGGACGCGCGGGAGGAGTTGGCCGAGGTGCTCGACCTGGCGGCCGACTGGGTGCGGCGCGCGGTGCCGACGGGCTTGTCGCTCGTCCTGGTCACCGACGGCGACCTGTGACCCCGAGCAGGTCCGCGACGAGCGCGTCCACCAGGTCGTCGGTCACGTCCGCGCCGGTCAGCGCGCGGTAGACGATCGGGCCGGTCAGGGCGTCGACCAGGACGTCCGGGTCGAGCCGGGGCGCGATCTCGCCGGCGTCGACCGCGTGCGCGATCAGGTCCAGGTCCCGCTGCCGACGCGGGCCGAGGAAGCGCTCGTGCAGGCTCGCGGCGGTCGCGGGGTCGTGCTGCGCCTGGGCGAGCAGCGCGAGCAGCACCCTGCCGGCGGGGTCCGCGGTGAGGAACCGGGCGAAGGCGCGCAGGTGGTCGCGGACGCCGTCGGCGGTGGGTTTCCCGGCGGGGAGCCGTTTCGCGCTGTCCTCGACCAGGGTGTCGAGGAGGATCTCGACCTTCGAGGGCCACCAGCGGTAGATCGTCTGCTTCGCGACACCCGCCCGACGCGCGATCGCCTCGATCGTCAGCGTGCCGAAGCCGTGCTCGACCAGCAGGTCGTCGGCGGCGTGGAGCACGGCCAGGCGTGCGGCCTCGTCGCGCCGGTTGCCCGAGCGCGCCCGGCCGGGAGGGGTCGCTGCGGGCACGCGGACACGATACCCGGCCGTGCTACTGTCTAGACGCGACGTTGCGTCTAGACAAATCGACCTCGAAGGAGTTCCCGTGTCCCCCACGTCCGATCGCCAGGCCCTCGTCATCGGGGCGTCCCGGGGTTTGGGTCTCGTCCTCGCCGACGAGTTGGCCCGCCGCGGCTGGCGGGTGATCGCCACGGCCCGTCGGGAGGACGGTGGGCTGCGCGCCCTGGCCGAGGTCCACGACGGACGGTTGACCGTCGAGTCGTTGGAGATGACCGATCCCGGGCAGCTGGCCGCCCTGCGCGAACGGCTCGCGGGGCGTCGGCTCGACCTGCTGTTCGTCAACGCCGCGATCGACCGGGGCGACGTGCCGATCCACGAGGTGCCGACCGGGGTGTTCGCCGAGGTGATGATCACCAACGCGCTGAGCCCGTTGCGCGTGCTGGACACCCTCCACGACCTCGTGCCGCCGGGCGGGACCGTGGCGGTGATGTCGTCCGAGCAGGGCAGCGTGTCGCTCAACACCGAGGACGGCTACGAGTTGTACAAGGCGAGCAAGGCCGCGTTGAACCAGTTGGTGCGCAGCTACGCCACCCGGCAGGCGCACGACGGGCGCACGAAGCTGCTCCTGGACCCCGGCCACAACCGGACCGCGCTGGGCGGTCCGGACGCGCCGTGGGAACCGCGGGACACCGTGCCGGCGCTGGTGGACGTGATCGAGGCCCAGGCCGGCGTGCCCGGACTGCGGTTCCTGGACCGCCACGGTGACAGCGTGCCGTGGTAGGCCGTTCCCTGGGGTTGCGGGCGTGACCGTCTCCGCCGCGCAACGCGAGTTGCTGGACACCGACCGCTGGGCGTGGCTGCGCGACGTCGTCGACCGCTGGTACGCCGAACCCCTGACCGCCGCCGACGGCAGTCCGCCCGCCGACCTCGAGGCCGCCGCGGCGCGGGTCGGCGGGGCGCTGCCGGTGGGGCTCGCCGAGTGGTTCACCTTGGTGGGGCGTCGGTTGCGGGCCGTGCAGGACTGCCCGGCGACGCCGGGCGCGGTGCGGCGGGACGGGGCCGGCGTGGTGGTGTGGACGGAGAACCAGGACGTGTGGTCGCTGGTGGTCCGGGCGGACGGCGTCTGCGTGGTCGAGGATTTCCCCTTTCCGCCAACGCCTGTGGCGACGGCGGTGCACGGCATGGTGCTCGGCGACACCTTGGTCGGGGCGTGGGCCGGGTCGATGACCGGCCCGCTCGGGCGACTCGCGGACTCGGTGCGCGGTGGGCGGGTCGAGGAGGCGTTGGACTACCCGGAGTTGGCCGTGCCCGGCAACCCGTTCCGGGGCGTGCCTCCCCGGGGTGACGTCGACACGGTGGTGCGCGGCAACGAGGCGGGGTGGGAGTGGATGACCGCGTCGCGGGCGGCGTTCGAGCGGTTGGACGGGCTCGTTCCGCTCGACCCTCCCGGTGGGGCGCGGGAGGTCGTGGTCGCCTTCGAGGACCTGACGGCCGCCGAGCGCGCGGTGCTGACCCGGGAGCACGGCGTGCCGGACGTGGACCGGTTCGCGGTCGCCGCGGGCACGCGTGCTCAGCTGCGGATGGCGGCCGCCGAGGCGGGCGGCGTGCGGTTCCACCTCGTCACCGAGCGGGCCGAGGAGACGGTCGCGGCGGTGCTCGGCGCGGTGCCCGAGGGGGTGGCGGACAAGGTGGTCGTCGCGGTCCGACCGGAGCGGATCAGCCGGTTCCGGGTGGTGCACCCGGTCGGCCGGGACGAGTACGTGCTGCCGGGGTGACGGCGTTCGGCCTCGACCGACCTCATCCGGTGGGCCCGGCCGGCGGCCGGTACCACCGGACCGCGCGGTCGCCCATCGCGATGTCGTAGGAGAGGTCGAACCAGAACCCGCCCGCCTCGACCAGCGGCGGGTCGATCCGCTCGGTGACCGCGCGGACCGCCGCGCCGGCCCGCTCGTGCGCCTCCGCCGCGCCGTCGGAGCGGTCGTCGGGTTCGGCCGCCGGGTCCTCGCCGAAGGGGAACAGCTCCACCACCGCCCGGGCGCACTCGCGGAACCGCGCCAGGTCGGTGTTCACCGGCACGGTCTCGGGCGCCGTGTCGGTGACCACGTACACCACGTGGCCGGTGTCGGCGGTCACGCAGAAGAACCCGCCGCCGGCGTCGCGGCCGAACGCGATCAGGCCGGCCCGGGGATTCCGGTCGAGGACGTACGCCGCGTCGAGCGCGACGTACTCGCCGCCCAGGATCCGCCTCGGCACCTCCAGGTCGGCTCCCCCGGGCAGCCGCACCAGGTCGAACACCGGCCACGGCAGGAGGTCCTCGTCCACGGACCGGAGTATCCCGGGCGGGTCCGGAGGCGCCGCGCGCCGGGCGGGTTCCGGGGTCGGGTCCTCCTCGGGCCGCTCACCCTCCGCCGCCCGGGCCAGTGCCTCGGCCATGCCGGGCAGTCGGTACAGGCACATCAGGACGTGGCCGGCACGGACGTGACCTCCCAGGCGAACCCGTCCGGGTCGGTGAAGGGTTCCGGCGCGCCGCCGACCGCGATCCGGTGCGACCCCGCGCCCTCCGGTGCGACGCCGGCGTCCTTGGCCAGTGCGCGCCTACGGTAGAGGGCCAGCGTGACGGCACCGTCGCCGGGGGCGAACTCGACGTAGACCCGCCCGAAGCTCTTGGCCGCGGTGAGCCCGCGGTCGAGGTAGAACCGCTTGCTCGCGGCCACGTCGGCGACCCCGATCAGCAGCACCACGCTGTCGATCTTCCGGGTGGCCGGCCCGGTGTCCTTCTTCGCGGAGGTCGCGACCTTCCAGATCGTGCCGTCCGGCGCCTGGACGACACCGCCGTAACCCCAGAAGGACTTCGCGACGGGCTTGAGCACCGCGGCGCCCGCCTCGATCGCGTCGCCGACCAGGGCGTCGACGTCGGCGGGTCGGGGCACGGTGAGCGACAGGGTGAACCCCCGGAAGCCGGAGGAGGGGTCGCGGGACTCGCGCAGCGCGAGCCGGTCCCCGAGCCCGAAGGCGGCGTAGAAGCGTTCGGCGGCGGCGACGTCGGCCACCTCGAGGGTGATGGTGTCGATGGAGGTCATGGCGAAAACGCTAGGCGGACCCCTCCCCCGCCCGCTTCTCGATTCCTGACCACTCCGGACCGTCAGGACCGCACTCCCCCGAGACCGTCCCACCGCCGCCGAACCCGGTCGGCCTCGGCGTCGCGCCCCTGTTCCCGGTAGAGGTCCAGCGCTTCCCGCCAGGCCGCGCCGGCCTCCTCGGGGTGATCGAGGGCGAGGTGGGCCTGACCGAGGCGCTCCAGGGCGTTGGCGACCTCGGACCGGTAGCCCAGGCTCCGGAACAACGCGATCGCCTCCTCGTGGCGGCGCACGGCTTCCCGGTGGTCGCCGGTGTGGTGGGCGATCCACCCGAGGCTGTCCAGGGTGGCCGCCTCACCCGGCGGGTCGTCGTGCCGGCGGAACAGCGCGAGGGCGGCCTCGCAGTGGGCGCGGGCGGTGTCGAACTCGTGCAGGAGCGCGGCGAACCACCCGACCCCGTTGAGCACCTGCGCCTCCGGGATCGGGCGGTCGAGGGTGCGGTAGAGGTCCAGCGCGCGGCGAGCGTGCTCCAGCGCCCGCCGGTAGTCCTCCCGCTGCTCCCAGGCCGAGGCCAACGCGCGGTGGGTGTGCGCCTGCTCCACCGGGGAGGACCCGGCCAGGTCGAGTGCCCGGCGCAGGTGCCCGACCGCGTCCTCGTGCCGCCCCAGCCTCGCGGCGGCGCGGCCGAGGCACCGGTGGGCGATGACGCGGTGGTTCGGGTCGGGCAGGTGGGACGCCGCGTCCAGCGCGATCCGCCACACGGCCAGGTCGTCGTGCCGGTGTCCGCGCCTCGCGTGGAAGGTGTGCAGCGACCAGGCGAGTTGCCACGCCGCCTCGTGCAGGCGATCGGCGGCGGCGACCCGCTGGGCGGCGATCAGGTTCGGGTGCTCCTCGGCCAACCAGGCCACGGCGGCCGGATCGGTTCCCGGTGCGGTCGGCCGGGCTCCGGGCGCGGGTGGGTCGAGGCGGATCGGGTCGCGGTGGGGGTTGAGAAGCCGGTCGGCCGCGTGCGCGGTGTGGAGGTAGAAGTCGACCACCCGGCGCGCCGCGGCCTGGCGGGTGCGGCCGGGCAGGTCGACGGCGAGCGAGGCGGCGTAGGCGCGGATCAGGTCGTGCATCGAGTACCGGTGACGCGACTGCCGGTCGACCAGGGAGGCGTTCTCCAGGGCGCGCAGCACCCTCCTGGTCCACTCGGTCGAGCGGCCGGCCAAACCGGCGGCGGCGGGCAGGCCCGTGTCGGGGCCGGGCGCGATGCCGAGCAACGCGAACATCGTGCGCTGCTCCGGGTTCAGGCTCCGGAGCGACCAGGACAGCACCGACGGCACACCGGCCGACGGGTCGTCGTCCGCCAACATCTCCAGGCCCAGGTCGCGCAGTTCGGCCACCCACTCGGCGAGCGGGACCGTCGGGCGGGCGTGGGCGTGGCGGGCCAGGATGGACAGGGCGATCGGGTAGCGCCGGCACAGCTCCACGAGGTCGTCGGCAGCGGTGGGCTCCGCGGCGATCCGGGGTTCGCCCAGCCGGGCGGCGAGCACCTCGCGCGACTCCTCGTGGCTCAGGCCGTCCAGCTGGAGGTGACGGGCGCCGTGCCGGTCGATGAGCGACGCCAGGCGGTGGCGGCTGGTGACCACCACGGCGCAGGTCGGGCTGCCGGGCAGCAGCGGGACCACCTGGTCGGCGGTGCGGGCGTTGTCCAGCACCACCAGGACGTGCCTGCCCGCCACGACGCTGCGGAACAGCGCCGCCTTGGCCTCCAGGTCGGTCGGGACGCGGTCCGGTGGCACGCCGAGCGCGACGAGGAAGCCGAACAGCGCGGCGTCCGGGGCCAGGGGCTCGCCGACCGGGCTGAAACCGCGCAGGTCCGCGAACAGGGTGCCGTCGGGGAACCGGTGCGCGTGGCGGTGCGCCCAGTGGAGTGCGAGCCAGGTCTTGCCGATGCCGCCGGGGCCGCCCAGCGTCGCCATCGCCACCGTCGGGTTCGCGCCCGGCCCGGCGGCGGAGCCCGGTGGGCCGACCCGGTTCTCCATGATCGAGTCCAGCTCGGCAACCTGCTCCGCCCGACCGGTGAACCAGAGCGGCGCGGCGGGCAGTTGGCGCGGTGCGATCGGCACGGCGGCCGCGTGGAGGTGCAGGCCGCCGTGCACCACACCCACCTGCGCGGTCACCCCCGTCGAAGGGCCTGACATCCGGTTGTGCACCACGGGACGGCGTTCGGCCGCGGTGCCCGGGTCCTGCTCGGTCATCGGGCGCACCTCCTGTTCCGGTCCTCGCGCGGAGCCCGCCGAACGGCACTGACGGACCGCGATCCCCGCCGGCACGAACCGGGCCCGACCAGCAGGCGCCGTGCGGAGTACGTCACGTGGAATTGGTTCAACCACTTGGCAGATGAACGGTCGCGCGCGGCCTGCTGTGCTTGGGCGGGTCCCGCGGCGGGGCCTGGTCGGTCTGGTGGGAGGTGGGCTTCGTGAAGCTCGGCAAGGTGCTCGGAGTGGTGTTCGCGGCGGTGTTCGCGGTCGGGATGGCGAGCGGGCCGGCGTCGGCGGCCGGGGAGCACTGGGAGTGCAAGCGCGTGCCGGCCGGGTGGACCTACACCATGGTGCGCGCCGATCAGGGGTGTGAGCCGTTGTACTACGTCAGGTTGCCCGAGGCCGGGCTGTGGGCGTGCACGGTGCCCGCCGGGTGGACCTACACCGCGACCAAGATCGACTACAGCTGCGGGTTGGGCGCGACCTCGACGAAGTACCTGCTCGCCGCGGTCTGATCACGCCGGCACGCGTCCCCGGTCCGCCAGGGCCGGGGACGTTGACAGCCCGGGGAACGCCGATGATCATCGGGGCGTGGACGAGGAGCGGCTGGTCGGGGGCAACGACACCGAGGAGGTCGTGCGCGTCGGTGACACCGTGCGGCGCACGCCCGGGCCCCGGTCGGATTTCGTCGCGGAGGTGTTGCGGCACCTCGAGTCCGTCGACTACCCGTACGCGCCGCGGCACCTCGGTGTGGACGATCGCGGGCGGGAGGTGGTGAGCTTCGTGCCCGGGCGCACGACGGACCACCCGTCGCAGCGGGCCGAGGGCGCGTACGCGCGGGCCGGGACGATGCTCCGACGGCTCCACGAGGTGACGGCCGGGCACCCGCTCGCGGGCGGCCTGGAGTGCGTCGTGCACGGGGACGCGGGCCCGTGCAACACCGTGTTCCAGGACGGGCTCCCGGTCGCCTTCATCGACTGGACCACGTGCGCTCCGGGTGTCGCGCTGGACGATCTCGGCTACCTGGCGTGGACCTGGTGCGTCGCGGCGGAGGGCAACGTGCCGGTGGAGGAGCAGGCCGCGCACCTGCGCGAGCTGCGGGACGGGTACGGCGACGTCGACCCGGAGCGGTTGCTGGACGCCGTGGTGCGGCAGCAGACGCGCGTCGTGGAGCGGGAGACGGCGAACCTGCGCGACGAGCGGCTGCGGCCGCAACGGCGGGCACACGCCGGGAAAGCCGTGGCGTGGGCCGAATCCGACCGCGCGGTGGTCCGCCGGCACCACGCGCTGCTGCTGTCCGCGTTGCGCTGAGTCACGCTCCGCGTCGATCCGCAATCGGGTGGTGCCCTCGCTGATCGAGCCACCGCTGTTCGCCCGGCCGGCGTCCGCGTCCGAGGTCCTGATCGCGGGCGCGGGAGGCGGTTTCGACGTGTACGCGGGGTTGCCGCCGGCGTTCGCGTTGCGGGGCCTGGGAAGCGGGTCCACTTGGCGAACCTGTCGTTCTCCGCGCTCGGCCGGCTCGACCTGGACGACTGGATCGCGCCCGACGTCGCGGCGGTCGGTCCAGCAGCGCCGGGTCCGAGACGTACTTCCCCGAGCGCACGCTCGCGCGGTGGTTGGCCGGGCAGGGGTTGCCCTCGACGGTGCACGCCTTCCCGCGCACCGGGGTCCGGCCGCCGGCCGCGGCGTACCGGGTGCTGGTGGACCGGCTGGGCGTTCGGCGCCCTGTCGATCCCGTCGGACTCGGTGGAGGCCGAGGCCTACGTGGCCGCGGTCGCGGACGCCCAGGCCGCCACGCCGGCACGGTGGGGTACCTGGACGCGATCCGGTCGACCTCGACCATGATGGAGGTGTCCGCGATCGTCGACTCCCACCGGCCCGGTCGGGCACTCCGACCGGCACGGGTGTTCCCGCACTGAACGCCGGGTGTGCGCGGTGACCCGACCGGTGCTGTTCCTCGACGTCGACGGCGCGGGGGCGGATCAGGCGCCGGCAGTCGGAGGGGTGACGACCCAGTCCTCGGTGCGGCGGTGGCGGCCCAGGGCGACGGCGGCGAACTCGTCGTGGTGGTGGGCGCGCGCGACTCCCAGGTGGCGCAGGGCCCGGGAGAGCGGGGTGCCCTCGGGTGGGCGCGGGTCGTCCTCCTCCAGGCGGAGTGGGCCGAGGACGAGCTCCCCGCCGCGCCAGACCCGGGCCGACTGCGTGCCGACGCCGCCGAAGTAGTCGGCTTCGAGGTGGGCGACCGGGCCCGTCGCCGAGCACGCCGCCAGCCGGTTCTCGAGGTCGGCGCGGAGGTCGTCGGTCACCGGGAGCAGGACGAGGTGCCCGTCGAGCGGCACACCGCGCGCCTCGCCGGCCAGTGCGCGCAGCACGGGCGCCGCGGCGACGATCGCGTCCAGGCAGTACACCCGGTTCCTTCCGGGCGATCGGCTAGTGGACGCGGAGGCCGGCGACGAGGAGACCGACCACGCGCCGGGCGCTGTAGCGGGGATTGTCGCCCACGCAGAGGTTGCCCACGGCGCGCAGCAGTTCGTAGGCGTCGGTGTCCGGGCGGATCTCGCCGGCGTCGGCCGCGGCGGTCAGGAGTGCGGCGCACGCGGGGACCAGGTGGTCCAGGAAGTACGCGTGGAGGGTGTCGAAGGTCGTCGCGTCGGACTGGAGGGCTTCGGCCAGGCCGTGCTTGGTGACGACGAAGTCCACGAAGAGGTCGATCCAGCGGGACAGGGCCGCGTGGGGGGTGGGGCCGGCCGCCAGCAGGACCGGCGCGGCGGCGGCGCAGGCTTCGACCTGGTGGCGGTAGACGGCGACGACGAGGTCGGCGCGGGTCGGGAAGTGGCGGTAGATGGTGGCCACACCCACGCCCGCCTTCGCCGCGATGGTGCGGACCGGCGCGTCGACGCCGGAGGTGGCGAATGTGGCGGCGGCGGCGTCGAGCAGGGCCGACTCGTTGCGCCGGGCGTCGGCGCGCTTCCTCGGGGTGCTGTCGACCACCGGCCGGCTCCTTCCGGTTGGCAAACGGAACCGTGTTCCGTATGTTGGGTAGCGGAACATGGTTCCGGTTGCCCAGGATGCCAGAACGGGCGCGATCGGACCAGTTCCCCCGACGGAGGAGGACGCAGTCATGCAGTACCGCACCTTGGGCCGCACCGGCGTGCAGGTCAGCACCCTCGCGCTGGGCGCGATGAACTTCGGCGCGACCGGGCGCACCACCCAGGCCGAGGCGACCGGGCTGGTCGACCTCGCGCTGGAGGCCGGGATCAACCTGATCGACACCGCCGACCGGTACGGCCAGGGCGAGTCCGAGGAGATCGTCGGCAAGGCCGTCGCGGGCCGCCGGGACGACCTCGTGCTGGCCACCAAGGCCGGCCTGCCGATGGGCGAGGAGCGCAACCACCGCGGCGCGTCGCGGCGGTGGCTCACCACGGCGCTGGAGAACAGCCTGCGCCGGCTCGACGTCGACCACGTCGACCTCTACCAGGTCCACCGCTGGGACCCGACCACGAGCGACGAGGAAACCCTGTCCGCGCTCACCGACCTCCAGCGCGCGGGCAAGATCCGCCACTTCGGCTCGTCCACGTTCCCGGCCTACCGCATCGTGCAGGCCGAGTGGGCCGCGCGGGAGCACCACCTCGGCCGGTACGTCACCGAGCAGCCCGGCTACTCGATCCTGCAACGCGCGGTCGAGGCGCACGTGCTGCCGGTGACCGGGCAGTACGGGCTCGGCGTGCTGGCGTGGAGCCCGCTCGCCTCGGGGTGGCTCTCCGGCGCGGTCCGCGAGGGACGCGAGGTCACCACCCACCGCTCGGCCCTGCTGCCCCAGCGGTTCGACCTCGCGGTGCCCGCCAACCGGGCCAAGCTCGACGCCGTCGAGCGGCTGGCGAAGGTCGCCGACGAGGCCGGCCTGACCCTGATCCAGCTCGCGCTCGGGTTC
The DNA here is from genome assembly GCF_040642015.1 of Actinosynnema sp. NPDC020468. Classification (NCBI taxonomy): domain Bacteria; kingdom Bacillati; phylum Actinomycetota; class Actinomycetes; order Pseudonocardiales; family Pseudonocardiaceae; genus Actinosynnema; species Actinosynnema sp. NPDC020468. The sequence goes on from NZ_JBFAEO010000076.1 coordinate 24,780, forward strand.
GTCACCGCGCACCCGGCCGTGACCGCCGCGATCATCGGGCCGCGCACCGCCGACCACCTGCGCGCCCAGCTCGCCGCCGCGGACACCGTGCTGCCGGCCGACGTCCTCGACGCGATCGACGCGATCGTGCCGCCCGGCGTCGACCTCGCGCCGGACGAGAAGCACGACACCCCGCCCGCCCTGCTCGACGCGGCGGCCCGCCGGCGCTGAGCGTCTTCGTGGTGGCCGACCAACCCGGCGCGGTCGGTTCATCGGGTCCGACGTAGCGCGGCGGGTCGGTCAGGCCGTCCACTGGTGGACCACGAAGGGAGCGAACATGGAGACCGCGCAGGAGGTCGTCGCCGGGATCCGGCGCCGGGCCGAGGAGGTCGGGGTCCGGGTGTGGCTGCACGCCGCGGACCTCGACGGGCCGCGCCGGCTGGACGTCGACGGCACCGAACCGGTGGTCGCGGCCTCGGTGTTCAAGGTTCCCGTGGCGGTGGAGCTGGCCCGGCAGGGCGCGACCGGGCAGGTCGACCTCGGCGAGCGCGTCGCGGTCCGACCCGGCACCGGCACGATGTCGCCGTACGGGCTGGCGACCTACCGGCACGAGGTCACCATCTCGTGGCACGACCTGGCCGTGCTGATGATCGGGGTCAGCGACAACGCGGCCACCGACCTGGTGATCGGGCGGATCGGACTGCCCGCGGTGGCCCGGCTGCTGACCGACCTCGGGTTCTCGCGGACCGCCGTGCCCTACGACTGCGAGGGCCTGTTCCAGACCATGCGGGACGACCTGGGCGTCTCCGACCCGGCGGCGTTCACCGGGTTGAGCCGGGACGAGTACCTCGGGTTGCGCGCGCTCCGGCCGGAGCACACCTGCCGGACCACGGCCGAGGAGATCACCCGGCTGCTCGGGATGGTGTGGCGGGACGAGGCCGCGCCCGCCGAGGCCTGCGCGGACGTCCGGAACTGGCTCGGGCTCCAGGTGTGGCCGCACCGGCTGCGGTCCGGGTTCCACGAGGACGGCATCCGGGTGTCCGGCAAGACCGGCACGCTTCCGTTGGTGCGCAACGAGGTCGGCGTGGTCGAGTACCCGGACGGCGGCCGGTACGCGGTGGGCGTGTTCACGCTCGCCCACGACACCAGGGTGCAGGCGCCGGAACGGGACGCGTTCCTCGGTTTCGCGGCGGCGCGGGCGGTCGACTGGTTGCGCGGCTGACCGCGCGCCGCGCCGGGGTTCAGCCGTGCAGGCGCGGGGTCTGGTCGTCCAGTCGACCGACCAGGCGGTCGCGGAGGAGGGGGAGCCAGGACGCGGGCAGGGCCTCGGGGTGGGCCAGCAGGCGGCGGGCGGCGGCGTGGTCGGCGCGGTCGACGTTGACCACGCGGTGGGCCTCGGCGACGGTGATGCCGTGCGCCGGGCGGGAACGGAGGGTGATGGGGCGGTCGGCGGTCACCGTTCCGGGGGTCAGCACCCGGCAGTAGAAGCCGGTTCGGCCGGTGCGTTGGGTGAGCACGGCCAGGTCGGGGACGTCGTGGCGGGCGGCGAGCTTGTAGCAGGGGCGGCGGGGTTGGGTGACCTGGAGGACCACGTCGCCGACCTCGTAGATCGCGCCCAGCACGACGTCGGACTCCAGGAGGCCGGTGGTGGTGAGGTTTTCGCCGAACGCGGGCGGCGTGAGGTCGGACAGGTGCGGGCGCCACGCCGCGTAGTGCTCGTTCGGGTACAGCAGCACGGCCTTGTCGGGTCCGCCGTGGTGCTTCCGGTCGCCCTGCTCGTCGCCGGCCAGACCGAGTTCGGTGACCTCGACCGGGCCGGTGACGGGGGTTTTGCGGATGCCGGACGGCACCGAGCGGCCGTGCCAGGCCAGGGGCCGCACCGCGCCGACCGACACCACCAGCACGCGGGCGGTCACGGCCGCGCGACGGCCGACAGCGCGTGGTCGATCCACCGGACGAGGACCTGCTCCCCCGCGGCCGAGATCGGGCGAAGGTCCTCCGGGGACACCACGACGTCGTCGGGCAGGTGCGGCTCGATCTGCGCCAGCGCGTCGGCGTCGAGTTCGACGTGGAACTGGAAGCCGTAGGACTCGCCGACCCGGAACGCCTGGTTCGGGTAGCGGTCCGTGCTCGCCAGCAGCACGCCGTTCTCGGGCAGCTCGAAGGTGTCCTGGTGCCAGTGGACGACCGGCAGGCTCGGCCCGGCGGGTCCGAGCACCGGGTCCGCCACCCCGTCCGGGGTCAGCTCGACCGTGCCGGCGCCGATCTCGAAGTCCGCGCCGGGCACGAGCAGGGCGCCCAGCGCGGTGGCGAGCAGCTGCGCGCCCAGGCACACGCCGAGCACCGGCCGGCCCCGGCGGACGGACCGCGCGATCAGGTCCCGCTCGGCCGCGAGGTTCGGGTGTTCGCGGTCGTCCAACGCGCCCATCGGGCCGCCCATCACCACCAGCACGTCGAAGTCCTCGGGCAGCGGCTCGTTCCGGTACACCCGCACCACGTCCACCTCGACGCCGGCCGCGGCCAGCAGGGGCGCGATCAGACCGGGACCCTCGAACGGGACGTGCTGGACCACTACCGCGCGCACCGGACCTCCTCGTGTCGTCTTGCGGAAAGCATGCCACAAAGTAGCTAGGACTCCTACCTATCCGACTGCGCGAACCGATCTCGGCCGGACGGCGTTCGTCAGCCGGCGGGCTGGTGCTCGGGGCAGTCGACGCGCAGGTCGCTCGACGGCAGCGGCGCCCGGAGCAGGTGGCAGTGGTGCGGCGCGGCCGGGTCCGGGTGGCGGTCGACCTCGAAGAAGCGGCACGTGGTGCACGTCCGCGCGACGCTCACCACGCCCTGGCGCTGGAGGTCCGCGACGACCAGCAGCAGGCTGCGCAACGTGGTCGCCCGGTCCGCGGCCGGCAGTCGCCCGAACGCGTCGAGCACCGGGCCGTCCCACGCCGCGAGGTCGCGGGCCACCGCCGAGCCGGCCTCGGTCAGCGTGAGCAACCGCCGCCGGCCGTCCACGCCCGGAGTCCGCGCCACCAGACCTTTGCGCTCCAACGCGGTGACCGCGTCGGACATCGTCGGCGTCGTCACGTCGAACTCCGCCGCCAGCGCGCCGACCTCCCGGCGGGCGGCCGGCTGCCGGGCCAACGCGAGCACGGCCTGCTGCTGCAACGGGGACAACCCGCGTTCGCGCGCGCTGCTCTGGGCCAACGACCGCACGCCGTGCCCGAGCCGTTCGACGGCGTCCGCAAGCCGTCGGTCCAGATCGGCCCCGCCGTCCTGCTCGGTCATGCCGTCCGCCTCGACGCGTAGGAGCCCTAAC
>NZ_JBFAEO010000077.1:0-26880 GCF_040642015.1 Actinosynnema sp. NPDC020468
GTGGTGGTCCACGGTGATCGACAGGGTTCCTTCATCCCCGGCGGGCGGGTGGGCGTCAACCGCCGACTCGGCCCCGACCAGTCGGCCATGCCCGCTTCGGTCACCAGGTGCCGGGGGCGGGAGGGTTCGGGTTCGAGCTTGCGGCGCAGCTGTGCCAGGTACACCCGGAGGTAGTGGGTCTCCTTGGCGTAGGCCGGGCCCCAGACCTCCTGCAACAGCTGCTTCTGCGCCACCAGCCGGCCCCGGTTGCGCGCCAGCACCTCCAGCAGGCCCCACTCGGTGGGCGTCAGGTGCACCTCGGCGCCGTCCTTGTGCACCTTCTTGGCCGCCAGGTCGATGGTGAACGACGACGTGGACACCACCGCGTCCTCGCCCTCCGCGGGCACCGTCGACCGGCGCACCGCCGCGCGCAGCCGGGCCAACAGCTCGTCCATCCCGAAGGGCTTCGTCACGTAGTCGTCCGCGCCCGCGTCCAGCGCCTCGACCTTGTCGGTCGAGTCGGTCCGGGCGGACAGCACGATGATCGGCACCGTGGTCCAGCCGCGCAGCCCCGCGATCACCTGGTTGCCGTCGACGTCGGGCAGCCCCAGGTCGAGCACCACCACGTCCGGCTTCCCGTCGGCCGCCGCGCGCAACGCCGCCGTGCCCGACTCGGCCGTCAGCACCTGGTAGCCGCGCGCCGACAGGTTGATGCGCAACGCCCGCACGATCTGCGGTTCGTCGTCGACCACGAGCACCTTCGTCACGCTGCGACACTACGCTCCGGCGCGGCGGACGGCGGACTCCTTACGCCCTCTTGACGGTTCGCGCCAGAGGCATTCGCACTGCGCCGTCGGAGCACTTTCCGCACGAATGCGGGACCGCTTGGGTACATACGGGTGCGAATGAATCACTTCGCTGGACAGGAGTACTGCGATAGTGCGAATGTCCTGTCCGAATTCGGACAACTGCTCACTGCGAGTGAGCCACGAGGAGGTCACCCATGACCGCCAGTGTGACCAATCAGGACGCGTTACAACTCGTGGTCGCCGTGCACCGACTGGTCCGCAGTCTGCGCCAGGCCACACCTGTGAAACGCCTCCAACCGACCCAACTGCTGGTGCTCTCCGAACTCGCCAGCCTGGGTCCGATGCGGATCGGCGAGATCGCGGTGCGCGCGCTCTGCTCCCAGCCGACCGCGACGACCGTGGTCACCGGCCTGGAGTCGGGCGGTCTCGTGCGTCGCGAAGCCGACCCGGCCGACGGCCGCGCCACCATCGTGGAACTCACCGGCGCGGGTCGCGACACCATCGCGTCACTCGCGCACGGCGAGGCGGAACTGCTCTCGGCACGCCTTTCCCAGCTTTCCGAGGAAGAACTGGCGAAGCTGCGTTCGATCACACCGCTGTTGCGCCGACTCGCGGATCGCTAACGGGGCCGGGGCTGGCACCGGGGACACGAATACGACGACCTGTTCATGAATGGCTCGCGGACCACCGCCGTGCCGCACCGCTTGCAGGGCTTGCGCTCCTGCCCGTAGACGGCCAGCGAACGGTCGAAATACCCCGATTGCCCGTTCACGTTCACGTAGAGCGCGTCGAACGAGGTGCCGCCCTCTCCCAACGCCTCCCGCATCACCCGGGCGGCGTGCTCCACCAGCTCCACGCCCTTGGCCCTGGTCAGCTTCGCCGTCGGCCGCAACCCGTGCAGCCGCGTCCGCCACAGCGCCTCGTCGGCGTAGATGTTGCCCACCCCGGACACCAGGGTCTGGTCGAGCAGTGCCCGCTTGACCTCGGTGCGGCGCCTCCGCAACGCCGCCACCGCCGCGTCGAGGTCGAACGCGGGGTCCATCGGGTCGCGGGCGATGTGCGCCACCGGCTCGGGCAGCGCGGTGCCGTCGACCTCCACCACCTCGGCCAGCGCGAGGCCGCCGAACGTGCGCTGGTCGACGAACCTCAGCTCCGGGCCACCGTCCTCGAAGGACACCCGGACCCGGAGGTGCTTCTCGTCGGGCGCGTCGGCGGGCTGCACCAGCATCTGGCCGCTCATGCCCAGGTGGGCGAGCAGCGCGTCGCCGCCGGACAGGTCCACCCACAGGTACTTGCCGCGCCGACGGGCCGCGTCCATCCGCTGGCCGGTCAGCCGAACGGCGAAATCCGCCGCACCGGGGAGGTGGCGGCGGATCGCTCGGGGGTGCAGGACCTGGACCGCGGCGACGGTCCGGCCCGCGACGTGCTCGTGCAGCCCGCGGCGGACGACCTCTACCTCAGGCAACTCGGGCACGGTCGGGTGATCAGTCCTCGGTGGTGTCGGCGGCCTGCTCGGCCCCGGCGCGCTCCAACTCCTCCAGGAGTTCGTACGCGGCGGCCTGCGGCTTGGTCGGACGGAGCGTCCAGCCACCCGCCTGGGTGGTGTCCCGCACGAGCACCAGACCCTGGATGCCGCCGCTGCGGGAGGCGTTCAGGGGGCGGGACGGACGCGTGTGGCGCGCACGCCGGTTGATCCGGACGTTGGTGGCATACATAACGGCGTCAGTCTTCCTCGGTGGATGAGGTCTGCGGTGTGGTGGAACCGCCGGGAGCGTGCCCGTTTCCGGACGCTGCCGCCTCCTTCTCGGCGCGGACGCGTTCGTGCAGCACGCGGTAGGCGGCCTCGGCCGCCTTCTGCTCGGCTTCCTTCTTCGTACGACCGTCGCCGGTTCCGTGCGCCTGGCCACCGACGAGCACCGTCGCGGTGAACTCCTTGCGGTGGTCCGGCCCCTGGTCGTCGACCCGGTACTCCGGGACACCCAGGCCCGCCGACGCGGTCAGCTCCTGAAGACTGGTCTTCCAGTCCAACCCCGCGCCGCGCAACGGCGCCTCGGCCAACAGCGGGTCGAAGAGGTGGTGGACCAGTTGACGCGCGGTGTCGATGCCGTATTGCAGGTACACCGCGCCGATGACGGCTTCGAGGCCGTCGGCGAGGATGCTCGCCTTGTCCCTGCCGCCGGTCAGTTCCTCGCCACGACCGAGCAACAGGTGCCCGCCCAGACCGTCCTCACCCAACCCGCGGGCCACGCCCGCCAACGCGTGCATGTTCACCACGCTCGCGCGGAGCTTGGCAAGCTGCCCCTCGGGCAGCTCGGGATGAGTCCGGTACAGGTGATCCGTGACCACGAGCCCGAGCACCACGTCACCGAGGAATTCCAGGCGTTCGTTCGGCGGCAGACCGCCGTTCTCGTACGCGTAGGACCGGTGCGTGAGCGCGAGCGTGAGCAGCTCGGCGTCCAGGTGGACGCCGAGCGCTTCGAGCAACGGGGCGCGGTCTGCGGACCGACCGCGCGACGACCTACCCCCCACTGTTCGCCGCTACCTTCGCCAGGGAGATCAGGCCGGCTGGACGACCTGGCGGCCGTCGTACTGGCCGCAGGCCGGGCAGGCGACGTGCTGGGGCTTCGGCTGGCGGCAAGCCTTGTTCGAGCAGGCCACCAGGTGCACAGCCGACGTCTTCCACTGAGCGCGGCGCGAGCGCGTGTTCGAGCGCGACATCTTCCGCTTCGGGACGGCCACGACTAGTTCTCCTCTGGATTGTCACGATTCCCGCCGAACTGCTCGCGCAGAGCAGCCCACCGGGGGTCAATCGTCTCATGCCCGTGGTCAGGGCCGAGATCGGCCAGCCTTCCGCCGCAGTCGACGCACAGCCCGAGGCAGTCCGGCGAGCACAGCGGTACCTGCGGCAGCGCGAGCACGAGGGCGTCGCGCACCACCGGTTCGAGGTCGACCAGGTCGTCCTGCAAGCGGGAGACCTCGTCCTCCTCGGTCGTCTCGTCGGTGGCGCTGTCCGGGTACGCGTAGAGCTCGGTCAACGTCACCTCGACGTCGTCGGTCAGCGGGTCCAGGCAGCGCGAGCACTCCCCGGCCACGTGCGTCGACGCCGTGCCGGTCACGAGCACGCCTTCGACCACCGACTCGAGCAGCAGGTCCAACCGGACCTCGCCGCCCGCCGGAACGGCGATCACGCCTTCCAGGCCCAGTCCCTCGGCGGGGACGGACCTTTGGTAGGCGCGGGAAGAGCCCGCTCGACGACCGATGTCCCTGGTGTCGATGACCCAGGGCCCGGTGACTGAGGGACGCGCGGAGGCGTGACGGTGTTCAGGCATGATGTGTGGTTTTGCTGGGGAAGGCGACTTGCCACGGCCAGCCAATCAAGGGTACGGGACAACCGCCCCCAGCGTGAAATCGGCAGGTGAACGGCCCGCGAACCCCTCGTGGACCGACCCTTCGGCCGGTGTCGACCACCGGTCAGTCGTGGTAGTCGAACGGCGCGGCGGCGGACGCCACGGCCGGGCCGCGCAGGTGCGAGCGGCCCTTGCCCACGCTGCGCAGGGTGTGCGCGAGCAGGTCCTCGAAGTCGGCGAGCTTGCCGTCCACGTACGCGTCGCACTCGCTGCGCAGCCGGTGCGACTCGGCCTGCGCCGCGTCGAGCACCCGGGCGGACTCGGCGTGCGCGGCCTGCACGACCTCGGTGCCGTCGACCAGGCGCGCCTGCTCCGCCCGGCCCTCCTCGATCGCGCGCTCGTAGTTCGCCCGGCCGGCCTGGACCATGCGGTCGGCCTCGGAGTGCGCGCGGCCCACCAGCTCCTCGTACTCCTGGCGGCCGGCGGACACCGTGCGCTGCGCCTGGTCCTCGGCCTCGGCCACCATCCGCTCGGCGCGCGCGCGTGCCTCGGACAGCATCCGCTCGGCCTCGTGCTGCGCCTCGTTGGTGATCCGGTCCGCGTCCGCGCGCGCCTTGCTGGTGACGGCCTCCAGCTCGTGCTGCGCCTTGCCGACCAGCTCGTCGCGGTGGTCGAGCACGTCCTGGGCGTCGTCCAGCTCCGCCGGGATGGCGTCGCGCACGTCGTCAAGCAGTTCGAGCACGTCGCCGCGCGGCACGACGCAGCCGGAGGTCATCGGCACGCCCCGCGCCTCTTCGACGATCGTGACCAGCTCGTCGAGGGCTTCGAACACCCGGTACACGTCACCACTCCTCGCGCCCACAACAGCTACCGGACCCAGTGTGCCCTGCCGATCTCCCCCGAGCGGGGAGATCGGCGGGGTGTGTCCTAGCGCGAGACGTCCACCAGCACGAACGACGCGTAGTGGTCGGCGGTGTAGAAGTAGAGCTTCGGGGAGGCGTTGCCGGTGATGATCCGGCGCGCGCCGCGGGTGGAGCTGCCCGGCGTCTTCACCGTGTACTCGCGGTAGTACCCGGTCGCGCAGGACGGCAGGATGCCCTCGCGGTTCTGGAACGTCTGGTTGTCCTGCGGGTACGGGTACGGACCGCCGCGCTGGATCAGCCGCACCGTGTCGGTCGCCTGGCTCGGCAGGCTGGACAGGGCGACCCTGGTGAACCCGGACGTGTCGCCGCACGCCGCGAGCGGGGAGAGGGCGGCCGGCGCGGCGGTGACCGGCAGGACCGCGCCGACGAGGACGAGCAGCAGGGACAGCACCACGGTGGTGGCGCGCTGGAGGATGCTCATGCACCCCGACGGTAGTCACGCGGGGTGATCGCGCGACCACCGAGACGTGAACCCGCGGTGTCCGCTCAGCGGCGCTCGGCGAGCCGCTGGCTCAACCGGGCCATGATCGTCGGCGGCAGCAGGGTGGACACGTCGCCGCCGTAGGTCGCCACGTCCTTCACCAGCGAGCTGGCCAGGAAGCTGTAGATCGGGTTCGTCGGCATGAACAGCGTCTCGACGCCGGTGAGCTGGTGGTTCATCTGCGCCATCTGCAACTCGTAGTCGTAGTCGCTGACCGCGCGCAGGCCCTTCACGATGGCCTGGATGTCGTTCTCCCGGCAGTAGTCCACCAGCAGCCCGTGCCACGAGTCGACCCGCACGTTCGGCCACTGCGCGGTGACCTCGCGCAACATCTCGGTGCGCTCCTCGACGGAGAAGAGCGTCTTCTTGTTCTTGTTGATGAGCACGGCGACGACGACCTCGTCGAAGAGCTTCGCCGCTCTGCCGATGATGTCCAGGTGTCCGTTGGTGGCCGGGTCGTAGGAGCCGGGGCACACGGCACGCGTCATGGTTTCGGACGGTAGCACCCGATCGGACGATGTCCCTCCGGTGCGTGTTCCGCATCACCCGGGGGTGTCGACGTGCTCGGCCCAGTACAGCACCGTGTCCCCATATCGCTTGGTGCGCAAGGATTCCAGCCCCGCGGGCCAGATCGGTTCGGGCGACCTCGACGCGCGTTCCACGACCAGCAGCGACCCCGCGGCGGTGAACCCGTTGCGGACCAGCGCGTGCACGACCTTCGCCAACTGCTCGTCGGAGACCGAGTACGGCGGGTCGGCGAAGACCACGTCGTACGGGGTCTGCGCGGGTACCGCCAGCGCCGACTCGGCCGTCCGGTGCAGCACCTCCGCGCCCGGCAGGCCCAGCGCGCGGGCGTTCGACCGCAGCACGTCGGCCGCCCGCTTGTCCGACTCCACGAACGCGGCGTGCGCGGCGCCGCGGGACAGCGCCTCCAGCCCGAGCGCGCCGGAACCCGCGTAGAGGTCGAGGACCCGGGCGCCGTCGAGGTCCACGAGCACCTCCAGCGAGCTGAACAGCGCCTCGCGCACCCGGTCCGAGGTCGGACGGGTGCCCGCGGGCGGCACCTGGAGCCGTCGTCCGCCCGCGACACCCGCCACGATCCTCGTCACGCCGGCTATCGTGCCAGGTTCGCGCCGCCGTTCACCGGCACCACCTGGCCGGTGATGTGGCCGGCGGCGGGCGAGGTGAGGAACGCCACGACGGACGCCACGTCCGCCGGTGTGCCCGCCCGGCCGTTGGCCGTGCTGCCGACCAGCCAGGTGCGGCGTTCGTCGGTCATCGTGTCGCCGAAGAACTCGGTGTCGTCGATGTAGCCGGGTGCGACCAGGTTCGCCGTCACGCCGCGCGACCCGAGCGCGAACGCCAGGTCGGCCGTCCACGCCTCCAGCGCCGCCTTCGCCGCGCCGTAGGAGCCCGCGCCCTTGCGCGCGGCGATGGACCCGATCGTCGCGATCCGCGCGTGCTGCGCGAGCCGCGGCTTGAGCGCCTCGGTCACCAGCACCGCCGTGACCACGTTCAGCTCGTAGTTGGCGAGCCAGGTCTCCTTGAGGTCGCGCCCCTGCACGACCCCGCCCGCGTTGTTGACCAGGACGTCCACTTCGGACGGCAGCCGGTCGAGCGCGCGGGTCACCGCTTCGGGGTCGGCCGCGTCGAAGTCGACGGCCCGGGCCCCGATCTCCTTCGCGGTCCGCTCCAGGACGTCGGCCCGACGTCCCGTGATCACGACCTCCAGGCCGTCCGCGATCAGCGCCTCGGCGACGGCCCGGCCGATGCCGGTGCCCCCTCCGGTGACGATCGCGGTCCTCAGACGAGTGTTTGCCACCATCCGTCCACCGTAGGCGGGTTCGCCACGTCGATCCGCTCGCCCGGCTTCGGGACCACGAGGGGCACCTCGTGCGCCTTGGTCTCCCGCCACACCCGGTCGACGGGCTCGGTCCAGTCGTGCAGCGCGAGGTTGAACGTGCCCCAGTGCACCGGGATCAGCAGGCCGCCCCGCACGTCGCGGTGCGCCCGCACGCCTTCCTCGGGCGTCATGTGGATGTCCGGCCAGCCCACGCCGTACGCGCCGATCTGGATCAGCGAGGCGTCGAACGGCCCGTGCTCCGCGCCGATCCGCGCGTACCCGTCGAAGTACCCGGTGTCGCCGCTGTAGTACACGCGGTGCCGCGGGCCCTTGATCACCCACGACGCCCAGAGCGTCACGTCGCGCTTGAAGCCGCGACCGGAGAAGTGCTGCGCGGCGGTGGCGACGAGCGTGACACCGGCGACCTCGTGCCGCTCGTCCCAGTCCAGTTCCACGATCCGGTGCTCGGGGACGCGCCACTTGCGCAGGTGGTCGCCGATGCCCAGCGGCACGACGAACACGGCGTCCTGGTCGCGCGCGATGGCGCGGACGGTGTCGAGGTCCAGGTGGTCGTAGTGGTCGTGCGAGATGACCACCGCGTCCACCGGCCCGACCTCCTCGATGCTCTGCGGCACCGCGTGGAGCCGCTTGGGCCCGACGAGTTGCGAGGGGGAACACCGATCGCTCCACACGGGATCGAGCAGGATCCGCGCACCGTCGATCTCGACCAACGCCGACGCGTGCCCGTACCAGGTGACGTGCAACCCGTCGGACGTGTCACCCGGCGCCTTGCCGACCAGCGGCACCCGCCCGACGGGCTTGCGCTGCTGCTTGCCGAACACCAACTCCCGCAAGGTCTCCGAGGCGCTGCCGGGAGGCATGGTCGTGGTGACGGCGGCATTGCGGAACTTCCCGTCCCGGTAGCGCGCCGACCGCCCGACCTTCGCCGGCGAGGGCTTGGCGCCCAACTGCGCGGGCAGATCGCGCAACCCCCACGCGACCGCGCCCGCGGCGAGTCCCACCAGGGCTGCTGCAACCTTCTTCATGCGACCTCCAACGCCTCCCGGAACACGGGGGTTCCCCGTGAGACGAACACCGCACTCCCGAGGGCACCACTTCGCCACCCGACCTTCACCCGTCAGGGCAAGGCGTGCCCGAGGGTCGAGGGCGCGCCACCCGGTCATGGTCAGCCCGGCCCATCACCACCGGCTGGGCACCCCGTCCTCGCCGTCAGTTCGTTCTCACCCGGCACCGCGGACCTGGGAGCCAACTCCCCGGAGTCGATGCGCGAACGCAGATCGTCCGCGATCTCGCGGTAGCCGACATGCCGGGCACGATCCGCCACGCCTCACCTCACGACTCCGTACAGTTCTGCACAGCCCAAGTTGCCGGGCACGACGCGGGGAACCGAACGAAAACCGCGGTGTCGGCCGGCAACGCCGCAGTTCACGAAGTGTCTTCCCCGCACGCGCGGGGGTGGTCCAAGCGTGTGGGTGCCAGTGCCGCCGATGGTTCCGTCTTCCCCGCACGCGCGGGGGTGGTCCCGAGACGTCCGTTCCGCCGTAGGCCGGCCAGGTGTCTTCCCCGCACGCGCGGGGGTGGTCCGGGTCGGGAGGGTGAGAGCTCCCGGCCCTTCGTGTCTTCCCCGCACGCGCGGGGGTGGTCCCTCCCACGACCCGTCTTCGGTCGCGCCAGCCGCGTCTTCCCCGCACGCGCGGGGGTGGTCCCTCGCCTTCCCACCAGCTCCTGATCGGGTACCAGTCTTCCCCGCACGCGCGGGGGTGGTCCCCCCAGACCGAGGGCGTCCGACTCGACCACCCGGTCTTCCCCGCACGCGCGGGGGTGGTCCCGCCACCTGCCACAGCTGACCGAACCGGAACTCGTCTTCCCCGCACGCGCGGGGGTGGTCCCGACGGTCGCACGGTGCGCATCCAGATCACGGCGGTCTTCCCCGCACGCGCGGGGGTGGTCCCGCCACGGACATGCGGGGCCGGCCGGTCGCACAGTCTTCCCCGCACGCGCGGGGGTGGTCCGTCCTCGTCGCCGGGGAGGCCGTCGGCCCACGAGTCTTCCCCGCGCACGCGGGGTCGTGACACGTCCTTCGGGAACGGCGAAGGCCGGGCGGCCTCGAGGAATCCGAGGTGCCCGGCCTTCGCTCAAGTCCGCGCTACTCCAGCACGATCAGCAGGTCGCCGCCTTCCACCTGCTGCACCCCGCGCACCGCCAGCCGCTTCACCACACCGGCCTTGGGGGCGGTGATGGCGGCCTCCATCTTCATCGCCTCGATCGTCGCCACGGTCTGCCCGGCGTCGACCGACGCGCCCTCCTCCACCGACGGCGTCACCACGCCCGCGAACGGGGCCGCGACGTGGTTCTGGTTCGAGCGGTCGGCCTTCTCCGCGGCCGGGATCTCCGCCGCGACCGAGCGGTCGCGGACCGAGATCGGGCGGAGTTGGCCGTTCAGGGTGGCCATCACGGTGCGCATGCCGCGTTCGTCCGCCTCGCCGATGGCCTCCAGGCCGATCAGCAGTCGCACGCCCGGCTCCAGGTCGACCGAGTACTCCTCCCCCGGCTTCAAGCCGTAGAAGAAGTCCTTCGACCGCAGCACGCTCGTGTCGCCGTAGGCCTCCCGGTGCGCCAGGTACTCCTTGGTCGGCGCGGGGAACAGCAGGCGGTTCAGCGTGGCGCGGCGGGCCGTCTCCAGGCCCTTCTCGTCGTCCTCGGACAGCTCGGCGACGCCCTTCGGCGCGGCACGGCCCTGCAACGCCTTGCTGCGGAACGGCTCCGGCCAGCCGCCGGGCGGGTCGCCCAGCTCGCCGGACAGGAACCCGATCACCGACGACGGGATGTCGAACTTGCCCGGCTCGGCCTCGAACTCCTTCGGCGACACGCCCGCGCCCACCAGGTGCAGCGCCAGGTCGCCGACGACCTTGGACGACGGCGTCACCTTGACCAGCCGGCCGAGCATCCGGTCGGCCGCCGCGTACATGGACTCGATCTCCTCGAACTTCTGCCCGAGCCCGAGCGCGACCGCCTGGGTGCGCAGGTTCGACAGCTGACCGCCGGGGATCTCGTGGTGGTACACGCGACCCGTCGGGCCCGGGATGCCGGACTCGAACGGCGCGTAGACCTTGCGCACGGCCTCCCAGTACGGCTCGAGGTCGCACACCGCCTGGAGGTCGAGCCCGGTCTGCACGTCGGTGTAGTCCGTCGCCGCCACGATCGCGGACAGCGGCGGCTGCGAGGTGGTGCCCGCCATGGACGCCGCCGCGCCGTCGACCGCGTCCACACCGGACCCGATCGCGGCGAGGTAGGTCGCCAGCTGGCCACCGGCCGTGTCGTGCGTGTGCAGGTGCACCGGCAGGTCGAACTCGGACCGCAGCGCGGCGATCAGCTTCGCCGCGGCGGGCGGCCGGAGCAGACCCGCCATGTCCTTGACCGCCAGCACGTGCGCGCCCGCCGACACGATCTGCTCGGCCAGCCGCAGGTAGTAGTCCAGCGTGTACAGCTTCTCGTTCGGGTTGGACAGGTCCGAGGTGTAGCACAGCGCCACCTCGGCGACGGCCGTCCCGGTCGCCCGCACGGCCTCGATCGCGGGCCGCATCTGCTCGACGTCGTTGAGCGCGTCGAAGATCCGGAAGATGTCGATGCCGGTCGCGGTCGCCTCCTCGACGAACGCGGTCGTCACCGCCTCCGGGTACGGCGTGTAGCCCACCGTGTTCCGACCGCGCAGCAACATCTGCAACGTGATGTTCGGTACCGCCTCGCGCAGCGCGGCCAACCGGTCCCACGGGTCCTCGGCCAGGAACCGCAGCGCCACGTCGTACGTCGCGCCGCCCCACGCCTCCAGCGACAGCAGCTGCGGCGTCAACCGGGCCACGTGCGGCGCCACGGCCAGCAGGTCCTTGGTGCGGACCCGGGTGGCGAGCAGCGACTGGTGGGCGTCGCGGAACGTCGTGTCGGTGACGCCCAGCGCCTTGCTCTCGCGCAGCCACCGGGCGAAGCCCTCGGGGCCGAGCTCGACCAGCTTCTGCTTGGACCCGGCGGGCGGCTCGGCGGACAGGTCGGCCTCGGGCAGCTTGTCCCGGGGGTCGACCGCGGCCGGGCGCGGGCCGTTGGGCTTGTTCACCGTCACGTCGGCGAGGTAGGTCAGGACGCGCGTGCCGCGGTCGGCGGGCGTGCGCGCGGTGAGCAGCTGCGGGCGCTTCTCGATGAACGACGTGGTGACGCGACCCTCGTAGAAGTCCGGGTCGTCCAGCACCGCCTGGAGGAACGGGATGTTCGTGGACACGCCGCGGATGCGGAACTCGGCGACCGCGCGGCGGGAGCGGGCCACGGCGGCGGCGAACGTGCGGCCGCGGCAGGTCAGCTTCACCAGCATCGAGTCGAAGTGCGCGCCGATGGCGGTGCCCGCGCCGGTCGTGCCGCCGTCCAGCCGGATGCCCGAGCCGCCCGGCGAGCGGTAGGCGCTGATCATGCCGGTGTCCGGGCGGAACCCGTTGGCCGGGTCCTCGGTGGTGATGCGGCACTGGAGCGCGGCGCCGCGCAGCTGCACGGAGTCCTGCGACAGGCCCAGGTCGTCCAGCGTCTCGCCCGAGGCGATGCGCATCTGCGACTGCACGAGGTCGACGTCGGTCACCTCCTCGGTGACCGTGTGCTCGACCTGGATGCGCGGGTTCATCTCGATGAACACGTAGCGGCCCTGCGGGTCGAGCAGGAACTCGACGGTGCCCGCGTTGCGGTACCCGATGTGCCGCGCGAACTTGACCGCGTCCTCGCACATCCGGGCCCGCAGCTCGGGGTCGAGGTTCGGCGCGGGCGCGATCTCGATGACCTTCTGGTGCCGCCGCTGCACGGAGCAGTCGCGCTCGAAGAGGTGGATCACGTTGCCGACGCCGTCGGCGAGGATCTGCACCTCGATGTGCCGCGGCTCGATCACGGCCTGCTCGAGGAACACCGTCGGGTCGCCGAACGCGGACTCGGCCTCGCGGGACGCGGCCTCCAGCGACTCGCGCAACGCGGCCGGGTCCTCGACCCGCCGCATGCCGCGACCGCCACCGCCGGCGACGGCCTTGACGAACACCGGGAAGTCGATGCCCTCGGCGGCCGCGACCAGCGCGTCGATGTCGCTGGAGGGCTCGCTCGACCGCAGCACCGGCAGACCCGCCTCGCGGGCGGCGGCGATCGCGCGGGCCTTGTTGCCGGTCAGCTCCAGCACGTCGGTCGGCGGGCCGACGAACGTGATGCCGGAGTCGGCGCAGGCCTGGGCCAGTTCGGGGTTCTCCGACAGGAAGCCGTAACCGGGGTAGACCGCGTCGGCGCCCGCCTTCTTGGCGGCCTTGATGATCTCGGCCACCGACAGGTAGGCCCGGACCGGGTGGCCGGGCTCGCCGATCTCGTAGGACTCGTCCGCCTTCAAGCGGTGCAACGAGTTGCGGTCCTCGTGGGGGAACACCGCAACCGTGCCGGAACCCAGCTCGTAGGCGGCGCGAAAAGCCCGGATCGCGATCTCGCCGCGGTTGGCGACAAGGACCTTGCGGAACATTCGGCGTTCCCTCCCGGATCACTCGGCTGGTCAATCAAGGCACGTTACCGTGTGTGTCCCGCCTGTCGGGAGTTCCATCTCACGTGACGGACGTCATCGTGATCGGTGACTCATCCGGTCAAGTCCGGTCCCACCTGGGGTTGTGCGGAGGGATTCTCCCCTGTGCGCGCTCTCGGCGCAGCCCCTGCGCGGACGCAGTCCGTTAGCGCTGGATCACTGAGCCGTTACACTCCGTTCGCTGGTTCGGGTGACGGGTTCGGACGACATCTCGGTAGGGTTGGGACATGGCCGGGGCTGAAGGAACGGGGCAGCCTGCTGCCCGCACTCATTTCGACGTCGTGCTGCGCGGTTACAACCAGCGGCAGGTGCTCGAACGCGTGAACCGCCTGGAGAACGACCTCAAGAAGGCGACGGGCGCGCTGGAGGCGGCCACGGCCCAGGTGGCACAGCTGACCGGGCAGCTGGGCGTCACGCGCAGTGAGCTTTCCGACGCCCGACAACGGGTCGAACGGCTGGCGAACACGCCTGTCAACGCGTCGAACGTCACGGAGCGGGTGCGCGTGATGATGACGCTGGCGGAGGAGGAGATCTCCGACATCCGCAAGGCCGCCCTCGACGCCGCCCAGCAGACCCGCGCCGAGGCCGACCGGTCCGCGGGCGAGGGCCGCGCCGCGCACCAGCGCGCGATGGCCGAGCTCGAGGACCGCCGCCGGCACCTGGAGGCCGCGGACCAGCAGCGGGTGGCCGAGCTGGAGAAGGCGTTCGGCGAGCGCCGGGCCGAGTTGGAGAAGTCCTTCGAGGAGCAGCGGGCGAAGCTGACCGCCGAGCACGGCGCCCTGCTCGCGGAAACCCGCGCCGACCGCGAGCGCGTCGTGGCCGAGTACGACAAGAAGAGCGCGGACCTGGAGAAGCGCCGGGGCGACCTGGAGAAGAAGTACAAGGGTTACCACGACGACCTGGACCGCGAGTACGACGAACTCCGCACCACGCTGCGCAAGGAGCACGAGGTGCACGTGGTCGAGGCGAAGTCCGAGGCCGCCGCGCTGCTGGAGAAGGCGCGCGCGGACGCGGCGGCGCTGACCGCCGAAACCGGGAAGGCGCTGGCCGAGCTCGAGGCCGAAGCCCTGGCCAAGGCGGAGAAGGCGGTCGCCGAGGCGAACGCGCGCGCGGAGAAGACGATCACCGACGCGGACGCGCACGCCGACCGCCGCACCACGGCCGCCGAGCGCAAGCTCACCGAGCTCCGCACCGCCCGCAAGTCGTTGTCCGAGCAGGTGTCCGCGGTGCAGGAGGCGGTCGTGAAGGCGGTCGCGAGCCTCGCGCCGCTGGAGGGCGAGGGCGACGAGCCCACCAAGCAGCTGCCCAAGCCGAAGGGTTAGCGGGCCAGGGACTCGACGTGGTTCAGGATCGCGGTCAGTCCCAGGTCGAACAGCAGGTCCAGGTCGAGGTCGAAGCCCGAGTCGGTGAGCGAGGCCAGCACGGCGGTGAACGTCGGGTGCGCGGCCGGTGTCACGAACTCGGCCAGCCGCCACTCCTGGGAGTCGAGCCACTGCTCGTCGGACATCCCCGACGCGCTCGCCTCGTTCGCCTCGCGCTCCAGGTGCACGGCCAACCCCTGGACGTGGCCGTACAGCAGCACGTTGAGGTTCAGCATCGTCGCCGCGTCGAACCCGTGCCCGGACAGCGCGCGCAGCATCCACTCCGAGTAGGCCAGCAGGTTCGGCATCACCAGCGGCCGGGTGATCGGGCCCAGTTGGGCGAGCCACGGGTGCGCCCGGTGCACCGTCCACAGCGCACGCGCGCCGACCTCCAGCGCGGTGCGCCAGTGCTCCGGTTCGGGCGGGAACGGGACCTCGCCGAACGCCGCGTCCGCCATCAGGGCGATCAGCTCGTCCTTGCCGCCCACGTACCGGTACGGCGACATGGTCGCCACGCCGAGTCGCGCCGCGACGGTGCGCATGGACAGTGCCGCGAGGCCCTCCGCGTCGGCGATCGCCACGGCCGCCGCCACCACCCGGTCGCGGGTCAGCTCGCGGTCGCCGGTCGGCTTGCGCCGGGCCTGGTGCGCCACCACGGTGCCCACACCCGGCTCGACGTGGGTCAGGCCCTCGTCGCGCAGCACGGCCAGCACCTTCGTCGCGGTGGCCATCGCGACGCCCCACTCCTTGACGATGGCGCGGGTCGACGGCACCCGGTCGCCGGGCGCGAGTTCGCCCTCGACCACGCGTCGGCGCAACTCGGCCGCGATCCGCTGGAACGGCGCCGGCTGCGTCACGACTCATCCCCGATGCACTAGTGCGGCCCTGCCTTTGACCAGCGCAGAGTAGCACTTACGGCGTACGTCGAAGGGTCCGGTGACGACGACGCGGGGTGGCGGCCGTCAGGAAGGCCACCACCCCGCGTCGATCAGCCGATCGTCAGGCGACGTGCGCGGCCGGTGCGGCCGCCGCGAGCGCCGGGTCGAAGATCGTGAGCGTCCACTCCGAGGAGTTCGCCGCGAGACCGTTGGCCCACAGGCTGTTCACCCGGGAGGCCTCCGTCGAGTTCGGGTAGGCGTTGGTGCACGACGTGCCGGGGCCGCCACCGGACATCAGCTCGGAGCACGGGCCGGAGTAGTGGTCCGGCAGACCGAGCGCGTGGCCGGTCTCGTGCGCGGTGATGCGCGTCTGGTTGTACTGGCGGGCCTGGGTGTAGTCGATGAAGATGTACCCGCTGCCGTGGCCGTTCGTGCTGGCGTACGAGCCGCGCGAGTCGTTGCCCTCGTAGTACTTGAGGGACGCGGAACCCTTGCGCTCCACCAGCTTGACGTTGCTGACGCGCGAGTTCCAGTTCGCCGCGCCCTGCCGGATCTGGGCGGCGAAGGTCGGCGCGCTGGTGGTGTCGTAGTAGACGGTGGTCGCGAGCGCGGCGGCCGGGGCCTGCGGCGCGGGCGCGGCCGACGCCTGACCGGCGGTCAGGGGCGCGACGACGACGGCGGCCGCGACGGCGGCCGTGGTGATGATCTTCTTGAACAAGGTGACTCCTCGCAAACACAGGGAGAATGCAGGGAAGCCGCGAGGGGCTTGTCACCCAACGTATTGGAGCGGACACGCTCGAGTGCACCCGTCTTTAGTATGAAAAGGACGGGGAATAACCAACCTCATCGGCGGCTTGACGAGCCCACCATTCCGGGCAAGGATTCCCCCTGGTCCAGGGTGTCCGAATTGCGTTGTTTCCGCGATTCGACCGGTGGCTCTGCGATCTCCACCGGCGCGCCCCGACCGCCGAACACCGTGGTCCACTCCTCGTTCTCGCGGAACGGCCACCGGTAGACCGCCTTCACCGGCAACCCGTCCGCGTCGATCCAGTAGGACGCGGTGAACGTCGGCGCGCCCGACTTCCCGTACCGCTCGCGCCGGTCCTCGTCCGCCAACCGGGCCGCGGCGGCGGACGTCGTCACGGTCAGGTCGTAGCGGGTGGCCGGCGTGCCCGCCGCGGGCTTCTCCCGCACCCCGGCGACCACCGCGACCGCCGGGTCCAGGAACGCCGGCTCGTCCTCGACGCGGGTGTTCATCCCCCAGCCGCCGAGCCGACCGAGGTACTGCGCGGGCTGGTCGCCCGCCACCACCGCCCACTGGTCGGTGTCCCTGGCCCGGGTCTCCCCGCCCTTCTCCGGCACCCGGCGCAGCCGCATCGACGCCCACGTGCCGACCTCGTCGTGCCGCCACACGCCGCTCAGCTCGGTCGTGGTCCGGATCCCGTCCTCGGTCGACACCAGGGTCGTCACGTAGCGGACGGACCCCTTCCCGGTCATCCGGTCGCGGGCCTACGCGCCGATCGCCGCCAGGTCGACCCCGGCGGGCGCGGTGGCGGACGGCACGGCGACGGGCGCGGAGGTGGCGCAGGAGGCGACCAGGACGGTCGTGAGCACGGCGGCGGCGAGGCGGAACACCCGCCGGACCCTACTGGGGCAGTTGCTCCGCCGGGATCGTCTCCGCCTCGGCGGGCACCGGGACGTCGATCGGCTTGCCCCAGTCCTCGAAGGTGCTGGACGACTGCTTCACGACCTTGTCGTTCAACGTGAACGTGTACTCGGCCTTGAGCGGCGCGCCCGTGTTGTCCACCCACACCGACGCCGCGATCTTCACGCCGTACTCGGCGAGCTGGGTGTGCTGGAGCTGGATGTCCGGGTCCTGGATGACCTTCGCCATCTTCTGCGGGTCGACCACCAGGTCGTACCGGGTGGCGGGGGTGCCGCCGACCGGCTCGTCGACCCGGTCCAGGATCAGCGCCGCGCGCGGCTGCACGTAGTCCAGCTCCGCGCCGACCGTCGCGCCCGGCCCGAAACCGCGCAGCAGGGCCGAGAGGTCGCCGCTGCGGTCGCGGCTGTAGTAGCCCCACTTCTTGCCCTCGGGCATCGGCGCGCCGTCCACGTGCACGTAGACGCCGTCGGCCACCAGCACCAGGTCGATCTTCTTCGCGGGCTGCGCGCCGGTCGTCACGTCCATCGTCATCGTGCCGGTCAACCCGGACGACTCCTGCCGCACCGAGCCGTCGACCGTGTTGCGCACCTCGGTCGCGTCGCCGTCCGAGGCGAACCCGACGGTGTGGAAGCGGGTCGTCTTCAGCTCCGCGCGGCGCTGGTCGATGCGCTCGGCGAGCACCGCGAGGTCGCCCTTGGGCTGGTTCGACTCCGACGGCGCGGTCGTCGGCGTGCCCGACGAGCAGGCGACGAGCACGAGCGGGAGGAGGGGCAGCAGCAGGCGGCGCACGTCCACAACTATGCCTTCTCCAGGTAGCGGGCGCTCTCGGCGTCCAGCAGGCCGGCCACCAGCGACGCGTAACCGGGGTGCCGCGCCAGGTCCGGGTCGACCTCGACCACGTCCCGCGCCACCTCGCGCGCCTCCGCGATCACGTCCTCGTCGCGCAGCAGCGACAGCATCTTCAACCCCGACCGCCGACCGGACTGGGCCGCGCCGAGGATGTCGCCCTCGCGGCGCAGCTCCAGGTCCAGCTGCGCCAGCTCGAAACCGTCCAGGGTGGACTCGACCGCGCGCAGCCGCTCCATGGTCGAGGTGCCGTCCGGCATCTCGGTGACGAGCAGGCACAACCCGGGCGCGCTGCCCCGGCCGACCCGACCGCGCAGCTGGTGCAGCTGGCTCACCCCGAACCGGTCCGCGTCCATGATCACCATGACGGTGGCGTTGGGCACGTTCACGCCGACCTCGACCACCGTGGTGGCGACCAGCACCTGCACCTCGTTCGCCGCGAACGCCCGCATCACGGTGTCCTTGTCCTCCGGCGGCATCCGGCCGTGCAGGATGTCGATCCGCAGGCCCCGCAACGGTCCGGCGGCCAACCGGTTCGCCACGTCCACCACGGCCAGCGGCGGACGGCGGTCGGGCTCCTTGCCCTCCTTAGGCGGCTCCTCGTCCTCCGCCGCGCCGTCGCCGATGCGCGGGCACACCACGTACACCTGGTGCCCCTTGCCGACCTCCTCGTGGATCCGCGCCCACGCCCGGTCCAGCCACGCGGGCTTCTCCGCGAGCGGCACCACGGACGTGCTGATCGGCGAACGGCCCCGCGGCAGTTCGCGCAGCGCGGACACCTCCAGGTCGCCGTACACCGTCATGGCCACGGTGCGCGGGATCGGCGTCGCGGTCATCACCAGCACGTGCGGCGTCGACCCGCCGGACCGCCCGCTCAGCGCGGCCCGCTGCTCGACGCCGAACCGGTGCTGCTCGTCCACCACGACCAGGCCGAGGTCGGCGAACTCCACCCGGTCCTGGATCAGCGCGTGCGTGCCGACGACGATCCCGGCCTCGCCGGACACGATCTCCAGCATCGCCTTCTTCCGCGCCGGCGCGCCCATCGAGCCGGTCAGCAGGGTCACCCGCGTCGCGTGCTCCGCGCCGCCCAGCTCGCCCGCCTGACCGAGGTCGCCCAGCAGGTCGCGCAACGACCGGGCGTGCTGCGCGGCCAGCACCTCCGTCGGCGCGAGCATCGCCGCCTGCCGACCCGCGTCGACCACCTGGAGCATGGCCCGCAGCGCGACCATCGTGTTGTGCGTGACGACGTGGTGGTCGGTCACGTAGAGCCGGTCCGGGTGCGCGATCGCGATGCACTGCACGGGTTTGCGGCCCACGTGCTCGACCCGCACGACGAACCGCCGCGGCTCCGGGGTCGCGGCCACCCCGAGGTGCGCGGGCAACCGCGGACCGTCCTGCCACACCCCGCCCAGCGACTCGACCAGCTCGCGCGCGCCCTCCTCGACGCCCGCCGCGAGCAGCTCCTTCAACTCCTGCAAGCGTTGCGCGGCCGACGAGCCGACCAGGTCGGGCGCGGTGATCAACGGCAGTTCCCACGGCGAGCCCGCGAACGCGCTCAGCGGCAGCACCCGCCACTCGCCGTCCACCCGCACCGACCACAGGTGCTCCAGGTCGCACTCGACGGCGCGGCCGTCGGACAGCACCACCCGGTAGACCTCGCGCTCACCCTGCGGGAACACGCCGACGACCTCGGTCACCGACCCGTCCGCGGCCACCACCGGGTCGCCGACCGCGAGCGACCCCATCGGCCGGAACCCCTCCGGCGTCAGCACGAGCGCGTCCAGCGGCTGGGCCTTGCCCGAGCCGACCTCGCCCTGCAACAGCCGGTTCATCGGGTGCTCGCCGGACAGGTCCTCGGCGATCTGCTCGCCCACCTCGACCTGACCGGCCGTCAGCTCGAACGGCAGCCGCCCGTCGAACGCGTCCCGCACCCGGTCCGGCCGGCGCGGGCACGCGGGCGCCGGCCGCGCCGTGGTCGACCGCCGGCGCTGCGCCAGGGTCAGCTGCACGGCCAACGCCTCGTCCCACTTCAACCGCTGCTGCGCCACGGTGATCGCGGCCCAGGAGTCGGGCCGGTGGATGTCCCGCACGGCCTTCTCCAGCGGCACCAGGCCGCGTTCCGCGCGCAGGTCCTCGGGCAGCGGGTCCACGTCCACGCCGTCCCACAGCGCCAGCACCTGCTCGACGCAGTTGGACACGTTCCACGACTGGATGCCCTGCGCCGCCGGGTACACCGGGATGAACGCGCCCGCGAACTTCGCGAGCGAGTCGGCCTCCTCGCCGTCGAGCACCTGGTAGTCCGGGTGCGCCAGCTGGAGCTTGCCGTTGAACATGCCGACCTTGCCCGCGAACATCGCCTCGCGGCCGGGCAGCAGTTCCCGCTCGATCTTGCGCGAGCCGCGGCCGAAGAACACCAGGTGCAGATCCGAGGACCCGTCGGTGATCACCGCCTCCAGCAGCTCGCCGTTGCGGCTCTTCATCCGGCGCTGGCGCGCGCTCTTGACCCGGGCCTGCACGGTCGCGTGCTCGCCCAGTTCCAGGCCCTTGATCTCGGTGAGCTTGCCGCGCTCGTCGTAGCGGCGCGGGTAGTGGCGCAGCAGGTCACCGACCGTGGTCAGGCCGAGGCCGGACTCCAGCGCGTCGGCGCTCTTCTTGCCCAGCACCGACACCAGGTTCTCGTCGAAGGTCGTCATCGCGGCCCATTCCACTACTCGACACCGACAATGAGCACCGCCCCGAGGTGTCCGCCCTGGTAGCAGGCCAGGTCCACTTCCGGGTGCGCGCCGCGGAGGTGGTCCTCCAGAGATCGTTCCAGGTCGGCCGGCGCGTCCGCGCCCAGGAGCGCGGTCACGAGCTCGCCGCCGCCCGCGAGCATCCGGTCGACCAACCGGCACGCGAGCGCGACCACCTCGCCGCCGGCCGGCTCGATCAGCACGACCTCGCCGTCCATCATGCCCAGCAGATCACCCGGACGGGCGCGGCCCACCCAGGTGATCGCCTCCCCGTCGGACACCGCGACCTCGCCGCGCCGGGTCGCCGCCGCGGCCTCGGCCATCGCCACCACGTCGTCACCCGGCCGCCGCGCCGGGTCGTGCACGGCCAGCGCGGCCAGCGCCTGCACCGGCGAGGACGTGGGCACCACCACCGCGTCCTGCCCGGCCGCGACCGCCTGCGCCGCCACCAGCGCCAGCGGTTCGCGCAGGTCCGCGCGACCGGGCAGCACGGTGACGTGCCTTGCCCTGGTGCCCGAGACGACCGCGAGCAGGTCGGCGTCCGGGGGCGCCACCGTCGCGCCCTCGGACCGGAACAGCGCGGCCACGCCCTCGCCCTCGACCAGCGCCACGATCGCCCGGTCCCGGACGAACCGCGGCGCCTGCGCGGCGACCTGGTCGGCGAACCGGGCCACCGTGATGCGGTGCGGACGGCCCTGCGCGATGCCCGCCTCGATCGCCGCGCCGATGTCGTTGCAGTGCACGTGGACGGTCCACAGGTCCGTGCCGTCGCCGACCACCGACACGCAGTCGCCCAGCGCCGCCAGCGCGCCCTTGAGCACCGGCACGTCCGGCGCGCCGTCGAGCAGGTACATGACCTCGTACTCGTACTCCGCGCTGCCCGCCTCGCGCGCCGTGGTCAGCGACTCGGCCAGGCGGGGAGGCGACGACACGGTCGCGGCGGCCACCGGCGCGCCGGTGATCACCGCGGCCAGGGTGTCCAGCAGCACCACGAGGCCGCGCCCGCCCGCGTCCACCACACCCGCCCTGGCCAGCACCGCGAGTTGGCGCGGGGTGTCCGCGAGCGCGCCCGCCGAGGCCTTCGCCGCGGCCGTGACCACCGCGTCCAACTCGTCGGACGGGCAGTCCCGGGCGGCCTCGGCGGCGGCGTGCAGCAC
This sequence comes from Actinosynnema sp. NPDC020468, assembly GCF_040642015.1. Taxonomy (NCBI): domain Bacteria; kingdom Bacillati; phylum Actinomycetota; class Actinomycetes; order Pseudonocardiales; family Pseudonocardiaceae; genus Actinosynnema; species Actinosynnema sp. NPDC020468. The sequence continues at coordinate 21,625 of NZ_JBFAEO010000077.1, forward strand.
GGTCAGCACGGTGCCCGGCGAGGGCGCGGACACCGCCGCGGTCGCCAGCACGTCCGCCTTCTGCAACGCGGCGCGGATCGCCGTGCCGCCGGCCGTCGACGCGCCCGAGGCGGCCTCCGCGAGCCCGCGCAGCACCTGGGACAGGATCACGCCCGAGTTGCCCCGCGCGCCCGCCAGCGCGCCCCTGGCCAGCGCGGACAGCGCGGCGCCGACGTCCTTGGGCTGGGCCCGCAGCAGCGAGTCCAGGCCCGAGCGCATGGTGTGCAGGAGGTTGGTCCCGGTGTCGCCGTCGGCCACCGGGAAGACGTTGATGCGGTCGATGTCCTCGCGGTTGGCGTCCAACGACCGGACGCAGTGCTCCGCCCACTGGCGCACCGCGACCGCGTCGAGAGCCTGCATGGCGGCGAGGGTATTCGACCCGGTTTGGAGGCTTCACGGCCCACCGGCTACCCTGACGTGGTTGCCATGCCCGGCTGAGGCTTGTGCACGCTTGCGCGCCCGCCGGGGCGTGAGTACCCGTGAGTTAACCTGAAGGAGTGGCTGACGTGGCTGCCGTGTGCGACGTCTGTGGCAAGGGGCCGGGCTTCGGCAAGTCGGTCTCGCACTCGAACCGGCGCACGAACCGCCGGTGGAACCCGAACATCCAGACCGTGCGCGCGAAGGTGTCCCCTTCGCAGCGTCAGCGGTTGAACGTGTGCACCTCGTGCCTGAAGGCGGGCAAGGTGGTTCGCGGCTGACGTCGCGTCCGAGCGTTGGACGAAGGCCCCCGGGAGAGCTCCCGGGGGCCTTCGTTCGTGCCCAGGACCCGTGCCGCGGCGGGTTCGCGCCTCAGCCCTGGAAGGTCGCGACGGTCCACTTCTCGATCGCCGAGTCGGCGCGCACCGACAGCTGGATCGGCCGGTCCTCGGACGTGGAGGTGGGCGTGCCGAGCGTGACCACCAGGTCCGGCTCCTCGACCGGCGACACCTCGTACTTCCCGTCCTCGCCGACCGCCCGGACCACCCACTTCGACGGCACGGCGTTCTGGCACGGCCCGATCCTCAACCCGGCGTCGGGCGCGAGCACGCCGTGGTCGGTCTGGAGGCAGCCGTTGCCGGAGGGGTTCCAGATGGTGGTCGGCTCGCCGCGGGCGCTCAGCTGCCACTTGGCGTTGTCGGCGAACTCGACGCCGGGCGCGGCCACGGCCACCACGTCGCCGGGATCGGTCACGACGAGCACGCTGCGGTTGTACGCGGTGAAGGTCACGTTCTCCGCCTGCGCGGCGGTGGCGGTGCCGGCTCCGGCGAGCGGCGCCACGGCGGCGAGGGCGAACACACAGGCGGGGATCGAGCGTCGGAGTGTCATCGGACGACGTCCTTCCAGATGCGGTGTGGACACCTCATGGGATTCCTCCCCCGGGTGTCCACACTCGTCACATCACTCCTCCGTGGACGAGTTCACCCGTCCAGGGAGCGGAAGGCCGCCGTCGACTACGGCAGCTTCCAGTCGATCGGCGCCGCGCCCTGCTCGGCCAGCAGCGCGTTGGCCTTGCTGAACGGGTGCGAGCCGAAGAAGTCGCCGCCGCTCACCATCGGGCTCGGGTGCGTCGACTCGACCGCCGGGTAGTGGCCGAGCAACGGCTTGAGGTTGCGCGCGTGCCGACCCCACAGGATCGCCACCAGCGGCTCCTCGCGGGCCGCGAGCGCCTTGATGGCCTGCTCGGTGACGATCTCCCAGCCCTTGCCCCGGTGCGAGTTGGACTTGCGGGCCTGGACCGTCAGCGAGCTGTTGAGCAGCAGCACGCCCTGCTCGGTCCACGGCGTCAGGTCGCCGGTGGCGGGAGTCGGGTGACCCAGGTCGTCCGAGTACTCCTTGAAGACGTTCTGGAGGCTCTTGGGAATCGGCCTCGTCTCGGGCGAGACGGAGAAGCTCAGGCCCACCGCGTGCCCCGGCGTCGGGTACGGGTCCTGGCCGACGATCAGCGCCCGCACACCGTGGAACGGCTGCTGGAACGCCCGCAGCACGTTGTCGCCGGCGGGCAGGTATGTCCGCCCGGCCGCCACCTCGCCGCGCAGGAAATCGCCCATCTTCGTGATCTGATCGGCCACCGGCGCCAATGCCTGCGCCCAGCCGGCTTCCATGATTTCGTCAAGGGGACGTGCCACGTCGGGACTTTATCCCAAGTCCAGTCGGCGCAATCCCGCGCGGTACACCGAAATGTTCGCGACGTACTTGTCCACGATGAACTGCCAGGCGTTCTCCGGCACCACGTGGCCCTCGCGGATCCGGGCGGGCACGCCGAGCGCCATGGACCGCGCGGGCACGTGGCCGTTGAAGGAGATCACCGCGCCGGCGCCGACCACCGCGCCCCGCTCCACCACGGACCCGTTGAGCACCACCGATCCCGACGCGATCAGGCAGCGGTCGCCGACGGTCGCGCCCTCGATGTGCACGTTGTGCCCCACCACGCAGTCCGCGCCGATCGACACCGGGTGGAACTCGGTGCAGTGCACGACCGTGCCGTCCTGCACGCTGGTCCGCTCGCCCACCTCGATGCGGCCGTAGTCGCCGCGCAGCACCGCCTGCGGCCACACGGACGCGTGGGCGCCGAGCCGGACGTCGCCGATCACCGTGGCGTCCGGGTGCACGTAGGCGTCCGGGTGGATCACCGGTTCCTTGTCCCCCAAGGCGTAGAGCGCCACTACAGCTCCTTCGCGAAGCACTCGCTCTCGGGCGTGTCCTTGTAGGTGCCGAACTTCGGGATGCGCACGTAGCCGGTCGCCTCGTACAGCCCGATCGCCTCCGGCTGGCGGTCGCCGGTCTCGAGCACCATCCGCCGGTGGCCGGTGGCCCGCGCGGCGTCCTCCAGGGCGGCCAGCACGACGCGGGACAACCCCTTGCCGCGCAAGCCCTCCGCCACGTACATCCGCTTGATCTCGGCGTCGCCGGGGCCGACCGAGTCCTGGGCCTCCCGCACCGAGCGCCAACCGCCGCAGGCGACCGGAGCGCCGTCGAGGTAGCCGACGAGGAAGTGCCCGCGCGGCGCGCTGAACTGCGCCGGGTCGACCGGCGTGGAGTCCGGCCCGCCGTAGCGCACCACGAAGACCTGCTGGAGGTCCGCGATCAACTTCGCCGAGTCTGGATGATCATACGGCCTGGTGCATAGTTCCACACAGCTCAGCGTACCTACCGCCAATGCTCCCAACCAGGGGGTTTTTCGTAGGCCCGGCCGTCGACGGTGACCCCGCTGCCGTGCCGGACGGTGCCGATCGTGCGCCACCCCTCGGGCACCGCCGCGGGCTCGGGGAACGTGGCGGCGAACGCGTGGTCCTCGCCGCCGGTGAGCGCCCAGTGCCGGGCGTCCGCGCCCAGGGCCGAGGCGACGTCGATCAACCGCGAGTGCACCTCGAGCAGCTCGGTGCGGATGTCGATGCCCACGCCGGACTCCTCGGCGATGTGGCCGAGATCGGCCAGCAGGCCGTCGGACACGTCGATCATCGCCGTGGCGCCGGCCGCGGCCGCCTGCGGTCCCGCGTCGTACGGGGGTTCGGGGTTCCGCTGCGCGTTGACCACGGCCACCGGCGAGCGGAACCCGCGCCCGAGCACGGCCAGGCCGGCCGCCGCCCACCCGAGCCGACCCGCGACCGCGACCACGTCGCCGACCTGCGCGCCGGAGCGGGTCACGGGCTCGTACCCGTTGAGGTCGCCCAGCGCTGTCACCGAGATCACCAACGTCGCGGAACTCACCATGTCGCCGCCGACGACCCCCGCGCCCGCCGCGGCGGCCTCCTGCCACAAACCGGCCGTGATGCCCTCGATCGTCGCGGTGGGCGTGTCGGCGGGGCAGGCGAGCCCGATGAGCAGCGCGGTGGGCATCGCGCCCATGGCGGCCACGTCGGCGAGGTTCACCGCGGCGGCCTTGCGCCCCACCTGCTCGGGGGACGACCAGTCGAGTCTGAAGTGGACGCCCTCGACGAGGACGTCCGTGGACGCCACCACCCGACCGTCCGGCGCCGCGACCACGGCCGCGTCGTCACCCGGCCCGAGCAGGGTGCTGGGCGGCTGCGTCCGACCTGCGGTCACCCGGCGGATGAGACCGAACTCACCCACATCAGCGACCGTGTCCGCAGTGCGCGGCGGCTCCGGACGCACGATTGCCTCCCGTTCTGAGCATTCGGAACCCCGACTGGGGTACGTTGCTGCTCACGTTCCTACCCCGACCTGACCTGTCACGACGAAGGGGCACGCCGTGGTGCACGCATACATCCTCATCCAGACCGAGGTCGGGAAGGCAGCCGCCGTCGCGGCCGAGATCTCCGACATCCCCGGCGTGTCCACCGCGGAGGACGTCACCGGCCCGTACGACGTCATCGTCCGCGCCGACGCCGACACCGTCGACCAACTGGGCCAACTGGTGGTCGCCCGCATCCAGAACGTGGAGGGCATCACCCGGACTCTGACCTGCCCGGTGGTCCACCTGTAGCCGCCCCGTGCTGTCATAGCGGACGTGGCACAGGAACCGGAACGCACCTCCTTCCTCCCGCGTCCGCTGCTCGCGGTGGCAATCGGCCTGCCCGCCGTCCTGGCGGCGGGCGTGGCCGCCGTGGGCTTGTTCCTGGGCACGTCGGCCGACACACCGGCAACCCCGTCGAAGGGCGAGACGGGCCCCCTGGCCCTGGTCCCGATCCCCGCACCGGCCGCCAAGTCGGACACGTGCACCACCCTGCTGAGCAAACTCCCGATGCAACTCCTCTCCTCAGGCGCCACCCTCCCGCGCCGAGACCTGGCCACCCCGGCCCCCGACGGCGCCCTGGCCTGGGGCGACGCCACCCACGAACCCCTGGTCCTGCGCTGCGGCCTGGACCGCCCCCGGGAACTGACCCCGACCGCCACCCTCCGAGTCATCTCGGACGTCCAGTGGCTGGAGGTGGCAGACGGCGAAAACGCCACGTGGTGGGTAGTCGACCGCCCCACCTACATCGCCCTGACCGTCCCCTCGGACGCGGGAACCGGCCCCCTACAGGACATCTCCACCACCATCAGGGACACCCTCCCAAGCCAACAGGTGGACACCCAGGGCCAGTAACCCTCCACCCCGCACACACACAACCGGGCCAAGCCAAGCGCGCAGCGCAAACCCGCTGCGCTGTGTTTCCCTCCCGTATGGCCCGGGCGAAGCCCAACCACATTTGGCACGGGGGCGCCGCAACTTTCAGGACGCAACACTAATTTCCCAAGCCGGCGCCCCCGTGCCAAATGTGGTTGCCTCTGGCGGGC
>NZ_JBFAEO010000078.1:0-23731 GCF_040642015.1 Actinosynnema sp. NPDC020468
CCTCCCGCCGCCCCGCCCTCGACGCGCGCCCGCGCGAGGCGGGAATCGGTCGCCGCCGGCCACGCCGGAATACCCGGGCGCGACCGACCTTCACCATTACCCCGAAAGGGCCGAAATTGCCCTGACCGACCACTGCTGCGCCCACCCGCGCGCCGCTGGAATCACCTTCGCGACCTTGACGGACGGCCGTCCGGCGGCCTCCCGGGGTTTATTCGTCGTGCGCGGAAAACGGTTCCGCGCGGCACGTCGCGAGACGATCCGCACGACGTGCGACGCGCCCTTTCCGCACCCGGTCGCGCACCTGCACGCGACCGGTACCCGTCGGGCCCACCCCCACCGACCGGGAGCTGCTTCCCTTGGCAGCACACGGTTTCCGGTCCGTGCGCACCCGACCGTCCACACCGGACGCGCCGCCGCTCCGCACCGCCGCGCGATCCGCCCCAAACCGGCGGACCGCCATTTCTCACCAATGCCCGATAATCGCACCGCAATCCCCCGGACGTAGTACGCACATGCGCCCGCCTTAACAGTCCGCACACGCCGATCGGACCCGTGTAACCACCGACTCATTCGCGTTGACACAAAATCCCGCAGCTGCCAGCATGGAAGCATGACGGAGCTTCCGAGGTTACCGTTCGATAACCCCGACATGCTCGGCATCGCGCCCCGGATGCGCGCACTACAGCAGGAGGGGCCGATCACCCGGGTCAGCACCGCCGGCGAAGACGCCTGGCTGGTCACCCGCTACGCCGAGGTCAGGACCCTGCTCGCCGACCGAAGACTCGGCCTCAGCAACCCCAACCCGGAACCCTCGGCCAAGAACACGGCCAGGGCCACCATGGTCGCGCTGATGGCAGGCGACGACTTCGACACCGAAACCCCGCGGCACACGCAGATGCGCCAGTTGCTCGTGCCGCTGTTCTCCACCGGCCGGATGCGCCGGATGAAAACCCGCATCGAGCAGCACGTGGACGAGCTGCTCGACCGGCTGGCGGTCACCTCGCCGCCGGTCGACCTGCACAGCGCGCTGTCCTTCCCGTTGCCGACGATGGTGGTCTGCGACCTGCTCGGCGTGCCGCTGGCCGACCGCGAGCGGTTCGGGCAGTGGGCGAGGGGCACGTTCGACCAGAGCGACGACCGGCACTCGGCCAGCACCTTCCAGCAGGTCGTCGACTACATCACCGAACTGGTGGCGCGCAAGCGGGTCGAGCCGGGCGACGACATCCTGTCCGAGCTGATCGCCGAGCAGGACGGCGCGCTGTCCGACGCCTACATCGCCCAGCTGGGCAACGCGGTGCTGCTGTTCGGCTACGAGACCACCATCGTGCGCATCGACCTCGGGACGTTGCTGCTGCTGCGCAACCCGGTCCAGCGCGCGCAGCTGGTCGCGAACCCGGCCCTCGCGCCGGCCGCGGTCGAGGAGATCCTGCGCCTGGGCGTCGGCGGCAAGGGGTCCAACGCGCTGATCCCCCGCTACGCGCACGGCGACATCACCGTCGGCAAGACGGTGATCCGGACCGGCGACGCGGTGATGCTGGCCATCGGCGCGGCCAACTACGACGACCGCGCCTACCCCGACAGCGACCTGCTCGACCTGTCCCGCCGCAAGCCCAGGTCGCACCTGGCGTTCGGGTACGGCATCCGGCACTGCGTCGGCCGCACGCTGGCCCGGATCGAGCTGACCGCGGTGTTCGAGCGGCTGTTCCAGCGATTTCCGAACCTGCGCCTGGCGGTGCCCGAGGAGTCGGTGCGCTGGCAGGAGCACCGGATCACCGGTGGATTCGACGAAATACCCGTGACCTTTTGAGTCGCACTGTCCGGACAGGCACACCACTGTCCACTTTTTCCTCGTCATAACGCGCAGCAGAAGCCGTCGGCCGCCCGGATGTTCGCCGCTCCTTTTCCCACGCACAGACGTCACGAGGACCGAGGAACCATGACGGACACTTTCAGCGATTACGTCGACTCCGCCCCTCTTCTGGACGACCACGAGGCCCTCCACAAGTTCTACGACGAACACGGTTACCTCTACTTGCGAGGTGTCCTGGACCGCGACCTCGTGCGGACCGCCGCCGAGCAGATGCTCGAGGGCCTGATTACACTCGGCCACGCCGCCACCGGCACCACGCTGGACACCCTCACCATCGAGTCCTTCGAGGCGGTCGACGAGGTGGCGATGCACGAGCACGTCGAGTACGACGCCCTGTGGAACCACCCGAAGACCGTCGAGGTCTGGGAGAAGGTCTTCGGCGAGCCCGTCTTCGTCTTCAAGTCCACGACGATCCGCTACTACCCCTCCGCCGCGGGCTCCGCCGAGCCGAGCTTCCTGACGCCGCTGCACCAGGACGGCTTCTACATCGGACCGAACAAGGACTTCCGCACCGCCTGGCTGCCGCTGCTCGCGACGTCCCGCGGCATCGGCGGCGTCGCCATCGCCGACGGCAGCCACCGGAAGGGCCCGCGCGAGCACGTCCTCACCGAGAACTTCCGCCGCTTCGGCCACGCCGTGCGCGGCATCCCGGCGGAGGAGTTCGGCCCGGACGAGCAACTGCTGTTCTCGCCCATGGAGCCGGGCGACCTGCTCCTGTTCCACGCCTTCACCTGCCACAAGTCCATTCCGAACGTCTCGGCGAACCCGGCGGGCATGCGGATGTCGATGGACACCCGCGTGCAGCCGGCCACCTCGCACCGCGGGTTCAACGCCCTGACCCCCTGGACGGAGTCCGCGAAGGACCCGTCCAAGGGCGTCCTGTCGAAGATCACCGGCACCCCCGCCACCAGCGAGTAGACGTCTCGAGCAGTTCCACCACCGTTCCCCCACGACGCCCGGGTAGGCAGCACATGACGAAACGCGAGGGCCTCGCCCCTCTGAAGGCGCCCGACGCGGAGCCCTCGGCCACCGCGACACCGGCCGCCGCGGGGCTCGGAGGGCTCGCCCTCGTGGTGGTGCTCGTCGGCTACGCGCTGTCCATCGTGGACGCCTCCATCGTCAACGTGGCGCTGAACTCCATCAGCGCCGACCTCCACGGCGGCGCCGCCGCGCTGGAGTTGGTGGTGTCCGGCTACGGCCTCACCTACGCGCTGGGCCTGGTGCTGGGCGGACGGCTCGGCGACGCCTTCGGCCGGAGGCGGTTGTACTCCTGGGGACTGGCCGCGTTCACCGCCACCTCGGCGCTGTGCGGTCTCGCGCCGACGATCGAGTTCCTCGTGGTGGCCCGGCTGCTCCAGGGCGCCGCCGCCGCGATGCTCGTGCCGCAGGTGCTGGCGACGATCCAGGCGGCCACCGCGGGCCGCGAGCGCGCCAGGGCGATCGGCCTGTACGGCGCGACCGCGGCGCTGGGCATGGTCGTCGGGCAGATCCTGGGCGGGTTGTTGGTGTCGCTGGACGTCGGCGGCATCGGCTGGCGCTCGGTCTTCGCGATCAACGTGCCGATCGGCGTCGCCGCGCTGCTCCTGGTCCGGCGCGTGCCGGCGACCAGGGCCGACAAGAAGCCGGGCTTCGACCCGCTGGGCACCGTGCTGTTCGGTGTCACCATGGTCTGCCTGCTGACCCTCGTCGTGGCGGGTCCGGACCTGGGCTGGCCGCTGTGGCTGTGGTCGCTGCTCGTGGTGGCCGCGGCGGGCGCGCTGGCGCTGGCGCGGACCGAACGCCGGTTGGAGGCGCGGGGCGGCTCGCCGCTGCTGTCCCCGTCGGTGCTGTCCTACCCGGGTATGCGCAAGGGCCTGGCGGCGATGGTGCCGTTCTCGGCCAGCTTCGGCGCGTTCCTGTTCGTCTACGCCCTGATCGCGCAGGGCCACTTCGGTTTCGACGGGCTCGCCTCCGGCGCGGGGCTGACGCCGTTCGCGGTGGCGTTCTTCGTGGTGGCGCTGTTCACCCCGAGGATCGCGGCGGCGATCGGCCGGCGGATCGTCACCCTGGGCGCGGTCGTCCAGGGCGCGGGATTGTTGTTGCTGGCACTGGTGATGGGCCTCGGCTGGCCGCACCCGTCCCTGGTGCTCGTGCTCGTCGGGATCGGCCTGTTCGGCGTGGGCGCGGCGCTGACCGGACCGACGCTGTTCCGGACGATCCTCGCCGACGTGCCGCCCGCGCAGGCCGGCATGGGCAGCGGCGTGCTGGTGACCAGCCAGCAGATGGCGACCGCGCTGGGCGCCACCATCGGCGGATCGCTCTACGTGTCGCTGGCCGGCCTGCTGTCGACGGAGACGGCGGCCGTCCTGGTCCTCGCCCTGTTGTTGTGCTTCACGGCCATCGTCCTGGTGATCAGCCTCAAGCTGCCCGACCCCCGCTGACACCCGCGCCCCGCGACGGCGCGACCCGACCCAGACCTTCACGTCGGCCACGGCGCGTCGTCCTTCGGCGTGCCCGCGCGCAGGAGCGGAGCAGCCCCATGCGGTTCCAGACGAGGACAGCGGTGGTGACCGGCGCGGCCGGCGGCATCGGCCTCGCCCTCAGCACCCGTTTCGCCCGGGCCGGAGCGGCGGTGGTGATGGCGGACGTGGACGGCGAGGAACTGCGGCGCCGGGCCGCCGACCTCACCGACGGCGGCGCCCAGGTCACCGCGGTGACCGCCGACCTGACCGACCCGGACGCCGTCGAACGGTTGGCGGACACCGCGTTCGAGGTGCTCGGCGACGTCGACGTGGTGTGCAACAACGCCGGTGTCCTCGGTCCCGTGGGGCAGCCGCTGTGGGAGGTGCCGCTCGAGCGGATGCGGCAGGTGTTCGAGGTGAACCACTGGGCGCACGTCCTGGTGGCCCGCGCCTTCGTGCCCCGGCTGCTCGACCGCGGCGGGCCCGCGCACCTGGTGCACACCGCCTCGATGTCCGCCTTCGTCGTCGGCGCGGGCAGTGCCGCCTACGCCGCCTCGAAGCACGCCGACCTCGCGGTCGCCCGCAGCCTGCGCGCCGACCTGCGCGGCACCGCGGTCCGGGTGTCGGTGCTGTGCCCCGGCCGCGTCGACACACCCATGGTCCGGGGGTTGAGCGTCCCGCGCGGCGCGGGCGGCGACACCACGGTGAGCGCCGAGCACGTCGCCGAACTGGTGTGGGACGCCCTCGGCTCGGACCGCTTCTACCTCTTCAGCAACTCCGACGCCCCGCTCCGGCTGCGCGACCAGTTCGAGGACGTGTGGCGTCATGTCCCCCTTCCGTCCCCTTCCCCCGAGGAGGAGCTGTGGTCCGCGCCGAACGCGACGACCGTGGCGACGAAGCACTGACCATCGATCTGGAAGCGGTGCGGGAGAAGTACCGGCGGGAACGCGACAAGCGCACCGCCGGGCGCACCTACCAGTTCGCGCGCGGCGACTTCGGCCGCTACGCGCGTGACCCCTACACCGAGCGGCGCGAGCGCGAGCCGCTCACCGACGAGGTGGACGTCGCGATCGTCGGCGCCGGCATCGGCGGTCTACTGACCGGCGCCCGGCTGCGCGAGGAGACCGGCCTGGACCGCATCCGGCTGATCGACGAGGCGGGCGACGTCGGCGGAACCTGGTACTGGAACCGCTTCCCGGGCGTGCGGTGCGACGTCGAGAGCTACGTCTACATGCCGCTGCTCGAGGAGATCGGCACGGTGCCGACGGAGAAGTACTCCACCGGACCCGAGATCTTCGCCCACCTCCAGCGGATCGCCCACCGGTACGACCTCTACCGCGACGCCCTCTTCCAGACCACCGTCACCGGGCTGCGCTGGGACGAGGCCGCCGAGCGGTGGCTCGTGAGCACCGACCGCGGCGACCTGGTCCGGGCCCGGTACGTGGCCATGTCGATCGGCCTGATGCACCGGCCCAAACTGCCCGGGCTGCCGGGTCTGGACACGTTCGCCGGGCACTCCTTCCACACCAGCCGCTGGGACTTCGACTACACCGGCGGCGACAGCACCGGCGGCCTGACCGGGTTGCGGGACAAGAAGGTCGGCGTCATCGGCACCGGCTCGACCACCATCCAGCTCGCACCGCACCTGGCCGAGTGGGCCGAGCAGCTCGTGCTGTTCCAGCGCACGCCCGCCGCGGTCGACGTCCGGGGCAACCGGCCCACCCCGCCCGACTGGGCGGAGAGCCTGGAACCGGGCTGGCAGCAGCGCCGGATGGAGAACTTCCACGCGCTCACCTCCGGCGTGCCGCAGGACGTCGACCTCGTGCAGGACCGCTGGACGCAGACCACGGCCAAGCTGGCGGCCGCGATCCTGCCCACCGGCGACACCGGCGGCGACCCGAGGGAGCGGGCGCTCGCGGCCGAACGGGCGGACTTCCTCAAGATGGAGGAGTTGCGCGCCCGGATCGACAGCGTGGTCACCGATCCCGCGACGGCCGCCGCGCTCAAGCCGTACTACCGCGTGTACTGCAAGCGGCCGTGCTTCCACGACGAGTACCTGCACACCTTCAACCGCCCCAACGTGACCCTGGTGGACACCGAGGGGCGCGGCGTGGAACGGCTGACGCCGACCGGGGTGGTCGCGAACGGCCGGGAGTACCCGGTCGACTGCCTGGTGTTCGCCACCGGCTACGAGCACGAGTTCGCCGTCCCCTACACCGACCGCGCCGGCTACGACATCGTCGGCCGCGACGGCGTGAAGCTGTCCGAGAAGTGGGCGGACGGTGCGCGCACCCTGCACGGGCTCCAGGTGAACGGCTTCCCCAACTGCTTCATCCTGTCCAAGGTCCAGGCGGGCAGGCACGTCAACATCGCCTACATGCTGGGCGAGCAGACCCGGCACCTCGCGCACATCGTCAAGTCCGTCGAGGAGCGCGGCCACCGGGTCGTGGAGGCCTCCGAGGCGGGCGAGAAGGACTGGGTCGAGGAGATCCTCCGGTTGGCCAGCAACGACATCGACTTCCTCGAGAACTGCACGCCCGGCCTCTACAACAACGAGGGCGACCCGGGCGGCCTGCCGCTGCTCAACTCCAGCTACGGCGGCGGCTCGGTCGAGTTCGTGAACATCCTCAGGCGCTGGCGCGAGGCGGGCGACCTGGCCGGCCTGGACCTGCGCTGACCCCACCCTCCTGCGAAAGGCGGCAACGCCCATGAACGTCACGCCGATACCCGGCGCCGCTCTCGGCGCCGTCGTGCACGGCGCCCACGTCACCGGCGACCTGGACAGCACCCGGTCCGCGGAGATCTGGGCGGCGCTCGACGCACACCTGGTACTGGTCTTCCGCGGCCACGAAACCCCGTCCTACGAGGAGTTCCTGGCCTTCGGCAGGCACTTCGGCCACATCCCGAAAACCGGTCTCACGAGCGGCGCCCACCCCGACCACAACGAAATCCTGATCGTCTCCAACCTGGTCGAGAACGGCCACAAGATCGGCGTCGGCGACGCCGACTGGATGGGGTGGCACACCGACTACTCCTTCCGCCCCAGGGTGTCCCAGGTCGGCTTCCTGGAGGCGGTGGAGGTCCCGTCCTCCGGCGGCGGCGAAACCCTGTTCACCGACATGTACGCCCTGTACGAGTCCCTGTCCCCCGAACTGCGCGCCCGCCTGCACACCTACCGCGTCCGCCACGCCCTGCGCACCGGCTACGAGGAGACCATCGAGGAGGAACTCCAGGGCGAGGTCTCCCTGGGCGACGCGCAGGCGCGGATCCAGCCGGAGGACGGCACCTCCACCATCCACCCGCTGATCGCCCGCAACCCGCGCACGGGCCGCCAGTCGGTCTACATCAGCACCCTCAACACCAAGCGCATCGTGGACCTCACCCCGGACGACAGCCGCGCCCTGCTGGACGAACTCCTCTCCCACGCGGGAAACCCGGCCCACACCTACGCCCACACCTGGCAGCCGGGCGACATCGTCATGTGGGACCAACTGGGCACCGTCCACGCCAAACAACCCTTCGACCCCGCCGAACGCCGCATCATGCGCCAGGTCGTCAGCATCTTCGACGACCCGACCGCGCCGTGGCGCGCCGCGGTCACCGCGTAGCCGGCTCCTCGCCCGTCGACCGGGACGGTCCGCTCGTCCGAGCGGGCCGTCCCGGCGCGTTCCCGGCACCGGCGCGCAGAATTGCGGGCCGGCCTGCCCGATGACGCTCTAGCGTGCGCCTCACCACGGAACACGGGGGGCACAACTGTCCGGGCGAAAGCGCGATTCGGTGCGCAACAAGGTACTCGCCGTCGTGCGCGGCACCCTGATCCAGACCGGTGACGTCACGGGGTCGATCAGCGTGGTCAACCAGTCCGCGCGAGGGTTCACCGAACTCCTGGCGGACACCGCGGACCTGCTCGCGCACGCGGCGGAAACCCAGTGGCGCGAAGAGGAATCACGCAGACGCCTGCACGATCCGTTCCCGCTGCGGACGCGGTGGCGACCGGCCGACGAGCGGCTGAGCGACCACTGGGCCAACGTCGCGCGCACACCGGCCGGGACGCTCGCGGACCTCGGTGGCGAACTGGACGAGATCACCGCCTTCTACCGCGGGCTCCCGTCGGGGCGCCTGGTCGTGCTCGGCAGAGCCGGGATCGGCAAGACGTCCGCGGCCGTGCGGCTGGTGCTCGACCTGCTCGACACCCGCGAACCCGGCGAGCCGGTGCCCGTGCTGGTGAACCTGGGCGGGTGGGACTCGACCGGCACGTCGTTGCGCACCTGGCTCGTGGACGGGCTCGTCCGGGACTACCCGGCGTTGGCCCGCCGCGGGCCCACGGGGAAGTCGTTGGCCGCCGCGCTGGTCGACGCGCGACGCGTCCTGCCCGTGCTGGACGGCCTGGACGAGATCGCGGCGCCGATCCGCGCGGCCGTGCTGGAGGAGCTCAACGCCACCTCCGCCCCGGTCGTGATCACCAGCCGGGCCGACGAGTACGCGGCCGCGGTCGGCAAGGCCGACGTGCTGACCAGGGCGGCGTGCGTCCACCTCGTGGACCTGGCCTTGGACGACGTGATCGGCTACCTCCCGCTCACCACGCGCAAAACCTCCGAGGGCGGCGCCACCGCGTGGGACCCGGTCCTCGAACGCCTGCGGAGCAGGCCGCACGACCGGGCCACCGCCGCTCTCGCCGCGCTGCTGACCACACCGCTGATGGTGTCGCTCGCCCGGACCGCCTACAGCGACACGTCGGGCGAGGACCCGTCGGAACTGCTGGACACCACCCGGTTCGCCACCCGCGAGGTGCTGGAGGACCACCTGTTCTCCAGCTTCGTCCCGGCGGCCTTCCGGTCGGGCGCGGGCGAACCGCGACGGGACGTCGACCGGGTCCTGCGGCACCTCTCCGCCGCGGCACGGCACCTGACCGACACCGGCACGCAGGACCTGGCGTGGTGGCAGCTGGGAACCGCCGTCCCCGCGCGCCTGCGCCGGCTGTGGATCTCCGCGATCGCGGTGTCGGAGGTCCTCGTCGTGCTCGGGTTGTCGGCGGCCCTGGTCGCGGTCACCGGCACGCGCACCGGTCCGGGGATCGGCGACATCGCCCTCTTCGCGGGTCTCGCGGCGCTGCTGGCCGCCTCTGCGCGCGGTGCGCTCGGGGAACAGGAGAGCATCGGACCGATCGCGCCGTCCCGGACGCGGTGGGGACGCCCGAGGTTCCGCGGCAGACCGGAGTCCACGCAGACGTTCCTGTCCGCGAACCACGTCTTCAGCGTGGGCTACATCAGCCTGTCGCGGAACGGAACACCACCGCTCGGCATCCTGTTGTGCGCACTGCTGATCGTCCTGCCCCTCCAGTGGTTCATGCCGCAGTTGCAGACCCCGACCGACGTCCGGTCGGTCCCCACGTCCACCAGGCTGTTGGCCCTGGACCGGCGCACGGCGACGCTCCAGGCCGTGGCGAAGACCGTGTTCCTCACCGCCCTGACGACTCCCACGATCGCGCTCTTCCACACCACGGCCACGCTGGTCGACCTCACCCTGACCGGCGCCGTGGTGTTCGGCATGGTCGCCGCCTCCTGGCTGTCCCTGCGCCGCGGCCTCGCCACCACGGCGTGGGGCCGGTGGACGATGATGACCCGCCCGTGGTGGGCGCTGACGCGGCGGGCGCCGTGGCGGTGGATCGCGTTCCTCGAGGAGGCGCACGCACGGGGCGTGCTGCGCCAACAGGGAGCCGTCTACCAGTTCCGGCACCGCAAGCTCCAGGAGCACCTCGCGCGTACCCACACCGGTGGATGATCACCACCGCGTTCCGCGAGTCACGCGCCGGCCCGTCCCGCGATCAGCCCGGGCGCGGGCCGGTGGGGCGGTACCACGGCGGCACGTCGGTCCCGCCGGTCGAACCACGCCCGCAGCGTCGAGACGAAGGCCAGGTCGAGCAGCCGGTCCGACACCGCCTGCCGACCGGGCCGCGCCACCTCCGCCTCGGCCGCGACCAGTCCCAGCACCGGGTACGGGCAGTCCTCGTCGCGAACCACCAGCACCCTGGGCAGCGCGCCCGGCAACCGCTCGCTGATCCCGGCCCGGTGTCCCTGGTGCGGTCGCAGGAGTCGTCCTGGGTGATCACGCGATCCGGCGGTGTGCCCGGTTCCTCGGCCACCGTGTACGGCTCGGGACCGCGCACCACCGCGACGTCACCGGGACCGATCCCGACCACCTCCCGGCCCGTCACCACCCAGGCCCGCCCGCGCAGCACGCTGACGAGGGTCACGCTGACCGAGGACGGCCACGCCGGCGAAACCTACGAACTCTCCGGCCCCCACCCCCTGACCTTCGCCGACGCCGCCACCGCGCTCTCGGCCGCGACCGGCCGCACGATCACCTGCACGTCGGTCCCGGAGGCGGACCTCGTCGCCGAACTGGTCGACCAGGGTTGGCCGCACCAGGACGCCGAGGCCTCCGCGGCCGCCCTCACCGCCGTCCGCCGCGGCCTGGACAGCCACGTCTCGGACGGCGTGCAGCGCGCACTCGGCCGCCCACCGAGGGACTTCACCGCCTTCACCACCTCGGCCGCCGCCGCCGGGCACTGGTCGACCTGACCACCGCGCGGGCGGCCGTGTCGGCCGGCGCGGCAAGGGCTTTCGCGACACCCGGATCCACCAGTCGCCTCACCCGTCGAACAACGAAATGCCCTTGCCCGTTGCGTATCGCCCCGCGCCCGGTTTAACCTTTGACCATACCGGGGTCAACCGTGCCCCTCTGCACACCAATACGACTTCCCAGCAGGGCTTCCTCCTGCGCCACGCGCACCCTCGTGCAGACATGACCGCAGGTCGGAAACTCGCGGCCAACCGCCAAGAATAAGGAGGAAGTTCGTGACCGATTCAAGTACGAGAAATCGCCGCGTAAAACTCGGGTTCACCCAGGGTGAAATTGCGGACAAGTTGGGGCTGAGTCAGGCGACGGTGTCGAACATGGAGTCCGGCGTCGTGACCTACTACGTCAGGAGCTACGAACGACTGCTGTCCGAACTGGAGCAGGACCGACTTCGTGAGCTGATCCGCGCGTACCCGGCTGCGGCCGGAGCCTTCCTCGGGGAACTGGCCACCGGGTACAACGCCGCCGCCCACTCCCGGGCTCCCGCCCTTCGCGTTGCCGTGCTTCCGTAGGAAATCGCGCCGACAGGCAGCCGGGTAACACGCCGCGGCCTTCGAGGCGATCTGACGGCTGTACACCGGCTGTCCGACCTGATCGGACCGACGGGGAAACGTCGCGCCTCCACGATGAACGGCTTGTACGACGGCGAGTTCGCGGGGTACAGGATCGCGTCCGCGGACGAACTCGACACGGCGCTCCGCGAGGCGGTCGTCGCCGTCGACGCCAACGTGCTGCTCGACCTCTACCGTTTCCGGTACCAGACTTCGAAGAACCTGATCGAGTTCCCCACCAGGCCCTTCGGGAGTTCTGGCGTCCAACCGGCGCGTCGAAGCCGAGCAACCACCCGGCTTTAAGGACGCGCGGAAGGAGGGCACCGACGCAGTTGACGGCGCCGCCGGCGACTACCTCGTCCGGTACCAGGCGACCCGGTACGCGCAGGCGCGGGACCGGGACCTGATCATCGTGACCCGCGACGAAAAAGAGGACTGGTGGTGGCGCCGGCAGTCCGAGTTCATCGGGCCACGCCCGGGACTGACGCTGGAGTTCCACCGGTTGAGCGGACGTCGACTTTTCTTGATGCGACCGGCGGACCTGCTCAGCCGAGCCTCCGTGCTGGAGGTCGAGGTCGACCAGGAGTCGTCGCTGGATGCCGAACGCGTCACCGAGGGCGTCGAGGACATCGAGGACGGCGCGAGCACCGCGACGTGGACGCTCGACGCCGTCGCCGCGCTGCTGGACCGGCTGGATGCCGAGGCACCGGCACAGGCGAACGCCCTGCGGCTTGCAACCCCGGATCGTGGCGGCTGGGTCACCCCGGAAGAGGTGTACGTGCTCGGCGCACACGACGACGACCGGATGCTGCGCGCCTTCACCCGACCGTTCCGCAGGCTGACCGAACTCCTCCAGCGCAACGGCGTCGTGCCACTGGGCGTACCGCCGATCTTCGTCGCCCACTATCCGGGCGGGGTGAAAACCTCCTACTTCAGCGTGCCCGACGAGGTACCCCCATTGCTCGACGAGCTACGACGCGCCAACCAGGCGCCGTAGGACCACTGCCCGACCGTCTCGGAGTCGATTCTTTTCGTCGTACGACTTCCGGTCGACCCGCCGCTGTAATGGTTCCGCCGGTCACTCCGACCTAGTCGGCGAGTGGAGAGCGGGTTCAGCGGCGAAGATCGGATGACCGGATGACGGAGACAGCACACCACGATGACGCAGGAAATACGTCGAAGGCGCCGGTGAACCCGACAATCGCCGACCTGGCACGCGAGGTGGTGCGCCGGATCGCTCCGGAACAGTCGGAATACCTCGAACTGGTCGTCGTCGCGCGGGAACGGGGAGTCGGCGGCACTCGGCGACCCTGGGACTGGTCCGGGGGCGCGGTCGGCTCCGGGTCACCGCCCGACGTGCTGACCGACGTGATCTTCCCGCTGTTGACCGGCACCATCGCCCAGGTGTGGGGCGCCTCGGCATTCGCCCACCTCCAGCGGAGGCGGTGGTGGCGGCGGCGTGGGCAGCCGAAGCCGTCGACCCGGGTCGTGCTGGACGCGAGTCGGATCGAAGACGCCCGTGCCGCGTGCGTCGCGCACGGGATGACGCTGGGCTTGACGGAGCCGGAGGCCGCGATGCTGGCCGACGCGGTGGTCGGTGTCCTCCGCGGCGCGGCCGACGGCGGCCGCGGGTGACCGCCACCGCTCCGGCCGGTGTCGACCAGGACGACGCCGGTACTCCCCCGGGCCGGCCGCCCGTGCGCGGTGGTTCGTGGTGGGTCTACGCGGTGGTGTTCGTCGCCCTGGCCACCACCGGGGCGGGCGCGGGTGAGGCGTTCTTCACCGCGCACGACGTCGGCGACTCCCGGGCGATCGCGGTGTGCCTGGCGGGCGAGGGGATCTCGGTCGACACGCCGCCCGAGGTGCTGGTGTTCGCCGAGGACCTCTTCACCGCGTGCGTGCGGGACTCCCACCGGCTGCTCACCGTCGTCACCCTCGCGGGCGCGGCGGCACTGCTCCTCGCGGCCTGGTCGCTCGTGCTCCTGGGCGGCGCGCTGATCCGGTGGAGGCTCAGGCCCTCGCGGGTCGCGGACGTGCCGGCCGACGCCGCGCGGCGGCTGACCGAGCGGTTCACCACGTTGTGCGACAAGGAGGGTCTCGTCGGCCGCGCCCGCCCGCACCTGGTGATCGCGCCGCCCGCGACCGGGGTGAGGGAGGCCTTCACCACGGCGTTACCGGGAACACCGCCTCGAGTGGTCGTCCCCCTCTCCTACTCCCACACCGACCAGGCCGCGTTCGACGCCGTGGCGCTCCACGAGCTGGGCCACGTCCGTTCCCGCGACGTCACGTGGGCCTCGGCCGTCTGGTGGACCGGGTGGCTCGCCGTCCCGGCGCTCCTCGTCACGATCACCCCGCTGCTGACGTCGTCGGAAGCGCTGTGGAGCCTCCACGGCCTGTCGTTGGTCGTCGCCGTGATCAGCGCCGTGTCCGTGCTGGTGCTCCGAGCCGCGCTGCTCCGTCGACGCGAGTTCGCGGCCGATCGCCACGCGGTCGAGGCGACGGGCGACCCGACGGCTCTCCAGGCGATGCTCACCAGCCGGCGACCGGTGGTGCGAACAGGGGTACGGGCACGAGCCACCACCGCCCTGCGGAAGGCGTTCGCCACCCACCCGACGACCACCGAACGACTCGACGCGGGCCCCGGCGACTGGAGCCCCGGCCACGGCGGCTTCCTCTTCGCCGCGGTCACCGGGGTCGTGGCCATGCGGCTCTACCACGGCCTCGACGCCGTGCTGGGTGACCTGCTCGGGCACGTCGAGGACTTCTCGAAGCTCCCGGAGACCGTGTCCCTGGCCGTGGCGGCCCTGCTGTGGGCCGCCGTGATGATCCCACCGTGGACGCGACGCGCGGCCCTGAGCGCCCCTCGATGGGCAGCGCCTCGAACCGGCGCGGTGCTCGGTCTCGTGGTGGGCTACTGCGTCAAACCGCCCGGGGCGACGCAGATCGTCGTGTCGTTCTACGGGCGCAACCTGCTGCTGCTGGCCGCCGCCCTGGCCGTCGCCACGACGGCCGTCGTCGTCCTGACCACGGGGATCGCGGCCGGTCTCGCCACCCGCTCGGACGGACGTCGAGGACGGCTCGCCGCGGTGGCCGCCACGATCACCGCGGCCGCGGCCCTGACGGCGGCCGCCGGCGCGGCCACCGCCCTGGTGGACTCGTCCATGACGACGCTGCGCGACGTCGCGGCGGTGCGAGTCGATCTGCTGGGCCTCGGGGCGGCGCAGCCGTGGCGGTACCTGGGCCCGGTGATCCTGGCCGGGCTCGTCCTGCTCGTCCTGCGGACCCGGCCGCCCCGGGTCGGGGTGGTGAGCCTCGTCGTGGTGCCGGTGGCGGCCGTCACCGGAGGCGTCGGGGCGTCGTTGTCGTGGCTGACGCGTGCCCACGACGGCCGAGAGCTCACCGCCCAGGCGGTGATGGTCTACGAACGCTGGTGGATCTGCGCGTTCGCGGGGCTGGTCGCCACCGCCGTCGTGCTGCTCGCCGAACGGCGGCGACCACCGGCCCCGCTGCCGGAAGCCGTGCTCGGCGGGCTGCTCGCCACCTGCCTGGCGGGCGGCGTCCAGTACGTCGTGCTCGGACTCGCGGGCACCGGCAGGCAGTCGAGCCTGGTCGACCAAACCCTGCGGTCGCCCGGGTGGCTGTTCGCGTTCTCGTCACTCGTGTTGCTGCCCCTGGTCGCCCTGGTGACGAGGCTGCCGGCGCGGCACGGTGTTCGGCGTCGGGTCGGCTGGTGGACCGGGAGCACCGTCGGGGCCGTGGCCCTGCTGACCGCGGCCCTGCTCACCGGGAGCCTGTCCCGGGTGACCGTCGACGGCCGCGACTTCGACCACGCCGAAACCCTGATCGGCGCCTCCGAGATCCCCGACCTGCCGCACGCGCCGCCTTCGGGTCGTGAGCACGGCCACCCGCTCGACGACGCCGCCGCGAACGCCGCCCTGGACCGCCTGCCGGCGCTGTTGCCGCCCACGGCGCGAGTGGTCCCCGTGCCGGACTCGGAGCGCACCGCCACCGATCCCGCGACCTGCGCCGACGAGGTCGGCCGGTTCACCGCGGCCGAGAAGGCGATGGACCGCACCGCGGCGTCCGAACGAGGCTACGAGTTCCTCGCGCGGGGAATCCCGTTGGGCGTGACCCTCAGCGTCACGGTGACCTCCTACGCGACCCCGTGGACCGACTTGTCGGGGATCGACGGGATGACCCGCGCGTGCGCGAACTTCCGAGAGGCGTCCGCCCCGTACGACGGCGGGAGTGTCGACGGTTCCTGGGTTCCCCGGGCGGCACCCGACACCCCGTTCGACACCAGGCGCCGCGCCTTGACCCTGACCGGCAGGATCCGGGACTTCACCGTGGTGACCACCGTCCACCACCACATCGCCCTGACCGGGCACAACGTGATCGACGTCGGCGTCTTCTGGGGCCGCGGCCACACCCCGCCGCCGCGGTCCACGACCGACAGGCTGGACCGGCTCGCGGAGGACGTGGTGGACACCGTCGTCGCCTCCCTGTAGTCACGGCGGGTCGCGGCGGGCGGAAAAACGTCGAGGCGGCGCGGGATCACCCGTCGACGCGCACCACGCGATCGGTGCCCAGGGGCTCGTAGTGCTCGGTGAACAGCTTCGCCACCAGCTCACCCCGGCTGGACACCCGGGTCTTGTCGAACACCGCCTTGATGTGGTCGCGGACGGTGTGCGGCGACAGGAACAGCTTCCCCGCGATCTCGCCGGTGCCCAGGCCGCGCGCGACGAACTGGGTGATCTCGAGTTCCCGCTCGGACAACTCGTAGGCGGCGAACAGGATCGGCGCCACCTCCGAGGGGTTGGCCGCGTCGACCACCATCGCCGTCTGCCCCAGCGAGCCGTCGGCGTCGGTCAGGCACGAGGCGTGGCACTGGAGCCAGGTGTTGGCGCGGGTGTGGACGCGCACCCGAGCGCTGCCCCGGTCCCGGCCCTCGGCGATCGCGCGGGCGCGCACCAGGACCCCGTGGACCCACGCGGGAAGCCGCAGCCCCAGCCGGGTCGGCACCGCGGGCCCGTCCGCGATCTGCGCGAGGTGGCGGCGGGCGTCGTCGTTGGCCGACAGCAGCGCGCCCGCCGGGTCGAACAGCAGCAGACCGGGGCCGGGCACGACGTCGGTCGGCACCGCGGGAACCGGCTGGGCGTAGGACCGCAGGCGGTGCGCCAGCGGCGCCGACAGGCCGGCCAGGAACTCGATGTCGGCCGGCGTGAACGGCATCCCGCCCTGCTCGCGGAACAGGCTCACGGTGCCCCACGGGTGGCCGGCGGCGGTGCGCAGGACGGTGCGCAACTCGTCGTCGAGGCCACGCGGGCGCATGTACTGCCGGAAGAGCGCGCTGCGGCCGGGCAGGTCGCCGGTGGTCTCCCGCAGGCCGGCCGCCGGCACGGGCATCCTGGCCACCTCGTGGAACGGGTTGACGCTCTCGGAGAGCAGTTCGCTCTCCCAGAACACCGCGCAGCCGTCCTCCTCGAGGTTCTCCACCCGGATGGGCGCGGTCATCAGGCCGGTCATCGGATCGGTGGCCCGCCAGACGGCGGCCGAGAACGGCACCACCCGGCGCAACCGGGGCGACACCTCGGCGAACAGGTCGAGGACGTCGCCTGCCCGGTCGGCACCGGCCAGCAGCTCCTCCCTGGCCCGCAACCGGTGTAACGCCGTCGGCCTTCCCATGCCGCACCTCGTCTCTCCCGGTGGCCACGAGTGTGCGCGGCACGCCGTATCACCCGAGTATCCCGCCGCGGCGGTACGCGCGCCCTCCCTCAATCGCGGGGGGTGCCGGTGCCCGGGAACCCCCGCGTCGCGGGATGGGACCGGACGGCGTCCGGCGCGATCGTGGGTGTCGACCACAGCGACGGCCACCCCGCCAGGAGGATGCGATGCGAGTCCACGACACCGCGGTCCGCCCGCCCGGAGCACCGGCGCTCGCGGAGCGGGTCCGCGGCCCGGTCCTGCACCCCGGCTCGCCGGGGTACGAGGCCGAGTGCGCGACGTTCAACCTGATGGTGCGGCACCACCCGGCGATCGTCGTGGGCGCCACGGGCGTCGCCGACGTCCTGGCCGCGGTACGGCACGCCGCCGCGCACGACCTGCCGGTGGCCGTGCAGGCCACCGGGCACGGGGTCAGCCTGCCCGCCGACGGCGCGCTGCTGATCAGCACCCGTCGGATGACCGGCGTGCAGGTCGACCCGCACACCCGGCTGGCGCGCGTCGAGGCGGGCGTGCGCTGGGAGCAGGTCGTCCACGAGGCGGCGGCGTTCGGCCTGGCACCGCTCAACGGCTCCTCGCCGCTGGTGGGCGTGGTCGGGTACACGCTCGGCGGCGGCATGGGACCCCTGGGCCGCAAGTACGGCTACGCCGCCGACCACGTGCGCGGCATCGAGGTGGTCACCGCGGACGGGCACCTGCACGAGGTGTCCGACCTGCGCGAGCCGGACCTGTTCCGGGCGCTGCTCGGCGGCAAGGGCAACTTCGGCGTGGTCACCGCGCTGGAGTTCGAGCTCGCGCCGGTGTCCCGGCTGTACGGCGGTGGCCTGTACTTCGCGGGCGAGCACGCGCCGGAGGTGCTGCGGACGTGGCGGCGCTGGGCCGACGGGCTGGACGACGAGACGACGTCCTCGATCGCGCTGCTGCGGCTGCCCGCGGTGCCCGACGTACCCGAGCCGCTGCGCGGCAGGCTCACCGCCCACGTGCGGATCGCCCACCTCGGTTCGGCGCGGCAGGGGGAACGGCTCGTCGCCCCGTTGCGCGGGGTGGCGCCGGCGCTGATCGACTCGGTCGCCGAGATGCCCTACTCGGCGGTCGCGCGGATCCACGAGGACACCACCGTGCCGGTCGCCTACCACGAGCGCAACATCCTGCTGCGCGACCTCGACGACACCGCGCTGGACGCGCTGCTCGCGCTGGTGGGCCCCGGGTCGGAGTGCCGCGACCCGATGGTCGAGATCCGCCAGCTCGGCGGCGCGCTGGGCCGCCCGCCGCGCCGGCCGAACGCGGTCGGCAACCGCGACGCCGCCTTCTGCCTGACGACGCTGTCCCCACCGGACGACGACGGGATCGGACCGGAGCTGTTCGCCGCGCTGCGGCCGTGGGGCACCGGTCGCCGGTACGTCAACTTCCTCAGCGGACCGGACACCGCCGAGCTGACCCGGGACGCCTACGACGCGGCGACGTTCGACGCGCTGCGCCGGGTCAAGGCCGTCCACGACCCGCGGAACCTGTTCCGGGTCAACCACAACATCCCCCCGCAGACCCACTGACACCCGGGACCGGTGACCACGATGACCAGGACCGAACCCCCCTCGAACCGCACCACCACCGAACCGGCCCGCCGGCCGGGCGCCGCGCTGACCGGCGTCCGGCTGGGGCTGCTGATCGGCCCCATGGTGTTCGGCGTCTCGGCGGGCAGCCTCGCGCTGCCCGACGCCGCGACCGCCCTGCACGTGAACCCGTCGGCGACGGCCTGGCTGCTCGCCGCCTACGCCCTCACCCAGGGCAGCTGCACGGCGCTGTTCGGCAGGCTGTCCGACGCGCGCGGCGTGCCGCGCACCCTGGTCATCGGCGCCGCGCTGATCCTCGTCGGCGTCCTGGCCTGCCTGCTCGCGCCCGACGTCGGCGTGCTGATCGCGGGTCGGCTGGTGCTGGGCGCCGGCGCGGGCGCGATGACCGCCTCCGCGCTGTTCCTGGGCGCGACGTGGCCGGACTCCGACCGCGGCACGGTGCTGGCGACGATGGCGGCGACGATGTCGGCCTTCGTCGGCAGCGGGACGATCGTCGGCGGCCTGGTGACCTCCGCGCTGTCGTGGCGGCTGACCCTGGCGCTGCCCGCGCTGTCGCTGGTCGGCGTCCTGCTGTGCCTGCGGCTCGCCACCGCGCGCTCGGAGCGCTCCGGCAAGCCGGTCGACATCCTCGGCGCGGCCCTGCTGGTGGTCACCGCGGCCGGGGTCCTGGTGCTGATCCAGGCCAAGACCCTGGTGCTGCCCGCGGTCGTGGTGGTCGTGACCGCGGTGGTCACCGTGCTCGCCGCGGCGGGGCTCGCGCTGTGGACGCGCAACCGGCCGGCGGGTTTCGTGCCGCGGGAGGTCGTCGCGGTGCCGGCGTTCCGCGTCGCCGCGCTGATCGGCTTCGGCGCGTTCGGCGGCCTGTACGCGATCCTGTTCGCCGCGCCGCAGATCCTGGTGCGCGACCACGGGTGGACCGTGCTGGGCACCGGCCTGGTGCTGCTGCCGCCCGCGGTGCTCGGCGCGGCGCTGTCCCGGTTGGCCGGTCGGATGAGCGCCAAGGTGGGCGGCTACCGGCTGCTGGCCCTCGTCGGCGTGCTGTTCGCCGCCGCGCTGGTGGGCACCGCGCTCACGGCGGGCGCCGTCGCGGCGACCATCACCGCGGTGGCGGTTGGACTCGTCGCGTTCGGCGTCTCCCAGGCGCTGCTGATCGCCAAGGTGTCGGCGACCGCGCCGCCCGCGCTGCGCGGCGCGGCGACCGGTCTGCTCCAGCTGACCCACGTCACCGGCGGCGCCATCGGTTCCGCGGTGGCCGGGGCGCTGTCGCTGTCGCTGGGCGTGCCGCACGCGCTGCTGCCGATCGCCCTGCTCCCCTTGGCGGGGGCCGTGATCGCGGCCGCGGCGGGTCGGCGCGGCACCGACTGACCACACGCGATCCACAGTGGACCGTTCGGCCCCGGCACGTCGTGCCGGGGCCGAATTCGCCTGCACGGCGGCACAATGCCGTGAAACAGCCGTGAAATGCCGCCGATACAACGCCTCCCGATGCTGGGTTCACGCACAGCGTCCCAAGAGTGGAGGTGAGGACAGTGGCACTGGGCAGCACCACGACACCTGTTGCCGCGACGGCGTCCCCGGCGGTCACCCGGCCGCGCGGCGGCACGCTGGTGCACAAGTACGGGGGCAGCTCGCTGGCCACGTGCAAGCTGATCCGCGGGGTGGCCGAACGGCTCGACCGGCTGCACCGCGCGGGACGACCGATGGTCGTGGTCGTCTCCGCTCGCGGGGACACCACCGACATCCTGCTGGCGATGGCGGCCGAGATCAGTTCCCGATCGGCCGGCCGCGAGCTCGACCAGCTGCTCGCCACCGGCGAGTGCGCCTCGGCCGCCCTGCTCGCGCTGGCCCTCCAGGAACGCGGCGTGCCGGCGATCTCGTTGTCCGGCGCGCAGGCCGGGATCAAGGCCACCGGCCAGCACGGCGCCGGCCGGATCGTCTCGGTGGACACCGACCGCGTCACCCGGCTGTGCGCCGAGGGACGGCTCGTGGTCCTCGCCGGTTTCCAGGGCGTCAACACCGACGGCGACGTCGTCACCCTGGGCCGCGGCGGTTCGGACACCACGGCCGTCGCGCTGGCCGCCGCCCTGGGCGTGGGGCACTGCGAGATCTACAGCGACGTCGACGGCGTCTACACCGCCGACCCGCGCGTGGTCGCCCGACCGTGCGTCCTGCCGGCCGTCGACGTCGACGTGATGACCGAGATGTCCTTCGCGGGAGCCAAAGTCATGCACTCCCGCGCGGTCGAGCTGGCCGCCGTGTGCGGCGTCGCGATCCACGTCGGACGGTCGGCCACCGGCGAGATCGGCACCGTCATCACCAGAGGAGGCAGGGCAGCCATGCTCGAGACCACGTCCACCGTCGCGGCGGTGGTGCACGACAACGACGTCGCGCACGTCGACTTCCGGTTCCCCGACGACGGCAGCGAGGCGCTGGAGGAGGTTTTCCGGCTGCTGGCCCGGTTCGCCGTCCCGGTCGACATGGTGACGGTGTCCCGCAAGCTCGCCGGCACGGCGCGGATCGGCCTGACCGTGCGCGCGGGCGACGTGCCGCTGATCGGCGAGGCGCTGGGCAGCCTGGCGGTGCGCCGCAGCGGGCAGGTGGACGTGCGCGAGGACACCGGCAAGGTGTCCATCGTGGGCACCGGCCTGCTCAACCGACCCGAGAACGCCGCCACGATGCTGTCCTGCCTCACCGCCGCCGGGATCCCGGTCCGCTCCGTCTCCGCCTCGCAGTCGCGCGTGTGCGCGGCGGTGCCGGACGCCGACGTGCCGACCGCGGTCCGGCTGCTGCACGAGCGGTTCGGCCTGGGGCGGGGCATCTCGCCCGCGGCCCACGGCTCGACCGTCCCGGCCTGACCGAGAGGAGACCACCATGACCACGACGCTCAACGAACCGTTCGCGCGCAAGATGCGGATGCGGCGGCTGCACCACCACGACGACGACCGCCTGCTGGTCGTGCCACTCGACCACTCGATCACCGACGGCCCGATCGCCGGGCCGCGCGGACTGGACGACCTGGTCGGCGAACTGGCCGCCAACCGGGTGGACGCCGTGGTGCTGCACAAGGGAAACCTGCGCACCATCGACCCCGACCGGTTCACCCGGACCTCGCTGGTCGTGCACCTGAGCGCGAGCACCGCGCACGCGCCGGACCCGAACGCGAAGTACCTGGTGGCCGGGGTGGAGGAGGCGCTGCGGCTCGGCGCGGACGCGGTCAGCGTGCACGTCAACCTCGGTTCGGTCGAGGAGGCCGGGCAGATCGCCGACATGGCCGCGGTCGCCGACGCCTGCGACCGGTGGAACGTGCCGCTGCTGGCGATGATCTACCCGCGCGGGCCCAAGATCGTCAACCCGCGGGACCCCGCGCTCGTCGCGCACGCCGCGTCGCTCGCGGTGGACCTCGGCGCCGACATCGTCAAGACCGTGTACGCCGGGACGATCGAGGAGATGAGCGACATCGTCCGCGGGTGCCCGCTGCCGATCCTGGCGGTCGGCGGCCCGAAGGTCGACGACGCCGAGGAACTGCTGTCCTACGTGGACGAGGTCATGGCCTCCGGCGTGGCCGGGCTGGCCGTGGGGCGCAACGTGTTCCAGGCGCCGGACCCCGGCTCCCTCGCCCGGCGGATCTCCGCCCGGGTGCACCGCAAGCCCGAGTCCCGACCGCTGCCCCACCAGGTCGCGGCCGGGGTCGGCCGATGACCCGCGTGACCACGTCGACCGTCCGGTCGACGTGGCGAACCGACGAGATGTCAGGAGGCAGGACGACCGTGAACGGGAATTCCGAGATGAAGCTCGTGTGGGTCGACGTCCGGGACCTGGGCGTGGCCCGGCAGGCGATCGTGGAGGAGGCCGTCCACCAGCGGGCCGACGGGCTCGTCGCGGCGGACCCCGCCGACCTGGGGGGTTTGCCGCCCACCGTGGCGAAGGTGCTCTTCCCGCGGGGGCGCGCGCTGCCGGAGGACCTCGGCGAGGCCGACGTGCTGATCGTGGACCCGGCCGAGCACGGCGACCCGCACGAGGTGGCCCTGACCTACCCCGACGTGGAGGTCGGCCGGTTCGTGGAGATCGTCGACGCACCCACGCTGGAGGTGGCGTGCAAGGCCGCGGCGTCGGACAAGTGGAGCCTGCTGCTGTTCCGCGACCCCACGAAGATCCCGCTGGAGATCGTGCTCGCGGCGGCGGCCGGCGCGGACGGCCGCAACATCACCATCGCCGGCGACGTCGAGGAGGCCGAGATCATCTTCGGCGTGCTCGAGCACGGCTCGGACGGCATCATGCTGGCGCCCAAGGCGGTCGGCGACGTCACCGCGGTCAAGGCGGCCGCGGCCGGCGGCACGGCGGACCTGGACATGGTCGAGCTGACCGTCACCGCCACCAGCCACATCGGCATGGGCGAGCGGGCCTGCGTCGACACGTGCAGCCACCTGGGCAAGGACGAGGGCATCCTGGTCGGCTCGCACTCCAAGGGCATGATCCTGTGCGTCAGCGAAACCCACCCGCTGCCCTACATGCCGACCCGGCCGTTCCGCGTCAACGCCGGGGCCATCCACTCCTACACGCTGTCCAAGGAAGGGCGCACGCACTACCTCAGCGAGCTCAAGGCGGGCAGCAAGGTGATGGCGGTGGACACCGAGGGGCGCACCCGGATGGTCACCGTCGGCCGGGTCAAGATCGAGTCCAGGCCGCTGATCTCCATCGACGCGGTGGCCGCCAACGGCCAGGCGGTCAACCTGATCCTCCAGGACGACTGGCACGTGCGGGTGCTGGGTCCCGGCGCGGCGGTGCTCAACAGCACCGAGCTGCGGCCCGGCGACGTCGTGCTGGGGTACCTGCCCAGCCAGGACCGGCACGTCGGCTACCCGATCGACGAGTTCTGCCTGGAGAAGTGACCGCGCGCGGGGCGCCGGCCGGGAGGACCTCGTGGCTCGGCCTTTTTCA
>NZ_JBFAEO010000079.1:0-23563 GCF_040642015.1 Actinosynnema sp. NPDC020468
ACGTTGAAGAGCGTCGACACGAAGCTGGTCGTGTTCGACACCGAGGTGGTCGACCTGACC
Source organism: Actinosynnema sp. NPDC020468 (assembly GCF_040642015.1). Taxonomy (NCBI): domain Bacteria; kingdom Bacillati; phylum Actinomycetota; class Actinomycetes; order Pseudonocardiales; family Pseudonocardiaceae; genus Actinosynnema; species Actinosynnema sp. NPDC020468. Next base: position 61 of record NZ_JBFAEO010000079.1, read on the forward strand.
GAGCAGCTGGACTTCTGCCGCCCCGCTGCCCGCCGGCTGCCGGCTGCGCCCCGCCGCCCACCGCCCACCGGCAGCCGCCCGCCTTCTGCTGCTCGTCATCCGTCGTTCGTCAAGCTGGTGTTCGGCGGAGTCCAGGGGTGTTCAGCGGCGCTCGGGGCGCTCAGGGGCGTTCAACACCCGGCACCGGGCACGGGCACTCGGCAACCGGCACTCGAACCCGACGATCGGCGACCAGCGACGACCAGCGGCCAGCGGTCGGGCGGGGCTCTGACCACCGGCGCGACGACACGCCACCCCGTGCGGGGCCTGTGCTCCCGCCGGGCCGCCTCGCGCACGGCGGCGCGGGCGTCACTTACGCTTCACCACATGTCGCGTGCAGGTTTGGACAAGGACCCCCGCGAGGTCGCCGAGATGTTCGACGGCGTCGCCAAGGGCTACGACCGGACCAACTCGGTGATGACGCTCGGGTTCGACCGGCGCTGGCGGGAGTGGAGCAGGCGGGTGTTGGACGCCCGCGACGGGGAGAAGGTGCTCGACCTCGCGGCCGGCACGGCGGTCTCCACGGTCGAGTACGCGTCCTCCGGCGCGTGGTGCGTGGCCGCGGACTTCTCGCTCGGCATGCTCCAGGGCGGCGCGCACCGGCCGGTGCCCAAGGTCGCCGCGGACGCGCTCCGGCTGCCCTTCGCCGACAACGCGTTCGACGCGGCCACCGTGTCGTTCGGACTGCGCAACTTCGCCGACACCGAGGCGGCGCTGCGGGAGATGGCCCGGGTGGTGCGGCCCGGTGGGCGGCTGGTCGTGTGCGAGGTGTCCACGCCCGTCTTCAAGCCGTTCCGGTTCGTGTACATGCGGTACCTGCTGCGGATCCTGCCGCTGGTCGGCCGGGTCGTGTCGTCCAACCCCGAGGCCTACCAGTACCTCGCCGAGTCCATGCGCGCGTGGCCGGACCAGCGGACGCTCGGCGAGAAGATCGCCCGCGCCGGCTGGGAGGACGTGGCCTGGTTCAACCTCACCGGCGGCATGGTCGCGCTGCACCGGGCCACCAAGCCGCAGGACTGAGCCGGAATCCGCCCGTCCGCCCCGCAAGTAGACTCGCGCTCGGACTTTGTGAACACGGGCACAAGGAGCGGGGATGACGACTCCCAGCCGCCGCAAGGCAGGCGAGGACGCCGAGGTGATCGTGGTCGGCGCGGGTCCGGCCGGATCGACGGCGGCGACCTACCTGGCCCGCGCGGGCCTGGACGTGCTGCTGCTGGAGAAGAGCGCGTTCCCCCGCGAGAAGGTGTGCGGCGACGGCCTGACCCCGCGCGGCGTGAAGCAGCTGATCGACCTGGGCATCGACACCCGGGAAGAGGCCGGCTGGCTGCACAACCGCGGCCTGCGGGTGGTCGGCGGCGGCGTCACGCTCGAGCTCGACTGGCCGGAGCTGGCGACGTTCCCGCCCTACGGCGTGGTCCGCCCCCGGCAGGACTTCGACGAGATGCTGGCGAACGCGGCCAAGGCGGCCGGCGCGCGGCTGCACGAGCTGACCACCGTCACCGGCGCGGTCGTCGAACGCGGGCGGGTCGTCGGCGTGACGGCCAAGCAGGGCCCGGAGCGGCGCGAGGTCACCTACCGCGCCCCGATCGTGCTGGCGTGCGACGGCGTGTCCGCGCGGCTGGCGCTCAGCGTCGGCCTCCAGAAGGACGACGCCAAGCCGATGGGCGTGGCCGTCCGCCGCTACTACGCGAGCCCGCGCACCAAGGACGACTACCTCGAGTCGCACCTGGAGCTGTGGGACCGGGCGAACGACGTGCTGCTGCCCGGCTACGGCTGGATCTTCGGCATGGGCGACGGCACGGTGAACGTCGGCCTCGGCATCCTCAGCACCTCGAAGGCCTACGGGACCACGGACTACCGCGCGCTGCTCAGGTCGTGGCTCGACGGCACCCCGGAGGAGTGGGGTTTCCGCGAGGAGAACGCGACCGGCAGGATCGGCGGCGCGGCGCTGCCCATGGGGCTCAACCGCAAGCCGCACTACCGGGACGGGCTGCTGCTGGTCGGCGACGCGGGCGGCATGGTGAACCCGTTCAACGGCGAGGGCATCGGTTACGCCATGGAGTCGGCGCGGATCGCCGCCGAGACGGTCGTGCAGGCGCTGGCCAGGCCGGAGGGCGCGAGCCGCGAGCGCGCGCTGCACGGCTACCCGGTGCGCATCGAACAGGCCCTGGGCAGCTACTACCGGCTGGGCAACGTGTTCTCCAAGCTCATCGGCAACCCGACGATCATGCGCACCGCCACCCGCTACGGGCTGCCGCGCAAGACGCTGATGAAGCTGGTGCTGAAGCTGCTCGCCGGGTTGTACGACCCGAAGGACGGGGATTCCTTCGACCGTCTCATCACGGCGGCCACCAAACTCACTCCAACGGCCTAATACCAGCCCTCGGACGGGTGCAGCGCCGGCCTTCGGGTCGGCGCTGTTTTGTTTCGGGTGTGGTCCCGTTCACCCGCTGGTCGCGCAGACGTCTTCCTGGACCGAAAAAGAGCAGGTCAGGCCCACTGTCGGGGGTGCCTTCAACACCACAGTGTGACGTTCTACACTGACCTCCGGGTCTTGTGAATCACTTCACAACCGGCTGAGATGGCTTGTGAAGTGTTTCACAAGGTACCCCCTGGAGTTAGGTTCGCCTTACTCCAGGAAGGCGTCAGAACACCCCTTAGGGTGCGAAACGCCTCACGCGGTGCACCACCACCGCGTCACGCGAGGAAAGGACGACGGAGAGTGCTTCAGCCCTACCTCCCCCTCGTATTGATGTTCGCCCTCGCCGCGGCGTTCGCGCTGTTCTCGGTGACGGCCGCGCCCTACATCGGGCCGCGCCGGTACAACCGGGCGAAGCTCGACGCGTACGAGTGCGGCATCGAACCCTCGCCGCAGCCCGTGGTGGGTGGCGGCCGCATGCCGGTCGCCTACTACCTGACGGCGATGCTGTTCATCCTGTTCGACATCGAAATGGTGTTCCTCTACCCCTTCGCGGTCTCCGCGGACCGGCTCGGCCTGTTCGGCCTGGTGGAGATCGCCCTGTTCGTCGCCACGCTCGGCTTCGCGTACGCCTACGTCTGGCGGCGCGGCGGCCTCGACTGGAACTGAGGGGGAAGACCCGTGGGTCTCGAAGAGAAGCTCCCGAACGGCATCCTGCTCGCGAGCGTGGAGAAGCTGGTCAACTGGACCCGCAAGTCCTCGCTGTGGCCCGCGACGTTCGGCCTGGCCTGCTGTGCGATCGAGATGATGACCACCGGCGGTCCGCGCTACGACCTCGCGCGGTTCGGCATGGAGGTCTTCCGCGCGTCGCCGCGCCAGGCCGACCTGATGATCGTGGCCGGCCGGGTGACCAACAAGATGGCGCCCGTGCTGCGGCAGATCTACGACCAGATGCCCGAGCCGCGCTGGGTGCTGGCGATGGGCGTCTGCGCGTCCAGCGGCGGCATGTTCAACAACTACGCGGTCGTGCAGGGCGTGGACCACGTCGTGCCGGTCGACATGTACCTGCCGGGCTGCCCGCCGCGGCCGGAGATGCTGATCGACGCGATCCTCAAGATCCACGCGAAGATCATGGACGAGCCGTTGGGCGCGACGCGCGCCGCGCTGCTGGCCGAGTCCGGCCGCAGCACGGACCTGATCCCGTCGTCCCAGCGCTTTGCGAAGAAGTGAGCGGCATGGCTGACGAGAAGCACCCCGAAGCCCTCAGCTCCTCGGACCTGTCCCAGGCCGACCACGAGGAGCACCTCGACCGCGGCGGCGTCGTCGCCGGTCGCAGCCGCCAGGGCATGTTCGGCATCGCGGGCTCCGGCGACACGTCCGGCTTCGGCGGCCTGCGGCTGCCCGCCCACGTGGCCGCGCCCGCCGAGCGGCCCTACGGCGGCTGGTTCGACGAGGTCGCCGACGAGCTGCTGGCCGCGATCCGGGAGAAGGACCTGCCCGCGGACACCGTGCAGCAGATCACCGTCGACCGCGGCGAGATCACGTTCTACCTGCGCCGGGAGAACCTGCTCGAGGTGGCGCGGATCCTGCGCGACGACCCGGCCCTGCGGTTCGAGCTGTGCAGCTCGGTGTCCGGTGTGGACTACGGCGTCGAGGCGCCGCAGCGGCTGCACTCGGTCTACCACCTGACCTCCATGACCTACCACCGCCGGATCCGCCTGGAAGTCGCGGTGGACGTCGAGGACGCGCACATCCCCAGCGTGGTGTCGGTCTACCCGACCGCGGACTGGCAGGAGCGCGAGGCCTGGGACATGTTCGGGATCGTCTACGACGGACACCCCGGCCTGACCCGGATCCTCATGCCGGACGACTGGGACGGCCACCCGCAGCGCAAGGACTACCCGCTCGGCGGCATCCCGGTGGAGTACAAGGGCGCGGAGATCCCCCCGCCAGACCAGAGGCGGTCCTACTCATGAGCGACCAGAAGCTGTCCGACGTCACGACCGGCACCGACACCAGCGCCGCGGGCGCGGCCACGAGCGGCGCCACCTCCGGCGACCCGTACGACGCGTCGTCCAGGCAGACCACCGAGGGCGCCGTCTACACGGTGACCGGCGGCGACTGGGACGAGGTGTTGGCCGAGGCGGCCGGCGACGAGCGCATCGTGATGAACCTCGGCCCGCAGCACCCGTCGACGCACGGCGTGCTGCGGCTGGTGCTGGAGCTGGAGGGCGAGACGGTCACCCAGGCCCGCAGCGTCATCGGCTACCTGCACACCGGCATCGAGAAGAACCTCGAGTACCGCAACTGGACCCAGGGCGTCACCTTCGTGACGCGGATGGACTACCTGGCCCCGCTGCACAACGAGACCGCGTACTGCCTCGCCATCGAGAAGCTGCTCGGCGTCACCGCGCCGCAGCGCGCGCAGGTCGGCCGGGTCATCCTGATGGAGCTGAACCGGATCAGCTCGCACCTGGTGGCGCTGGCCACCGGCGGCATGGAGCTGGGCGCGCTCACCGGCATGACCGCGGGCTTCCGCGAGCGCGAGGAGGTCCTGCACCTGCTGGAGTTCCTGACCGGCCTGCGGATGAACCACGCCTACATCCGGCCCGGCGGCCTCTCGCAGGACTTCCCCGAGGGCGCGGCCGACCGCATCCGCGACTTCATCCGGGTGATGGACTCGCGGCTGCCGGACTACGACAAGCTGCTGACCGGTCAGCCGATCTGGCGCAACCGGTTGCAGGGCGTGGGCTACCTGCCCGTCGACGCGTGCCTCGCGCTCGGCATCACCGGCCCGATCCTGCGATCCGCGGGGTTGCCGTGGGACCTGCGCAAGATCGAGCCGTACTCGGGCTACGAGCAGTACGACTTCCAGGTGCCGACGTCGAACGAGGCCGACTCGTTCGCCCGGTACCGGCTGCGGGTCGAGGAGATGCACCAGTCGCTGAAGATCGTGCGGCAGGCCGTCGACCGCCTGGAGCCCGGCCCGGTCATGGTGGAGGACGCCAAGATCGCCTGGCCCGCGCAGCTCACCATCGGCGCGGACGGCATGGGCAACTCGCTGGAGCACGTCCGCAAGATCATGGGCCAGTCCATGGAGTCCCTCATCCACCACTTCAAGCTGGTGACCGAGGGCTTCCACGTGCCGGCGGGCCAGGTCTACGTGCCGATCGAGTCGCCGCGCGGCGAGCTCGGCTACCACATGGTGTCCGACGGCGGCACCCGTCCGGTGCGCGTGCACGTGCGCGAACCCAGCTTCGTGAACCTCCAGTCGATGCCCGCCATGTGCGAGGGCAGCATGGTCGCCGACGTGATCGCGTCCGTGGCCTCCATCGACCCGGTGATGGGTGGTTGTGACCGATGACTCAGACGCAGGAACCGGCGGTGTTCGACCAGTCCACTGTGGACCGCGCGTCGGCGATCGTGGCGCGCTACCCGGTGGCGCGGTCCGCGCTGCTGCCGATGCTGCACCTCGTGCAGTCGGTCGAGGGGCACGTGAGCCAGGCGGGCATCGCGTTCTGCGCGGACCGGCTGGACCTCACCGCCGCCGAGGTCAGCGCGGTCGCGACGTTCTACACCATGTACAAGCGCCGCCCGTGCGGCGAGCACCTGGTGAGCGTCTGCACCAACACGCTGTGCGCGGCGCTCGGCGGTGACGCCATCTACGCGAAGCTGCGCGAGCACCTGGGCAGTGACGGGAAGCCGTTGGGCCACGAGGAGACCGCGGGCGAGCCGGGCGAGCCCGGGTCCATCACGCTGGAGCACGCCGAGTGCCTGGCCGCGTGCGACCTCGCGCCGGTGCTCCAGGTCAACTACGAGTTCTACGACAACCAGACGCCCGAGGGCGCGCTGGAACTGGTGAAGTCGTTGCAGGCGGGGGAGAAGCCCGACCCCACGCGCGGCGCGCCGCTGACCGACTTCCGCCAGGCCGAGCTCCAGCTCGCCGGGTTCTTCGAGGGTCGGGGCGCGGACCTGGACGGTCCGTCGGCCGCACCCGAGACCGTGCGCGGTGCCGCCATCGCGGCCGACCGCGGCTGGACCGCGCCGGCGCAGCCGGACCACGCGGAGTTCCCCGCACTGCCGGAAAAGAAGTAGGGGGAGGCAATGGTCGACCAACTGACCCCCGTCCTCACCAAGCGCTGGCTGTCGCCGCGCTCGTGGACGCTGAAGACCTACGAGCAGCTGGAGGGGTACACGGCGCTGCGCAAGGCGTTCACCGCGCACCCGGACCAGCTCATCCAGCAGTGCAAGGACTCCGGGCTGCGCGGTCGCGGCGGCGCGGGCTTCCCGACCGGTCTGAAGTGGGGCTTCATCCCGCAGAACGACGGCAAGCCGCACTACCTCGTGATCAACGCCGACGAGGGCGAGCCGGGCACCTGCAAGGACATCCCGCTGATGATGGCGGACCCGCACTCGCTCATCGAGGGCATCATCATCACCTCGTACGCGATCCGGGCGAACTTCGCCGCGATCTACGTGCGGGGCGAGGTGCTGCACTGCATCCGCCGGCTCAACGCCGCGGTGCAGGAGGCCTACGCGGCCGGGTACCTGGGCAAGGACATCCTCGGCACCGGGTTCGACCTGGACGTGGTGGTGCACGCCGGCGCCGGCGCGTACATCTGCGGCGAGGAGACGGCGCTGCTGGACTCGCTGGAGGGCAAGCGCGGCCAGCCGAGGCTCAAGCCGCCGTTCCCCGCGACCGCCGGCCTCTACGCCTCGCCGACCGTGGTGAACAACGTCGAGACCATCGCCTCCGTGCCCTACATCGTCAACGGCGGCGCGGACTGGTTCCGGCTGATGGGCCGCGAGCGCTCGCCCGGCCCGAAGATCTACTCGCTGTCCGGCCACGTCGAGCGGCCCGGCCAGTACGAGGCGCCGATGGGCACCACGCTGCGCGAGCTGCTGGAGCTGGCCGGCGGCATGAAGGGCGGGATCCCGCTCAAGTTCTGGACGCCGGGCGGCTCGTCCACCCCGTTGTTCACGGCCGAGCACCTCGACGTGCCGCTGGACTTCGAGGGCGCGGCCGAGGCCGGCTCGATGCTGGGCACCACCGCGTTGCAGATCTTCAACGAGACGGTGTCCGTGCCGTGGGCGGTCATGAAGTGGACCGAGTTCTACAAGCACGAGTCGTGCGGCAAGTGCACGCCGTGCCGCGAGGGCACCTACTGGCTCGTGCAGATCCTCCAGCGGATGGTGCGCGGCGAGGGCACCTCGAGTGACATCGACACGCTGCTGGACGTCTGCGACAACATCCTGGGCCGCTCGTTCTGCGCGCTCGGCGACGGCGCGGTCAGCCCGATCACCAGCGGCATCAAGTACTTCAAGCACGAGTTCCTGGCCCTGTGCGACCGGAACGCGGCCAAGTTCGAGGCGACGCTGGCAGGAGCAAGCGCATGACCATCGCCCCTGACAAGAGCACGGAAGTCGTCGTGCCCGAGGGTCACGTGAAGCTCGTGATCGACGGCCTCGAGGTCGTCGCGCCCAAGGGCGAGCTGCTGATCAGGACCGCCGAGCGGCTGGGCATCGTGGTGCCGCGGTTCTGCGACCACCCGCTGCTGGAGCCTGCGGGCGCCTGCCGGCAGTGCCTGGTCGAGGTGGAGATGGGCGGCCGGCCGATGCCGAAGCCGCAGGCCTCCTGCACCATGACGGTGGCCGACGGGATGGTGGTGAAAACCCAGCTGTCCTCGCCGGTCGCGGACAAGGCGCAGCAGGGCGTGATGGAGCTGCTGCTCATCAACCACCCGCTGGACTGCCCGATCTGCGACAAGGGCGGCGAGTGCCCGTTGCAGAACCAGGCGATGAAGCACGGCCGCGCGGACTCCCGCTTCCACGAGCACAAGCGGACGTTCCCCAAGCCGATCTCGATCTCCACGCAGGTGCTGCTCGACCGCGAGCGGTGCGTGCTGTGCCAGCGCTGCACCCGGTTCTCCGCGCAGATCGCGGGCGACCCGTTCATCGAGCTGCTGGAGCGCGGCTCGCAGCAGCAGATCGGTGTCGCGCAGGACAAGCCGTTCCAGTCCTACTTCTCCGGCAACACCATCCAGATCTGCCCGGTGGGCGCGCTGACCAGCGCCGCGTACCGGTTCCGGGCCCGGCCGTTCGACCTGGTGTCCACGCCGAGCGTGTGCGAGCACTGCTCGTCGGGTTGCGCCGAGCGCACCGACTGGCGGCGCGGCAAGGTGCAGCGCAAGCTCGCCGGCGACGACCCCGAGGTCAACGAGGAGTGGATCTGCGACAAGGGTCGCTTCGCGTTCCGCTACGCCACCGCCGAGGACCGGATCACCCGGCCCCTGGTGCGGGACAAGGAGTCCGGCGAGCTGCGCGAGACGTCCTGGACCGAGGCGCTGCGGTACGCGGCCGAGGGGTTGGCCAAGGCGCGCGACGCCAAGGGCGTCGGCGTGCTGGCGGGCGGCCGGCTGACCGTCGAGGACGCCTACGCCTACTCGAAGTTCGCCCGGATCGCGGTGCGCACCAACGACGTCGACTTCCGCGCGCGGGCCCACTCGGCCGAGGAGCTGGAGTTCCTCACCTCGACCGTGCTCGGCACCACCCCGGAGACGGGCGTGACGTTCGCCGGCATCGAGGCCGCGCCGGCCGCGCTGCTGGTCGCGTTCGAGCCGGAGGAGGAGGCGCCGATCGTCTTCCTGCGGCTGCGCAAGGCCAACCGGCGCAACCGGACCCGGGTCTACCACCTGGGCCAGTACACGACGCCCGCGGTGGAGAAGACCAACGGCGTGCTGCTGGCGTGCGTGCCGGGCGCGGAGCCGTCCGCGCTCAACGCGCTGCCCGAGCACGCGGCCGACGTGGTCGACGACCTGTCCAAGCCGGGCGCGGTGATCCTGGTCGGCGAACGCGCCGCCGAGGTGCCGGGCCTGTTCTCGGCGGTGTCCGCGCTGGCCGCGCGCACCGGCGCGAAGGTCGCCTGGATCCCGCGGCGGGCCGGTGAGCGCGGCGCGCTCGAGGCGGGCCTGCTGCCGACGCTGCTGCCGGGCGGTCGCCTGGTGTCCGACGTCGCGGCGCGCTCGCAGGTCGAGCAGGCGTGGGGCCTCAAGGCGGGCGTGCTGCCCGACCGGCCGGGTCGCGACACCACCGGCATCCTGGTCGCGGCCGCGAGCGGCGGGCTGGACGCGCTGGTGGTCGGCGGGGTCGACCCGTTCGACCTGCCCGACCCGGGTCTGGCGCAGCGCGCGCTGGACTTCACCCCGTTCGTAGTGAGCCTGGAACTGCGGCACAGCGCGGTCACCGCGCACGCCGACGTGGTCCTCCCGGTGGCGCCGTCGGTCGAGAAGTCCGGCAGCTACCTCAACTGGGAGGGTCGCCGCCGGCCGTTCGGGACCACGTTGGAGGGCACCGGCACGCTGCCCGACGGGCGCGTGCTCGACACTCTGGCCGTGGAGATGGACGCGGACCTGTTCACCCAGACCCCGGCGGCGGCCGCGGCGGACTTCGAGCGGCTCGGCACGGCGGTCCTCGCCGCGCAGGCGCCGACGGTGCCCGCGCCGCTGCTGACCCAGCCGAAGGACGGCCAGGCCGTGCTCGCGACCTGGCGGCGGCTGCTGGACAACGGCTCGGCGCAGGACTTCGAGCCGAACCTCGCGGGCACCGCCCGCCCGGTCGTGGCCCGGCTGTCCGCCGCCACGGCGCGGCACCTCGGCGTCGACCTCGGCGGCGAGATCACGGTGTCGACCGAGCGGGGCGAGGTGACGCTGCCGGTGGAGGCGGCGGACCTGCCCGACGGCGTCGTGTGGCTGCCCGGCAACTCGGGCGCGGTCACCGTGCGGCGCAACCTGGTCGCGGGCCACGGCTCCGTCGTGGCGGTTTCGAGCGGAGGCAAGGCATGAGCACCGCCGAACTGATCAACGACGACCCGATCTGGCTGGTGATCGTCAAGGTCGTCGGCATCTTCGCCTTCCTCGTGGTCATGACCCTGTTCATGATCAACTGGGAGCGCAAGGTCGTCGCCCGGATGCAGCAGCGGCCCGGCCCGAACCGGGTCGGCCCGAACGGCTGGCTCCAGTCGCTCGCGGACGGCCTGAAGCTCGCGTTCAAGGAGGACATCCGCCCGGTCCTCGCCGACAAGTGGGTGTTCTTCCTCGCGCCGGTGATCTCCTGCATCCCCGCGTTCGTCGCCTTCTCGGTGATCCCGCTGGGCGGCAAGGTCACGATCTTCGGCGAGGAGACCGCGCTCCAGCTGGTCGACCTGCCGGTCGGCGTGCTGGTGGTGCTCGCCTGCTCCTCGCTGGGCGTCTACGGCATCGTGCTGTCCGGCTGGGCCTCCGGCTCGCCGTACCCGCTGCTCGGCGCGCTCCGGTCGGCCGCGCAGGTGATCTCCTACGAGATCGCGATGGGCCTGTCGATCGTCGCGGTCGTGCTGCACTCGCACTCGCTGTCCACCTCGGACATCGTGCAGTCGCAGTCCGGCGGCTGGTACTTCTACCTGCTGCCGGTCAGCTTCCTGATCTACGTGATCTCCATGGTCGGCGAGACCAACCGCGCGCCGTTCGACCTCCCCGAGGCCGAGTCGGAGCTGGTCGGCGGTTTCCACACGGAGTACAGCTCGCTGAAGTTCGCGCTGTTCTTCCTCGCCGAGTACGTGAACATGGTGACCGTGTCGGCGCTGGCCACCACGCTGTTCCTGGGCGGCTGGCGGTTCCCGTTCGTCGGCGACGACCACGTGCTCAACAGCGGCTGGTTCGGCCTGCTGTGGTTCGTGCTCAAGACGCTGGCCTTCCTGTTCCTCTTCATCTGGCTGCGCGGCACGCTCCCCCGCCTGCGCTACGACCAGTTCATGCGGCTGGGCTGGAAGTTCCTGGTCCCGATCGCGCTGGTCTGGTTCGTCGCGGTGGCGGTCGCCCGCTACGTGCGCCAGGAGATCGAGGGCGGCGGCCTCAACACCGCGACCGCCCTGACGGTGCTCGGCATCGTCCTCGCGGCCGTGCTGCTGATCGCGTTCCTGCTGCCCGACAAGCGCGAGCGGATCGACCCGAACGCCGTGCCGATCACCGGCGGCGGCTACCCGGTTCCGCCGCTCGACCTGAAAGTGCCCAAGTCGCCGCCACGCCGTCAGGTGCCGGTGGCCACGCTGCCCGATGCCCACAGGGAACCCGCAGCGGTAACCGCGTCAGGTAAGGAGGCCGGCGATGGGGATGCTTGATCCCGTCAAGGGTTTCGGCGTGACCTTCGGAACGATGTTCAAGAAGGTCGTGACCGAGGAGTACCCCGAGGTCAAGAAGGTCACCGCACCGCGCTTCCACGGTCGGCACCAGCTCAACCGGCACCCGGACGGGCTGGAGAAGTGCGTCGGCTGCGAGCTGTGCGCGTGGGCCTGCCCGGCGGACGCGATCTTCGTCGAGGGCGGTGACAACACCGAGGAGGCCCGCTTCTCGCCCGGCGAGCGGTTCGGCGCCGACTACCAGATCAACTACCTGCGGTGCATCGGCTGCGGCCTGTGCATCGAGGCGTGCCCGACCCGCTCGCTCACCATGACCAACGAGTACGAGCTGGCCGACGACGACCGGCAGAAGCTGATCTTCACCAAGGAGGACCTGCTCGCGCCGCTGCTCCAGGGCATGGAGCAGCCGCCGCACCCGATGCGGTTGGGCGACAACGAGCAGGACTACTACGTGAACGGCCCGAAGCTCGCGAAGGAGGCCGGGCAGTGAGCCTCCTGCTCTCCGCCGCCACCCTCCTGGCGCAGCAGCCCGAACCGGTCCAGCAGGCGGTGGACCACGTGTCCACCGGCGAGGCGGTCGCGTTCTGGATCCTCGGCCCGCTCGCGCTGGCCGGCGCGCTCGGCATGCTGTTCGCCCGCAACGCGGTGCACTCCGCGCTGTGGCTGGTGCTCACCATGCTCAGCCTCGGTGTGCTCTACATGGTCCAGCAGGCGCCGTTCCTCGGCTTCGTGCAGATCATCGTCTACACCGGCGCGATCATGATGCTGTTCCTGTTCGTGCTCATGCTGGTGGGCCGGGACAGCTCGGACTCGGTGGTGGAGGTCCTGCGCGGCCAGCGGTTCGCCGCGACCGTCCTCGGCATCGGCTTCGCCGCCCTGGTCGTCGGCGCGCTGTTCCACTCCCTCACCGACGTGCAGCCGGTGGGCCTGGTGCAGCAGAACACCCAGAACGGCGGCAACATCGCCAACATCGGCTCGCAGCTGTTCACCACCTGGCTGTTCCCCTTCGAACTCACCTCCGCGCTGCTCATCACGGCGGCGGTGGGCGCGATGGTGCTGGCCTTCTCGCAGAAGACCCGCGAGGCCAAGAAGACCCAGAAGGAACTGGTCGAGGAGCGCTTCCGCGGCGACCGCCCCGGATCGCTGCCCGGTCCCGGCGTCTTCGCCACGGCCAACTCGGTCGCCACCCCGGCCCTGCTGCCGGACGGCTCGGTCGCGAAGGAGTCCCTGTCGGCGATCATCGAGACCACCGCGAAGGAGTCCTTCGACTCCGACGTCGCGGAGGTCTCGGGCACCGGCAGGCAGGCCGACGCGCACGCGCTCAAGGGAGAGTCGTCGTGACCCCTACCTACTACCTGCTGCTGTCCGCGCTGCTGTTCAGCCTGGGCGCGGTCGGTGTCCTGGTGCGGCGCAACGCCATCGTCGTGTTCATGTGCGTGGAGCTGATGCTCAACGCGGTGAACCTCAGCCTGGTCACCTTCGCCCGGATCAACGGGCAGCTCGAGGGCCAGGTGATGGCGTTCTTCGTGATGGTCGTGGCCGCGGCGGAGGTCGTGGTCGGCCTGGCGATCATCATGGCGATCTTCAAGACGCGTCGCTCGGCCTCGGTCGACGACTCCAACCTGCTCAAGTACTGAGAGGCCCCCGGTGACGGAACCACTTGCGGCCGGCGGGATCGGGAGTCTCGCCTGGTTGTTGCTCGCCCTGCCCGCGTTCGGCGCGCTCGTCCTCCTCCTCGGCGGCAGGCGCACCGACAAGTGGGGCCACCTGCTGGGCAGCGCCACGATCATCGCGGCGTTCGGCTACGCGATCGCGCTGTTCGCGGACGTGCTCGCCAAGGACCCCGAGCAGCGCACCAGCGAACTGCACCTGTTCGACTGGATCCCGGTCAACGCGCTGAACGTCGAGTTCGCGCTCCGGCTCGACCCGCTGTCGCTCACCTTCGTGCTGCTGATCACCGGCGTCGGCGCCCTGATCCACATCTACTCGATCGGCTACATGGCGCACGAGGCGGGCCGGCGGAAGTTCTTCGCCTACCTCAACCTCTTCGTCGCGGCGATGCTGATCCTGGTGCTGGGCAACGGCTTCGTGACGCTGTACTTCGGCTGGGAGGGCGTCGGCCTGGCGTCCTACCTGCTGATCGGCTGGTACCAGCACAAGCCGGAGGCCGCGAGCGCGGCGAAGAAGGCGTTCCTGATGAACCGGGTCGGCGACCTGGGTCTCGCGATCGCGATCTTCATCATGTTCAAGACCATCGGCAGCACGACCTACACGGACGTGTTCACCGCGGCGACCGACGGGCGGTTCTCCTCCTCGGAGATCCTCGCCATCACGTTGCTGCTGCTGCTCGGCGCGTGCGGCAAGTCCGGCCAGTTCCCGCTCCAGGCGTGGCTTCCGGACGCGATGGCGGGCCCCACGCCGGTGTCCGCGCTGATCCACGCCGCGACGATGGTGACCGCGGGCGTCTACCTGATCGCCCGCTCCAACCCGATCTACAACCTGAGCCCCGACGGCCGGCTGGTCGTCATGTGCATCGGCGGCTTCACGCTGCTGATCGGGTGCCTCATCGGCTGCGCGTACGACGACTTCAAGAAGGTCCTCGCGTACTCGACGGTCAGCCAGATCGGCTACATGATCCTCGCGGTCGGCCTCGGCCCGATCGGCTACGCGCTGGGCATCATGCACCTGCTCACGCACGGCTTCTTCAAAGCCGGGCTGTTCCTCGGCGCCGGTTCGGTCATGCACGGCATGAACGACGAGGGCGACATCCGGCGGATGGGCGGGTTGGCCCGCAAGATGCCGATCACGTTCGTCACCTGGACGCTCGGCTACCTCGCGCTGATCGGCTTCCCGTTCCTGTCCGGCTACTTCTCCAAGGACGCCATCATCTCGGCGGCGTTCAGCGAGGAGGGGTGGCGCGGCTGGGTGTTCGGCGGCGTGGCGGCGCTGGGCGCGGGCATCACCGCGTTCTACATGACCCGCCTGCTGTTCCTGGTGTTCCTGGGCAAGCCGCGCTGGCAGGACCTGAAGTCCGCCGACGGCCGCGACTACCACCCGCACGAGTCGCCGGTGTCCATGACGCTGCCGATGATCGTGCTGGCGGTCGGTTCGGTCGGCGCCGGCGCGTTCTTCGAGTACGGCGGCCTGGCCGAGTGGCTCTCGCCCTCGCTGGGCGAGCTCAAGGAACAGCACGGGGTGCTCGACCACAGCGTGGTCAACATCCTGGTGCTGGTGCTCTCCGCGCTCGGCGTGCTGACCGCGTACCTGCTGTTCGGCCGACGCCCGCAGCCGGTGGAACGCCCGCAGCGGGTGGCCTTCCCGGTCCGCGCCGCGCGTGCCGACCTGTACGGCAACGCCCTCAACGAGGCGCTGTTCGCGCGGCCCGGCACGTGGCTGACCCGCGCGCTGGTGTTCGTGGACAACAAGGGCGTGGACGGCCTGGTCAACGGGTCGGCCGCGCTGCTCGGCGGTAGCTCGGGCCGGCTGCGCAGGTTGCAGACCGGGTTCGTGCGGTCGTACGCGCTCTCCATGCTGCTGGGCGCGATCTTCGTGCTCGGAGCGCTGCTGATGGTGAGGTTCTCGTGAGCTGGACGCTGATCGCGCTGCTCCTGCTGCCGCTCGTCGGCGGCCTGGTGGTGGCGTTCCTGCGGGGCAACGACGCCGTCGCGAAGGCGGTCGCGCTGCTCGTGTCGTTGGCCGAACTGGGCATCGCCGTCGTGGCGTGGATCGGGTACGACCCGGACGGCGCGCGGTTGCAGCTGACCACGTCCGTCGAGTGGATCCCCGCCTTCGGTGTGCGGCTGTCGTTCGGCGTGGACGGCATCGCGCTGGTGATGATCGCGCTCATCGCGTTCCTGGTGCCGGTGGTCATCGGCGGGTCCTGGGCGGACAAGCTGCCCGAGGGCCGCAGCGCGGGCGGGTTCTTCGCGCTGCTGCTGGTGATGGAAACCGGCATGGTCGGCGTGTTCGCGGCCACCGACGTGTTCCTGTTCTACGTGTTCTTCGAGGCCGTCCTCGTCCCGATGTACTTCCTGATCGGCCGCTTCGGCGGACCGAACCGGCAGTACGCCGCGATGAAGTTCTTCCTCTACTCGCTGCTCGGCGGTCTGGTCATGCTCGCGTCGGTCATCGGCGTGTACGTGGCCGCGGCCGACAAGCTCGGCCAGGGCACGTTCGACTGGGCCACGCTCGTCACGGTCACCCGCGACCTGCCGCTGTCCACCCAGATCTGGCTGTTCCTCGGCTTCTTCATCGCCTTCGCGATCAAGGCGCCGCTGGTGCCGCTGCACACCTGGCTGCCCGACGCCGGTGCCGAGGCGCCGGTGGGCGCGGGCGTGCTGCTGGTCGGCATCCTGGACAAGATCGGCACGTTCGGGTTCATCCGGTACTGCCTGCCGCTGTTCCCGTTGGCCAGCAAGGAACTCACGCCGCTGGTGATGGTGCTCGCGGTGGTCGGCATCCTGTACGGCTCGCTGCTCGCGGTCGGCCAGTCCGACCTGAAGCGCTTCGTGGCCTACACCTCGATCGCGCACTTCGGGTTCATCGCGCTCGGCATCTTCGCCTTCAGCTCGCAGGCGCAGACCGGCGCGGTGCTGTACATGGTCAACCACGGCATCTCGACCGGCATGCTGTTCCTGGTCGTCGGGATGGTGATGGCCCGCGGCGGCTCGCGCCTGATCGACGACTACGGCGGCATGGCCAAGCTGACGCCGGTGCTGGGCGGGCTGTTCTTCCTGGCCGGCCTGTCGTCGCTGGCGCTGCCGGGCACGAACTCGTTCGTCAGCGAGTTCCTGGTGCTCATCGGGTCCTACCCGAACCAGCCCGTGTACACGATCCTCGCCGCGGTCGGCATGGTCCTGGCCGCGCTGTACGTGCTCTGGCTCTACCAGCGGGTCTTCCAGGGCCCGGTTCGCGGCACGGCGCTGGTCGGCGCGACCGGCGGCCCGGGCGCGGCGCTCGACCCCGAGCGCGCGCCGGTGACGGACCTGAACAAGCGGGAACTGGCCGTGCTCGCACCGCTCGTGGTGCTGGTGCTGCTCCTCGGGTTCTACCCGAAGCCCGTGCTGGACGTGATCACCCCGTCCGTCGGGGCGACGCTCACCGAGGTCGGCGTGGTCGACCCCGTCGCGCAGGAAGGCAAGTGACGTGGTGACGTTCCTCTCGCAGGCCGATCGGCTCCAGGCGCCGGAGATCGACTACGCCGCCGTCGCGCCGATCCTGGTCGTGCTCGGCGCCGCGTGCCTCGGCGTGCTGGTCGAGGCGTTCCTGCCCAAGGCGCAGCGGTGGAGCAGCCAGGTCGTGCTGACCCTGCTCACGCTCGCCGCGGCGGGTGCCGGGCTGGTCGCGTACGCCAACACCGACGGCAACGTCGTGCAGGGCAAGCTCACGTTCTCCGGCGCGATCGCGGTCGACCGGCCGGTGATCTTCCTGTGGGCGACGCTGCTGCTGCTCGGCTTCGGCGCCGTGCTGCTGATCGCGGACCGCTCGGTCGAGCCCGGCGGCGCGTTCGTCGCCGAGGCCTCCACGCTGCCCGGCACCATCCGGGACCGCGCGCAGGCCAACCGGCTCGGCATGCAGACCGAGGTCTTCCCGCTGACGCTGTTCGCGCTCGGCGGCATGATGGTCTTCGTCGCGGCGAACGACCTGCTGACCATGTTCATCGCGCTGGAAGTGCTGTCGCTGCCGCTGTACCTGATGTGCGGCCTCGCCCGCCGTCGCCGCCTGCTCTCGCAGGAGGCCGCGGTGAAGTACTTCCTGCTCGGCGCGTTCGCGTCGGCGTTCTTCCTCTACGGCGTGGCGCTGCTCTACGGCTACGCCGGTTCGGTGAAGCTCGCCGACATCGCCGCGGCCACCGCCGGCACGGACCGCTCGGACACGCTGCTGTACGCGGGCTTCGGCCTGCTGGTGGTGGGCCTGCTGTTCAAGGCCTCGGTCGGCCCGTTCCACGCGTGGACCCCGGACGTCTACCAGGGCGCGCCGACGCCGGTCACCGCGTTCATGGCCGCCTGCACCAAGGTCGCCGCGTTCGGCGGCATCCTGCGGGTGCTGTTCGTGGCGTTCGAGAAGTCGTCGTGGGAGTGGAACGGCGTCCTGTGGGGCGTCGCGATCGCGTCCATGGTCATCGGCGCGGTGCTCGGCCTGACCCAGACCGACGTCAAGCGGATGATCGCCTACTCGTCGGTGGCGCACGCGGGCTTCCTGCTGGTGGGCACCATCTCGCTGAGCGACGAGGGCCTGTCGGGCACGATGTTCTACCTGCTGGCCTACGGGTTCACCACGATCGCCGCGTTCGGCGTGGTCTCGCTGGTGCGCAACGCGGACGGCGAGGCAACGCACCTGTCCCAGTGGGCCGGGTTGGCCAAGCGCTCGCCGGTCACCGCCGGCGTGTTCACGTTCCTGCTGCTCGCCCTCGCCGGCATTCCGCTGACCAGCGGGTTCATCGGGAAGTTCGTGGTGTTCGCGGCGGCGTTGCAGAGCGGTGCCGCGCCGCTGGTCGTGGTCGCGCTGATCGCCTCGGCGGTCGCCGCGTTCTTCTACCTGCGGGTGATCGTGCTGATGTACTTCAGCGAACCGGCCACCGACGGCCCGACCGTCAGCGTGCCGGGCGCGTTCACCACGGTGGCGATCACGCTCGGCGCGGCGATCACGTTGGTGCTGGGTGTGTGGCCGGCGTTCGCCCTCGAATGGGCGGGTACCGGCGGGTTCATCTTCTAGTGGTACGTAGGCTTCAGGCGTGACCAGTAGCGAGCAGGCGGGGGCGGGGTTCCGGTTCGCGGACCCCGTGCTCGCGGAGGTGGTGCAGGGCGGTCTCGCCGAGGTGGAGCAACTGCTGCACAAAGTCGTGCAGAGCGAGTTCCACCCGGTGATGGAGACGTCCCTGCACCTGGTGGAAGCGGGCGGCAAGCGGATCCGCCCGCTGTTCACGATCCTGTCCGCGCAGTTCGGCACCACGTGGGACCGCGAGAACGTCATCAAGGCGGCGGCCGTGGTCGAGCTGACGCACCTGGCCACGCTCTACCACGACGACGTGATGGACGAGGCGACCATGCGGCGCGGCGCGGCCTCCGCGAACGCCAAGTGGGACAACAGCATCGCCATCCTCACCGGCGACTACCTGTTCGCGCACGCCTCCGCGCTGGTCGCGGACCTCGGCACGGACGCGGCCCGGATCATCGCCGAGACGTTCTCCGAGCTGGTCACCGGTCAGATGCGGGAAACCGTCGGCCCGCGCGCCGGTGAGGACCCGGTCGACCACTACCTCAAGACCATCGCGGAGAAGACGGGCTCGCTGATCGCCACGGCGGCCCGGTTCGGCGCGATGTTCTCCGACGTCACGCCGGCGCAGGTCGAGGCGCTCCAGGCGTACGGCGACGTGATCGGCGCGGCGTTCCAGATCTCCGACGACGTCATCGACATCGCCTCGCCGTCCATCGAGTCGGGCAAGACACCCGGCACGGACCTGCGCGAGGGCGTGAAGACGCTGCCCATGCTGTACGCGCTGGCCGACGAGCCGGAGTCGCGGCTGGCCGAGCTGCTCGCCGGTCCGATCACCGACGACGGCGAGGTGGCCGAGGCGCTGGAGCTGCTGCGCGCCTCCTCCGGCCTGGCCCGGGCGCGACGCACGCTGGACGAGTACGCGGAACGCGCGCGCCGGCTGCTGGGCAGCCTGCCCGCCGGCACCGCGCGCGACGCGCTGGAGTCGGTGAGCGAGTACGTGGTGACCCGCTCGCACTGAGCGCCCCCGATACGCCGAAGGCCCCCGGGAAGAACTCCTCCCGGGGGCCTTCGCCGTGCGTCACGCGGGCCGGAAGCCGGCCTTCTCCGCGTCGGAGGTGGTGCGGAACCACACGTCGGCGCGGGTGTCGCCGAAGCCCGCCGCGTCGTCGGTGTAGTAGCGGCGGCCGGTCAGCGTGGCCTTCACGTGGAAGTCCGGCGCGGGCGACATGCCGTCGGACTTCGGCAGCACCGAACCCGGCCCGAACGGCGACCGCGGGTTGAAGCCCTCGTGCCGGTACCGGGTCGTGCCCGCGGCGGGCCTGCCGCCCGTGCTGGGGCTGAACCCGACCGGTCGCGGTCGGCGCGGCTGGGACGCGGGCGCGGGCTTGGGCATGACCGGCGGCGGGGTGCGCGGCGGCAGCTCGGTGTTGCGCGACGGCCGCGTGGGCAGGCCGGCGGCCGTGGTCGGCAGCGCGGGGGGCGGCTCCTCGCCGGGCTTGGGCGGCGGCTCGTTGCGCGCCTCGGCGGCCAGCAGCTCCGGCGCGTACTGCGGCACGAACGGCTGGTCGATCACCGGACGCGCGTTGGCGGGTCGCGGCGTCTCCAGCTCCGCGCCGTCCTCGGGGTTCAGCAACGGCTCGAACAGCGACCGCGGCCGTGCCGGCACGTCCTTCCTGGGCGGCGCCTCCGCGGCCTTCTCGGCCGGCTTCTCGTCCCGCACCACCGGGTACTCGCCGGTGAGGTCGTGATCGGGCCACACCTCGTCCGGCCGCCCGGCCGCGAACCCGCTGCCGATCCGACTGGCCCGCTCGGCGGGCGTCTCGTCGTCGAAGTCCTCTTCGGCCACCGGCTCCGACGCCTCGTCGGCCTCCGGGGCCTCGGGGACCTCCACGACCTCCGCCGCGTCCTCGACGGGCTCGCCCGCGATCCGCTCCCGCTCGGCGTCGACCTCGGCGATCGCCTCGGCGAGCGCGGTGGCCGGGATGAGCGTGGTCTGCTCGGCGCGGACCTCGGGCTCGTCCTCCTCCTCGCCGACCTCGTCCGCCGCCAGCGCGTCGTCGGTGTACACCTCGTCCTCGCCGCGCCACACCTCGCGCGGCCGGAACCCCGGCACCTCGGGCGGTGCGGTCGGCTCGGCCACCGGCTCGGCGGGCGCGGGAGCCTCGGTGACGGCGGGCAGCGTCCGCGTCTCCTCGACGGGAAGCGTGGGCACCTCCTCCGGCGTCTCGGGGAACACCCGGATCGGCTCCGCCAACGGCGTCAACCCGCCCTGCGCCGAGGCCGGGTCGGCGGGGAACACCTGGATGGGCTCGTCCAACGGCCGCAACCCGCCCCGCGCGCCCTTCTCCACGGGCGGCGGCGTGGCCGGGAACACCTGGATCGGCTCGTCCAGCGGCGTCAGCCCACCGGCATCCCGCGAGGACGCCTCCCGGGCGCCCAGCGGCCGCCGCTCGGCCTGCCCGGACTTCTCGGCGGGCCCGCCGAACGCGCTCCACCCACCACCCTGCTCGGAGGCGTCGGCCTGCTCGCCACCCCCGAACGCGTTCCACTGCCCGGCGCCGGGCCCACCGTCGCTGAACGGCTCGGGCGTGCCGAACCCGCCCGCGACCTCGGCCGGCGCGTCCGCACCGCCGAACGCGCTCCACTGCCCGGCCTCCGGCGCCCCGACGGCCTGCTCCGACGCGACCGGCTGCTCCTGCCGACCGGCGTCGGCTTTCCAGGCCCCGGTCTCCTGCTCGTGCGACGCCTTCCGGCCCGTGCCGCGGTCGGGCTGCTCGGGCGCACCGGCGTAGGTGTTCCAGGTGCCGACCTCCGGCTCCTGGGCGGTCGACGCGGACTCGCCCGCGTAGGTGTTCCAGCTCCCGGTTTCCGGCTCGTGCGCCGGGTCCGACGCGACCGGCTGCTCCTGCCTGCCCGCGAACGGGCGCGCGGCGGGCTCTTCGTCCGGCTGCCCGGCGGGCTCCTGGTCACCGGCGAACGCCGTCCACGGCGCGTCCTGCGCGACCTCGGCTTCGGCCGACTCCACCGGAGTCTCGACCGCGTCCGCACGGGCCGCGCGCCGATCCGCCGTCCCGGCCGCCTGACCACCCTCGACGCCCGCGAACGCGGTCCACGAGGCCTCCTCGGCGGCCGGCTCCTCGGCCTCCAGCCGGTCGGAGAACGCGCCCCACTCGTCGTCGGCCGTCGCGGGCGCGACCACCGGCGGCTGGTACTGCGTGCGCTCGGCGTCCACCCGCTGGACCTCGCGGTCGTCCGCGGCGAAGTCCTCTTCGTCGCCCTCCGGCGCGGCGTCCGCGGCGGCCCGGAACGCGGCGTGCTCGGCCGCCAGCCGGTCGCCCGCGGCCTCCTGGTCCAGGTGCGCCTCGTAGTCGGCCCACGTGTCGCGCTCGTCGTCCGCCGAGTGCCCGACCGGGGACTCCACCGGCGGGGGCTCGACGGGCTTCACGGGCTCGACCACGACGGTCGCCTCGGCCGTCACGCCGCGCAGGTCCACACCCGGGCGCTGGTCGGGCGGCCGCTGCTCCGGCGGCGCCTGGCGCGGGAAGCGCGGCTCGGCCGGGTCGCTGCCCAGCCGCTCGAACAGGCTCTGCGGTCGTTGCTCGGCCGCCGACCGCTCCTCGAAGTCCGACAGCGGCCGGTGCTCGTCGTCCAGCTCGTCCGCGTGCTCGTCCCGCCGGTCGTACTCGACGTTCGCCAGGTCCACCCGAACGGGCTCGACCGGCTCCCGCGGCGGACCGGACGACGGCGCGGGCGGCGCGATCGTCGTCGCGGACGGTGACGACGCCATGTGCCACTCGTCGAAGTCGTCGTGCACCGTCGGCCCCGCCGAGGGCACCCCCGGAGGCGCCGGCGCCACCGGGGCCGACAGCCGCTGCCGCTCCTCGACCTCGGCCGACTGCCGCTTGGCCGGGCGGACCAGTACCAGCCACGTCAGCGCGACACCGGCCACGAACGACAGCAGGCTCCACAGCCACACCTGCCCGAAGATCACCACGGGTGGACCCTCCCACTGCCAGTCCGACAAGCCACGACTCCGGGAAACCTCACCCGAAGCGGTGCAAAAGTACCCTGACCGCCCGAACCCGCGCCCGGCGCTCTCCGGGCGCGTCGGTAGGCACCGATAGTAGGCCACACAAACCAACTGACCAGCCCAAACACCAGGCGTACAGTGACGTTCGTGCCGCCGTTGACCACTTCCACCGCAGCTTCGTCGGATATTCACCACGGCAACCGCGGAATCGCATACGGCGTCGGTGCGTACGTGCTGTGGGGCCTGGTGCCCGCCTACTGGCCGCTCCTCGCGCCCGCGTCGTCACCCGAGATCCTCGCCCACCGCATCGCCTGGTCGCTGGTGGTGATGGTGGTGATCACCGCCGCGCTCCGCCGCTGGACCGCCCTGCGCACGCTCTCGCTGCGCGGCTGGCTGATGATCACCGCCGCCTCGGTGCTGATCGCGGTCAACTGGGGCCTCTACATCTACTCGGTCAACAGCGGCCACGTGGTGGAGTCCTCGCTCGGCTACTTCATCAACCCGCTGGTCAGCGTCCTGCTCGGGGTGGCGGTGCTGCGCGAGCGGCTGCGCCTGCCCCAGTACGCGGCACTGGCCATCGCGCTGATCGCGGTCGTCGTGCTGGCGATCGACTACGGCCGGGTGCCCTGGATCGCGCTCACCCTGGCGATCTCGTTCGGCACCTACGGCCTGATCAAGAAGACCGTCCCGCTCGACGCCACCGCCAGCCTCACCGCGGAGAGCATCGTGCTGGCCCCGATCGCGATCGGCTACCTGCTGTGGCTCGGCCCGTCGGGCACGTTCCTCGGCCACGGCGTCGGCCACGCGCTGATCCTGGCGTCCGCGGGCGTCGTCACGGCGGTGCCGCTGATGCTGTTCGGCGCGGGCGCCCGGCTCGTGCCGCTGGCCACGATGGGCATGCTCCAGTACCTGGCGCCGATCCTCCAGTTCTCGTGGGGCGTGTTCGTGAAGCACGAGCCCATGCCGCCGTCGCGCTGGTTCGGGTTCGCGCTGATCTGGGTGGCCCTGGCGGTGTTCACCGCCGACGCCGTCCGCTCCCGCCGCCGGTTCGTCGCGCCGGTCGAGTGACGCGGAAGGGCCCCTGTCCCGCCCCAAGGCGCCCAAAGCCACCGCGAAGGAAGAGCGC
>NZ_JBFAEO010000080.1:0-20743 GCF_040642015.1 Actinosynnema sp. NPDC020468
CGGGGGCGGGCCCCCCGCGCGCCGGGTGGGGGGAGGGGGCGGGGCGGGGTCGGGGCGACGGCCGGGTGGGCGCGGGGCCGGGGCGCCCCGGCGGGGCGGTGCCGCGGGGGAACGGGCTCCGGCCGCCGTCTTCCGGAGCCCGGTCAGGTCACGGCGCGGGTGGCGCGGTGGTCGTCGGCACCGGGGTCGTGGTCGGGGGCTGACCCGGGCCAGGACCAGGGCCGGGACCAGGGCCAGGGCCAGGGCCAGGACCCTGGCTGTCGTCGTCGCCCACCTCGGTGTCGGACAGGTCGAGGCCGATGGCGAAGCTCGCCGCGTAGCGCCGGCCGAACTTGTGCGGGCGCAGCAGCATCTGGTCGCCGCCCTGCGCGTAGATGAAGTCCGTGGCGTTCGAGGTGTCCTGGGGACCCTTCGCCCGGTACGGGTCCTGGGCCAGGTACTGGGCCTTGAACTCCTCCGTCAGGTACAGCTGGGAGGTGAACTCGTAGGGGTTGCCGTCGGTGCCGGTCGTGCGGATCTTCACGTGGTAGTGCACCGTCCGGCCGTGGTACCAGCCGGGCAGGATCGTGATGAATCGGACGTGGCCCGCGCGGTCGGTCACCTGGAGGCCGCGCAGGAACTTCCGGCCCAGGGTCCCCTCGGACTTGATGTCGGAGTAGCGGCCCTGCGCGTCGCAGTGCCAGATGTCCACGAGCGCGTCCTTGAGCGGCGCGCAGCCGTGCCCCTTGATCTGGAGCACCGCGAGGTCCAGCACCAGGACCGCGCCCTCGGACACCACGCCGGTGGCCGGGTCGGACCGGATGTCGACGCGCTTGAGGTTCTCGTCCACGTAGTACGGACCCTCGACCTGCTCGGGCTTGGCCACGCAGTCGAGGTGCGTGCCGGAGCCGCTGTCGGCCGCGGCCACGCCCGCTCCCGCGACCGTCAGCGCGGAGCCCGCGATGCCGAGCAGGGCCAGCGCCTGGCGCCTGCTCAACACCACGCCGACCGGTTCGTCGTCGGAATGCATGTGCCCACCTCACCGGGGGTGATCGATCGGATACCAACGGTCGAGAGGCTTGAGGTGCCCGCTGAGAGCGGGCTGGGATTTCCATGTGAGGAAGTTGTGTGAAAACCGGTCAAAAACGACCTACCGACGTCCGGTTGACGATTACTCGTGGTGACCGGGCGTGATCGGGTGACCGTCGGTCCGGCGAACCCCGGACCCGAGAGGGCTTCGCCGGGAGCAGAATCGGCCCCAGGCGGCGCCTACTACCGGGGGGTTCGCGATGTCCTTGTACCGCAAGGTGTTCCCGCTCGCACTCGTGGCGGTGACGGGGCTCGCCCCGGCCGCGCCGGCGGTCGCGGAGGACGATCCGGCGCACGTCGACGTGCTGTTCGTCGGCGCCCACCCGGACGACGAACTGCGATCACTCGCCGCGTTCGGCCAGTGGCGCGAGCAGCGCGGTCTGCGCACGGCCGTCGCCACGATCACCCGCGGTGAGGGCAGCGGCGTCGGCCCGGAGCAGGGCGCGGCGCTCGGGCTGCTGCGGGAAGGCGAAGAGCGCGCGGCGACCGGGATCGCCGACGTGGACGACGTCTACTACCTGGACCGGCCGGACCTCTGGCGCACCCCGTCCGTGCCGTTGACCGACCGCGTGTGGTCCGGCGACGTGCTCGGGAGGCTCGTCCGGCTGATCCGCGCCACCACGCCCGACGTCGTGGTCACCACCGACCCGCGCCCGGCCGAGGACGGCGGCGACCAGCTCGCGGGCCGGCTCACGACCGAGGCGTTCCTGCTGGCGGGCGACCCCACCGCGTACCCGGACCAGCTCACCCGCGAGGGCTACCGGCCGTGGCGCGCGACCCGGCTGCTGACCCAGTCGGCCTACCAGGGTCCGCCCGGACCGGGGTGCGCGACCGATCAGCGCGACCCCCGCACCGGCCTGCCGCTCGAAGGCACGGCGGAGGGCACGTGGTCGCCGACGCACCGCGCCACCTGGGCCCAGGTCGAACGCGACGCCGCCCGCCGCCACCGGTCCCAGGGTCTCGACGCGCTGCCGCCGGTGGTGGCCGACCCGAACGGCTGCGACTGGTTCACCGTGCTCGCCGACGCCGGTGTGCCGGTGCGCGCCGACGTCCGCGAGCAGACCGGCCTGCGCCCGCGCTACGCCGAGTTCCGCGACTGGACCCGGCGGGTCGGCCTGCCGTGGCTCGCGAACGACGCGCAGCCCGGGTACCCGGCGCGGGTGGTGAGCACGGTGCCGCAGGCCGGGTTCGAGCCGATCCTGGACGGGGTCAACGACCCGTTCGACTTCCCCGGTCAGGAGCTGACCCTGACCCGCCGGCGGGGCGAGGAGTGCGCCGAGGACGACTGCACCGCGACCGCGCACCTGAGCTGGTTCGGGAACGCGCTGTACGCGGTCGTGGAGGTGACCGACGACGCGCGCGGCCCGGAGCCGGACCCGGCCGACTGCGGGCGCTTCCTCGACGCGGACGCGGTGGAGATCGCCCTCGACCCGCGCGGCACGTCCGACGACACGTCCACCACCTACCGCCTCGCGGTCGCCCCGACGGCCGGAAAGCCTTGCGTGGCACGGAGGGGCGACCACGACCAGGGCCCGGCGACCGGTGTGTCGGTGGTCGTGGAACCGGGCGCGGACGCCGGGTACGTGGTCGAGGCGCGGATCCCGTTCGCCGTGCTGCCCGCCACCGTCGACCCGTTCCGGCTCGCCGCGAACGTCGTGGTGCACGACGTCGACCCGACCTCGCGGACCACGCTGGCCTGGTCGACCTTCGGCGAGGCGGCGACCGACCCGTACACCTGGGGCACCGCCCACCTCGACCGCCACCGCCCGGCACCGGTGACCACGACCGCGCCGGTGTTCCCGCTGGACGCCCTCCGCAGTCAGGACTCGCCGGCCTCGGTGGCGCAGAGCGCGCGCACCGGCGTGCCGCTGGGCGTCGGACCGCGCGGCTAGGGCGGTCAGGGCCGGGGGTGGACGGTCATCGGGAGCCGGTCCGGGCGCGGGATGACGCTCTGCTTCACCTTCACCCGGTGCTCCGGGTCCGGCACCAGGCGCCAGCGGGCGACCGTGGTGGCGATCGCGGTCAGCATGCCGAGCCACGCGAAGTCCTGGCCGACGCACCCGCGCGGTCCCGCGCCGAACGGCAGGTAGGCGCGGTTGGCCGGGTCGTGGTGCCGGTCGTCGGCCCACCGGTCCGGGTCGAACCGCATCGGGTCCGGGTACAGCACGGGGTCGCGGTGCAGCGCGGCGATGCTGATCATCAACTCGGTGCCCGCCGGCACCGGCAGTCCGTCGAGGACGACGTCCGAGGTCGGCCGCCGGGACAGGATCGGGGTCGGGTTGGACAGCCGCAGCGTCTCGGCCAGCGCCCGGCCGGTGTAGCGCAGCGCGACGAGGTCGTCGTGCGCCACCGGCCGGTCGCCGACCACCCGGTCGACCTCCTCGTGCACCCGCCGCTCCACCTCCGGGTGCCGGCCCAGGTGGTGGAAGAACCAGGACAGCGTGACGCCCGCGTTGTCGACGGCGGCGATCAGCATCGTCACGATCTCGTCCCGCACCTGCGGGTCGGTCATGCCCTCGGGCGCGTCCTCGTCCCTGGCCGAGACCAGCATCGAGATCACGTCGCCGCGGTCCGCGCCGTCGGCCCGGTACGCCGCGATCACCTCGTCCGCGACCCGGTGGATCACCGCCCGCGCCCGCTCGTACCGCCGGCGTCCGGGCGTCGGCCAGTCGGCGACCGCGCTCGGCAGCGCGACCTGGCGCAGCACCTCCCTCATCATCACCGGCAGCGCCTCGCCCAGTTCCCGGCCGACCGCGCCCGGCTGGGTCGGCAGCAGGGTGCGCATCAGCACGCCCAACGTGTAGTCGTGGGTGAACCCGTCGACGTCCAGCGCCTGCCCCGGCCGCCACCCGCCGGTCAGCTCGACGGCGGTCGCGCTCATCGCGTCGACGTAGCCGCGCACCCGGTCGCGGGTGAACGCGGGTCGCACCAGGGCGCGCTGCCGGCGGTGGAACGGGTCCTCGGAGCCGGTCAGCCCGTTGCCCATGATCGCCCGGAGCACGTCGAACAGCCGGCCCTTGTGGTACCGGGCGGCGTCGGTGACGAACACCCGGTGGATCAGGTCGGGGTCGTTCAGCAGGTACGCGGGCGAGCCGCCGAGGTAGAGCTTCACGATGTCGCCGTGCGCGCGCAGCCCGGTCAGGAACTCCAGCGGTTTCACGCCCAGCGGCACGACGTGGCCCAGCACCGGCAGTCGGCGCGGCGCGGTCCGGACGGGACGCGAGGGCCGCCGGTCCGGGCGCAGCCGTCGGCTCAGGAAGTCGACCTGCGCGGCCACCGACCGCTCGAACTCGAGCCCGGAGTAGATCGCGAAGTGCCCGCAGGGCAGCGTCAGCACCTCGGCCAGCACCCCCGCCGCCCGCACGGCGGCCCGCACCGCGTCCGGCGGCGCGAGGTCGTCGTCCTCCGCCACCACGAACAGGGTCGGCGCGGGCAGCGCGCCCGCGGCCCGGACCGGGCGGTTCAGCGCGATGGACAGCACGCCGCGGGCGCACATCTGGTTGCGGAACGTCGGCCCGGTGATCGACCGGTACCCGGCCTCCGCGCCGGGCGCGGTGATCGCGGCCAGCGTGCCGGGCGGTCCGACCACCGGGATGTGGTGCGGTGCCGCGCCGACCAGCGCCCGGGCCGCGTCGTACAGGCCGTGCGCGGTGAGCCGGAGGAGGTGCCGCGGACCGGCGTGGGCCAGGATCCGGCGCAGCGCGGCGATCCCGTCCACCGCCGCGCCCTGCGACACCACGGCCGCGACCCGACCGTCCCGCACCGCGACCGGCAGCACGTGCCCGCCCGAGTACGAACTGCCCCACAGCGCGATCCGGGTCGGGTCGACGCCGGGCAGGGCGCGCGCCGCGGCGAGGGCGGCGTGGAAGTCCTGCCGGTGCCGCAGGTGCGAGACGTGCTGCCGCGGCCTGCCGGCGGACGTGCCGTAACCCCGGTAGTCGAACACCAGGGCGTCCAGCCCGGCGGCGGCGAACCGCTCGGCGAACGGCAGCAGGCCGGCGTCCCTGGTCGCGCCGAACCCGTGCGCCATCACGACGCACGGGCGGCCGGCGGCCGAGGTGAGCCGGTCGTCGACGGCCGCCAGGTGCCAGGCCTCGCACCGGACACCCCGACTGGTGAAGCTGATGGTCTCCATGTGCCCTCCTGTCCGCAGCGATGAGTACCAGTCCCGCCGGGCCCGGGACACGTCCCGCGACCGGTTCACCCCACCAGGGCGCGCGTGTGCGCGGTGGTTGTCACCGTGCGTGCCGAAACCACTCTCCTGGCCCAGCGCGGAAAACCACCGGTCGGCGGAATCCGGCCATGCCGCCATCCGGTGGTCGGGTGTCGGCAACCCTGTCGGTGTCCGACACGTCCGTTCGGTCCACGGGACCGCACCGTCCTCTTCGGACTGAATCGGAACGGGTGCCGCGAACGGTGTTCGACATGCCACCGCGCTGGTATATCCGGAGGTCTCGCGGTCGAGGGGGTTGGCGATGGCGGTCGTGGTGCTGGGCAGGCCCGGCGTCCGGGTGGGGTTCGGCGTCAGCCACCCCGCGCGCCGGATGGCCGGGGTGTTGTTGGGGTTGCTCGCGATCCGGGCGAACCGGACGTTGTCGGTCGAGTGCATCATCGACGCCCTCTGGCCGGGCAAACCGCCCGCGTCCGCCGCGGCCAACGTGCGCAGCCACCTGGCCGAGCTGCGCCGGCTGTTACCCGCGACGGACCCGGTGATCGTCACCTCGCGCGACGGCTACGCACTCGTGGCGCGACCCGACGGGGTCGACGTCACGCACTTCCGGCTGCTGGTCGCCGAAGGGCGGCGGTCGCGCGGCCGGTCGGACGTGGAGGCCGAGCGGTCCCTGGCGCGCGCGGTGGCGCTGTGGCGCGGGCCGGTGCTGGCGGGCGTGCCGGTGCCGGACGTGCTGCGGCCCGACGTCGCGGTGCTGGAGGAGCAGCGGCTGGACGCCGTGGAGGACCTGCTGGAGGTGCGGTTGGCGCTGGGCGGTCACCAGGAACTCGTGCCGGTGCTCGCCGGGCTCGTCGTGGAGCACCCGCTGCGCGAGCGGCTGTGGCGGTTGCTGGTGGGCGCGCTCGACGCGGCGGGTCGGAGAACGGAGGCACTCGTGGTGTACCGGCGGCTCACCAGGGTGCTGGCGGCCGAGTTGGGCGTCACGCCGTGCGCGGCGACCAACGAGCTGTACGAGGTTGTGAAAAGGCGGACATGACGTATGCGCGGCCGTGTGCGGCGCGTTCCTAGACTCCGGCTCCCACGAGGAAAGGAGTGCGCATGACCGCCATGCTGCTCGACGCCGAGGAACTGGTGGCACGCTGGCGCGCGGGCGCCGAGGACAACCCGGCCGGACCGGTCTTCGCCAACGGCGAGTTCGCCGAGGGCGACATCGTGGCGTGCAACCCGCCCGGCAGTCGCTGTTCGTCGTGCACCGCGTCCCGCCCGGTGTACTGCTGCTGATCGACGATGATCCGCGACGAGGTCGGTGAACTCGACCGCACACTGGACTGGCTGCTCGTCCCGGCGGCGGAACGGCTGGCCCGGGGGTTGGCCGGGATCGCCGACCTCGCCGCCGCGGAGGCGGACGTGCTGGCGACCGCGGCGGGCACGGCGTTGCTGGACGTGGTGCGGCGCAAGGTGGTCCGCGTCCTCGTGCTGGAGCTGAACGCGGCCCGCGTCACCGGGACGCTCGCCGCCGCCGACCCGGCCGGCCGGTGGAGCGAGTTCCTGGAACGGGCCTGCGCGCCCGGGTTCTGGCAGGGGTCGACCGCGCACTACCCGCACCTGGTCGACCGGTTGCGCCGGGTGGTGGACAACCGGGTGGACGCGGCGCGCACCGCGGCGCTCCGGTTCGCCGCCGACCGCGACGTGCTGGCGGGTGAGCTGCTGGCCGCGGAGTTCGGCGCGGGTGACAGCCACGGCGGCGGGCACACCGTGACGTTGTTGCACGGCGCGGGCGGGTCCGTGGTCTACAAACCGCGGCCGATGGAGGTGGACCGGCGGTTGGCGTCGTTCCTCGCGGTGCTCACCGCGGGCGACGAGGAACCGATCCGGGTGCCGAAAGCGGTGGTGCGCCAGGGTTACGGGTGGGCCGAGCACGTCGGTCACCGGTACTGCGCGGACGAGCGCGAGCTCGACCTGTTCTACCGGGGGCTCGGGCACTGGCTCGCCGTCATGCGGTTGGTCGCGGGCACCGACCTGCACGCGGAGAACATCATCGCGGCCGGGCCGGTGCCGGTCGTGGTGGACTGCGAGAGCGTGTTCACCCCGCGTCCGCCGCACCCGCCGACCGGTGCGGGCGAGGCGACCGACCGGGTCGCCGAGCAGCTCAACGGGACCGTGCTGCGGACCGGGTTGCTGCCGGGTCGCGGCGCGGGGCTCGGGTGGCGCGGGGTGGACGGTTCGGCGATGGGCGGACTTCCCGGCGAGCAGCCGGACATCGGCCTGCCGGACCTGGTGGGCGCCGGCACCGACACC
Organism: Actinosynnema sp. NPDC020468; assembly: GCF_040642015.1. NCBI lineage: Bacteria > Bacillati > Actinomycetota > Actinomycetes > Pseudonocardiales > Pseudonocardiaceae > Actinosynnema > Actinosynnema sp. NPDC020468. The sequence continues at coordinate 7,538 of NZ_JBFAEO010000080.1, forward strand.
GCGCGGGTGGCGATCGTGCCGCAGTCGTTGCCCGCCACGCAGAACCTGCCGAGTCCGCACCCCCGGTTGTCCCGGCACTGGCCGGGCGTGGTCGCCGGGTTCGACGAGATGGCGGGCCGGATCACCGCGCTGGACCGGTCGGGGCGGCTCGAGCCGTTGCTGCGCGGGTTCGCCGACTGCGTGGTGCGGGTGATCGTGCGGGACACCGAGTCCTACACCGAGTTGGCCCGGATGCTGTGGCACCCGGCGGGGTTGCACGACCAGGAAGCGGCCGAGTCGCGGGCGAAATCGTTGCTGGCGCGGCATTCCCTGAACACCCGCGGTCCGGGCGACCCGGACGTGCACGCGGCGGAGGTGGCCGACCTGCTCGTCGGCGACATCCCGGTGTTCACCACCACGCCCGCCGAGGGGTGGTTGCACACGCCGGGTGGCGGGGTGTGCGGGCCTCGGGTCGACCAGATCGACCTCGCGGTGGCGAACTGGCGGTCGGCGGACTTCGGGCTCGAGCGGCGGGTCACCCGGGCGGCGCTGGTGAGCGCGTACCTCAACCAGGGCGCGGAACCCGACCTCGGTCGGATGGCTGTTCCGGTGGTGTCACCGTCCTCAATGGACGGTCGACGGCGCGCGCTGGCGGCCGGTCTGGTGGCCGAGGTGGTCGCGGAGGCGGTGCGCGGCGAGGACGGCACGGCCACCTGGTTCGCCCCGATCCTGGACCGCTCGGGGTGGCAGACCACGCCGCTGACGCCCGATCTGTACGGCGGGACGCTGGGGGTGGCGGTGCTGCTGGCGTCGTACCTGCGCGAGGTGGAGGCCGGGCGGGCGGACCCGGTGGCCGGGGTCGCGGAGGTGCTGGAGGGCACCCTGCGCACGGCCCGGCTGACCCAGACGTGGTGGGCGGCCCAGGCCGAGCACACCCGTCGACGCCCCGACCCGGCGGGCGGGTACATCGGGCTCGGCTCGCAGATCTGGTGCTGGCTGACCCTGCACCGGCTCGGGCGGGCCGAGGTGGCCGACGCGCTGTTCCTGGCCCGCCAACTGCCCGCCGCGATCGACGCGAGCGAGGGGCCGGACCTGGTCGTGGGCACGGCGGGCGCGATCGTGCCGCTGCTCCTGCTCGCCGCGCGCACCGGCGAGGACCGGTGGTCGGACCTGGCGGTGCGAGCGGGTCGTCGGCTGGCGGCGGACGCGGTCCGCACCGGTCACTCGGTCCGCTGGCCGGCGCCGAACTGGCCGGACGGCATCGGCGGCTTCGCCCACGGCGCCTCGGGAATCGGCTGGGCACTGGGGAAGTTGGCCGAGGCTTCCGGTGATGCCTGTTTCGCGGAGTTGTCGGCGGGCGCGGCGGTGTACGAGGAGACGTGGTTCGACACCCGCCGCGGCGCGTGGAGGGACCCCCGCGAGCCGGACACCGTGGCGGCGGCGTGGTGCCACGGCGCGGTGGGCGTCGGCCTGTCGAGCCCGGACCCGGAGGTGGTGCGCCGGGCGGCGCTGTCGACGTGGCGCGACGCGTTCGGCTGGACCCACACCCTGTGCCACGGCGACCTGGGAGCCTGGGAACTCCTGTCCCGCGCCATCGCGGAGGGCGTCGGTCCGGAGGGCCTCGACCGGGCGACGCTGGACGCGACGGTGCTCGGCAGCCTGGAAACCCACGGCGCGACAACGGGTTTGGCGAGGGAGGTGTACTCACCCAGCATGATGTCGGGCTCGGGCGGCATCGCCTACCAACTCCTGCGCCTGCACCCGTCCTGCGACCTCCCGTCGGTCCTCCTGCTGACCGACACCCCACCGCGATGAGCGAGGGCCACCGCGGTGGAACGGGAAAGCCCGACGCAACCACCTTCCGGACGGCAACTCCGGCAACCGCTCCGACACCTCGGCCCCGCTCGGCTCGGCCTCGCGCGGCAGGACGCGGCGTGGTGCGGCACAGGACGCACCGCACCACGCACGGCAGGGCGCGCCAGGACTCGGCTCGGCACTCGCCGCACCCGCCGCGCCGCAGGGCAGGGCTCGGCCCGCACGACACCGCGCCGCACGGCTTGGCAGAGTACAGCCGGGCATTCGCGGGCTTGGCGTGGTGCGGTACTGCACTGCGAGGACCAACGGGCCAGGCGTGTGGTGCGGCATCGCACGGCCCGGGGTGGCAGGCCGGGCGTGGCGCGGCACTGCCTGGGCGCGCCGCATGGCTCGGCGCGACCTTGCTTGGCGTGGTGCGGCACCGCACCGCGCGGCCTGGTGGGCAGGCGCGGCAGGCCAAGCGTGGTGCCCCCCGCAGTGCTCGGCTTTGCCTGCCGTGGCGCGGTTCGGGAGTGCGAGGCTCGGCGCGCCCGGCAAGTGTTCGGGAACGTCATCGCCGTGGTGGCGGCTCCGCACGAGCGCGGCCCGGCTGGCCAGCCTTGGCGCGACGTGGCACCGCAGGCCCGGCTTGGCGTGGTGCGGCGCGGGTCGGTGCGGTGTTGCCTCGCTGCCGGACGACTGGAGGGTGGCGAGCGCGTTCGAGCGGCTTGGTGGATTGTTTGATCGTTCTGTTGTTCAACAATTCGACAAAGGTGCGAGCTGCCTGGGTGCTCGCGGATCGAACGAGGTTGTTCGATCCGCCTATTGTTCAACAATCTTACAGGCACGACGGCGTGTTCGATCGGGGGATTGTTCAACGATGGTGTTGTTCAATGATCGGGGGTTGGGCGGGGAGCAAGGGCGGGGGCGGTGCCGAGGGGTGAGGGCGGCGGTTGTCGGCGTCGGGGTGTTGGAAGGTGAGGGGGCGTGGTGGGTGACGATCCGCGGGACGGGAACTTGGTTGCGCCGCATTGGGCGTTGGACGAGAGCGCCGCGGTCGGGCCTCGGCGGGTGGTGCGGGGGTTGCCGGGGGCCGTGTGGCCGGTGTTGGGGATGATTCGCGCAGCCGCGCCCGGTGCGGGCGTGGCGGTGGGGGCGATGCAGGTCGTGGCGGGGGTCGCGGCGGCGTTCGGGTTGTTCGCCACGACCGGGGTGCTCACCGAGTTGCTCGCCGGCGGGCCCACCACCGAGCGGGTGGTGGCGGCGTTGCCTCAGCTTCTGTTGGTGGGGCTCGCCTTCGGGGTTCGGGGTGCGATGGACGTCGGGGTGGCGCTCGCCCACGCCCGCATCCGGCCCGCCGTCCGGCGGCTCGCCGAGGAACGGCTGTACGAGGCCAGCCTGGGCGCCGACCTCGCCGCGTTCGACGACGCCCGCTTCCACGACCGCCTGCACCGCGCCCGCGACCGCGGCCTCTTCTTCCTCGAACGCGCGGCCGACGACCTGGTCGAGTTGATCGGCGCGCTGCTCGGCATCGCCGCCGCCACGACCAGTCTCGCCGTGCTGCACCCCGTGCTGCTGCCCGTCCTCCTGCTCGCCGTGCTGCCCGACGGCTGGGCCGTCCAACGCGCCGCCAAGCTCGCCTACGCCAGCGTCGGCCGCACCGTCGCCCTGGACCGGCGCGTCCAACTCGTGTCCGACCTCGCCACCGAACGCGAACCGGCCGCCGAGATCCGGGCCTACCAGGCCGAACCGTTCGTGCTGCACGAGTACCGCCTCGCCGCCGACCCGCTCAAGGCCGAGGACACCCGCCTCGCCACCGCCCAGGCCAGGGTTCGGGGTCTCGGCCGCGCGCTGTCCGGCCTCGGGCTCGCGCTCACCTACCTGGTCCTCGGCCTGCTGGTGCGCGACGGCTGGGTCCCCCTCGCCGTCGCCGGCACGGCCGTCCTCGCGATCCGGGTGGCGACCACGGCCCTCAACCGCCTGGTGCTGGCCGCGAACCAGCTGGTGGAACAGGGCCTCTACGTCGCGGACTACCAGGAGTTCCTGACCACCGCGGCCCGTTCCCGGCGCGGCGGCGCGCACACGCCGGTCGAACCGGGCCGGGTGCGGCTGGAGGACGTCACCTTCCACTACCCGGGCAGCGACCGCGCGGCCGTGCGCGGGGTGAGCGTCGCGATCGAGCCCGGCGCCACCATCGCGCTCGTCGGCGAGAACGGCTCCGGGAAGACCACGCTGGCCAAGCTGATCGCGGGCCTGTACGCGCCCACCTCCGGCCGGGTCCGGTGGAACGGCCGGGACCTCGCCGAGGTCGACCGGTCACTGGTCGCGGACCGGGTGATGATGGTGCTCCAGGAGCCGGTTCGCTGGCCGCACACCGCGCGGGTCAACGTGCGGGTCGGCCGGCACGACCGGGACGACCGGCGCGCCCTGCTCGACGCGGCCGCCCAGGCCGGCGCCGACGACGTGGTGGCCGACCTGCCCGCGGGCTGGGAAACGTTGCTGTCCAAGCAGTTCCGGGGCGGCGTCGAGCTGTCCGGCGGGCAGTGGCAGCGGCTCGCGGTCGCCCGCGGCCTGTACCGGGACGCGCCCCTGCTGATCTGGGACGAGCCGACCGCGCCGCTCGACGCCAAGGCCGAGTTCGCGGTCTACGAGTCGCTGCGCGCGCTCGCCGCGGACCGGACCGTCGTGCTGATCACCCACCGGCTGGCGAGCGTCCGGCACGCGGACCGGATCCTGTTGCTGCACGAGGGGGAACTGGCCGAGCAGGGCACCCACGAGGAGCTGCTCGCGCTGAGCGGCCGGTACGCCGAGCTGCACGCCCTGCAAACCCGGATGCACGCCGATGCCTGACCTCGTGCGCCCCGGCGACCCGCGCTACGACCTGTCCCGCAGCCAGTTCATCGGCCGCCCGCACGAGGTGCTGCCGAGCCTGATCGCCCGCTGCGCCACCGCGCGGGACGTGGTCGAGGCGCTGGACCGGGCGGCGGGCGGCCCGTTCGCGATCCGCGGCGGCGGGCACGACAACGCCTGCCACTCCAGCACGTCCGGCCTCCTGATCGACCTCGCGCCGTGCGACGCGGTGGAACCCGACGGCGACCTGGTGCACGTCGGCGGTGGTGTCCGAATAGGACGGTTGACCGAAGTGCTGGCCGCACAGGGGAAACTCGTGCCGGTCGGCTCCTGCCCGTCGGTCGGCGTGGTCGGCTCGGCGCTGGGCGGCGGGTTCGGCGCCGACGGCCGCCGGCACGGCCTGACCTGCGACGCCCTGGTGGCCGCCGAACTGGTGGTGGCCGGCGGCCGGGTGATCACCGCCGACGACGACCTGCTCTGGGCGTTGCGCGGCGGCGGTGGCGGTCACTTCGGCGTCGTCACCCGCGCCACGTTCCGGACCACGCCCGCCACACCGCGCACGCACCTGCGCCTGGTCTGGGACTTCGCCCACGCGGCCGACCTCGCGCGCTGGTGGCAGGACTGGGCGCCGGACGCGCCGGACGACGTGTCGGTCGAACTGGTGCTGCTGGGGCCGGAACACCCCGACGAGCCGCCGACCGCGCTGTTGCTGGGCACCGCTCCGGACCGCTCGGTGCTCGCCGGGATCCCGTCGTTCGGCGGACCGCGCGAGGTCGAGGTGGTCGACCTGACCGCGGCGGAGGCGGTGCGGCACAACGCGACACCCCACGCGGCGGCGTCGCTGGACCCGGTGGGCATCCCGCTGGTGTCCGCACGCCCGGGCATGTCGACGGCGAAAACCGGTTTCTTCGACCACCCGCTGCCCACCGACGTGCTGACCGAACTGCTGACCCGCTTCACCGCCGACCGGGTGCGCGGCGAACTGCGCGAACTGGCGTTCACCCCGTGGCGCGGCGCCTACGCGCGGGTGCCGGCCACCGCGACCGCGTTCGCCCACCGCGCGCCCGCGTTCCTGCTCAAGCACACCACGCTGGTCGGACCGGGCGGCGCGGCGCGACGGGGCCACGAGGTGCTGGCCCGGCTGGAGGAGGACCGGCGGCTCGTCGCGCCGCACGGCACCGGCGGCGTCTACCCGAACTTCCGCGACCCGGACCTGACCGACTGGCGCACGGCGTACCACGGCGTCAACCAGGGCAGGCTGCGCGAGGTCCGGCGCGAGAACGACCCGACCGGCTTCTTCACCACCCCGCAGCAGCCGTGACCCGGAGAGCTAGAGCCAGTCCCGCTTCTTGAACGTCGCGTACAACCCGAGCGACAGCGCGACCATCACCGCCGTCGACACCCAGAAACCCCACGGCTGACCCGTTCCCGGGTACGGCACGTTCTGGCCGTAGAACCCGGTCACGGCGGTCGGCACGGCGATGATCGCGGCCCAGCCGGTGACCTTCTTCATGATCAGGTTGAGCCGGTTGCTCTGGATGTTCAGCTGGGTCTCGCGGATGGTCGCCACCAGGTCCCGCAACGAGTCGGTCCACTCCGACGCGCGCAGCACGTGGTCGTAGACGTCCTGGTAGTACGGCATCATCGTGTCGTCCACGAGGTCGTTCTCCCGGCGCATCAAGGTGTTCACCACCTCGCGCATCGGCAGCACGACCCGGCGCAGCAGCACCAGCGACTTGCGCAGCGCCAGCGAACGGCGGTGCAGCGCCCGGTCGTCCGGGTGGTCGGCGAACGTCAGATCCTCCAACTCCTCGATGTCGTCGTCCAGCGCCTGCACCGCGTCGAAGTGGCTGTCCACGACGTGGTCGATCAACCCGTGCGCGAGGAAGCCGACGCCGCTCTTGGCCAGCTGCGGCGACCGGTCCCAGCGCTCCACCACGGCGTCCATGTCGAACCCGTCGTCGGCGCGCACCGTGACCAGGGCGCGCGGGGTCAGGAACGCGTCGACCTCGGTGGTGGCGAGCACGCCGGTGCGTTGGTCCAGCCGCACGGCGTAGGCGGTGAGGAAGCAGTGCGAGTCGTACCGGTCGAGCTTGGGCCGCTCGTGCGCCTGGAGCGCGTCCTCCACGGCCAGTTCGTGCAGACCCAGTTCGCCCGCCAGCGGGCCGAGGTCGTGCTCGCTCGGCCCGCACAGGTCGAGCCACACGACGGAGTCCGGGTCGCGCAGGTGCTCGGAGACGTCGGCGACCGGGAAGTCCTCGGATTCGAGGACCCCGTGCCGGTACAGGCGGGTGCGCGTCACCCGCCGAGGGTAGCCACGCCGGGGCGACCCCACCCATCCGCCGGGTGGGGTCGCCCCGGGTCACGCGGTCAGCGCCGGAACCACGCCCGCCACGTCGGCACGCCGTCCACCAGGGCGTCCCGCAGGGACCTCCCGGTGAACCCCGAGTTCTCGTAGGCGTCCAGCAGGCGCCGGGTGAGCGCACCCCGGCGCACGTCCGGCGGCGGCCCGTCGTCGACGCCGTCCTCGGGACCGGCGAAGCCGTCGTGCGCGAGCAGCACCGAACCCCGCGTGCTGTCGCCGAGCGCGCTGCCCAGCCGCTCGTCGTCGGTCACCGGCAGCCAGTCCAGCAGGGACGGTCCCCACAGCACCGGCACCAGGCCCGCCCTGGTCGCCGCGCGCCAGGTGCGGAACGACTGCGCGCCGTAAGGCGGCCGGTACCACGTCACGGACCTGCCGATCAGGTCCTCCAGCTCGGCCCGGCCGTCCCGGGCCCGCGCGATCACGTCGGACTCGGTCAACGTGGTCACCCGGCGGTGGTCGAGCCCGTGCAGACCCACCTCGTGGCCCGCCGCCAGCACCTCGTGCAGCAGGCCCGGGTGTCTTCGGGCCCGGGACATGAGGACGAAGAACGTCGCCGTGGCACGGCGTTCCTCCAACGCGGCCAGCACCTCGTCGGTGCCACCGGGTTCCGGTCCGTCGTCGTAGGTCAGGACCACGTGGGGCGCCGACGTGCGCACCCCGCACAGCGAGCCGAACACACCGCCCGCCCACCACTCCAGAGGCTCGACGGCTTTTCGCAATCCGAGTGTGCTCCCCGGCATCAGGAATTCCCCCTCGTGACGCATAGGTCGGGTATACCCGAACCCATCTCTAGCACGGGGTTTGTCCGGGTTTCGACGGGTTCCCGCGCAATCCCTCGCTCGGGTCAGCAGCTCGGCGCCCGGGGTGCGGGCTTACGGCGCAACGACCGTCGAATTGCGGTCCGGCCCTACTCTTTTCGGGTCGGTGAATCCGGATCGGACGCACCGAGGCGCCGCACCCGTACCGGTGCGGCGCCTCGGTGATTCGACTCCGGTGTTCAGGCCTTGGTGTAGGTCAGGCAGTTCGCGGCGTGATCGCCCTGTCCGGGTCCGACCCGGACGCCGGACGCCGTGCACTCCAGTTCGGAGTTGTACGAACAGTCCGTGCGCGAACAGGCGCCGACCTGCGCGACCACCTTCGGCAGCCCGCCCTTGCGCGCGAGCGGGATGAAGGTGCCGCAGTCCGCCCCGCCGTTCGCACCGCTCACGGTGATGGCGAACGCGTGGCAGCCGTCGTGGTTGTAAGAGCAGCCGTGGACGGTGCACTCGTGCACGGCGGGCATTTCGGTGGAGGTCATGACCGCTCCTCGTGGTGGTGGTCCGGGTCACCCGGAGATTGCCACCGGTGTCCGGACCTCGCAACACGAGAATGCTGAGGCAAGCCTAACCTGAATGCCCGCCGGCGCTCTCGAAGATCGCGTCCACGCAGGTCGGAGGGTGTTTCGGGAATCAATCCCGAAACACCCCGATCGGGTTAAAGCAATTTGTCCTGGGTGATCGGGAAGTCCCGCACCCGCCGTCCGATCGCGTGATAGACGGCATTGCCGATCGCGGCCGGCACGCCGGTCACCGGGGTTTCCCCGAATCCCTTCACACCCACCGGCGAGGTGGCGTCCGGCTTGTCGATGAACACCGCCTGGACCTTCGGCACGTCCGGGTTCACCGGAATCATGTAGGTGGACAGGTTGGCGTTCACCACCCGCGCGGAGTTCCGGTCCATCACGGTGTGCTCGGTGAGCGCGTACCCGATGCCCCAGGTCAACCCGCCCAGCACCTGGCTCTCCGCGGTGCGCCGGTTCACCACCGTGCCGAGGTCGTAGGCGCCCACCGCGCGGGTCACCCGGACCCGGCCGACGACCGGGTCGACCCGGACCTCCACGAAGATCGCGCCGGTGGTGTACCCCGGCACGTTGAGGTAGGAGCCGGTGCCCTCGACGGGCCGACCATGCCTGCCGACGACGCCCTGGTAGCTGTCCCGCCGCGACCGGTTGCCCTTGGCGAACAGGAACCCGTTCTCGATCTCCACCTGGTCCGGCGCGAGGCCGTGCAGGGGCGACCGGGTGTCCGCGACCGCCAGCGCCACCACGGCGTCCCGCGCCGACTTCGCCGCGATGGTCAGCGAGCCGGACACGCTGCTGACCGTGACCGACGCGGCGGAGAAGCCGGCGGCGGGCAGGTTGGTGTCGCCCAGCTCGAACGTGACGGCGGACATCGGGACGCCCAGCGCCTCGCCCGCGAGCTGGCTCATCACCGTGTAGGTGCCCGTGCCGATGTCCTGGGTGCCGCTGCGCGCGACGACCTTGCCGTCCGGCGTGACGGTGACCGAGGCCGACGACGGGCGCGCGTGGTAGGTGTGCGCCTCGACCGACATGCCGTAGCCGACGTACTCCCGGCCGTCCTTGGTCACACCCGGCTTGGGCTTGCGCCGCGACCAGCCGAACTGCTTCGCGCCCTGGCGCAGGCAGTCCGGCAGGTTGTCGTTGCCGATCTTGGTCCGGGTCACCGGGTCGTAGTCGGTGATGTTGCGCAGCCGCAGCTCCACCGGGTCGATGCCCAGCTCGTAGCTCAGCTCGTCCAGCGCCGTCTCCAGCCCGACCAGCGCCGGACCCTCGGGCGAGCGCATGAAGTGCGCCATCTGCACGTCGAGCTGCACGCCCTGGTGGCGCACCTCGATGTGGGGGAAGCCGTAGAGCATGTACGACGACTCGCTGGTGTTGAACGTCCGCTTGTCGTTGCGCGACATCTGCTGGGTGCTGATGTTGCGCACCGCGACCAGCTTGCCCTCCCGGTCCGCGCCGAGCGCCACCTGCTGGCGGTACTCCGCCCGGTGCCCCGAGGAGGTGAACATCTGGGCGCGGGTCAGCACGATCTTCACCGGGCGGCGCAGCTCGCGCGAGACCGCCGCGGTGAAGATGGTGTGCGCCCACACCGGGGCCTTGGCGCCGAAGCCGCCACCCAGGAACTTCATCAGCACCCGGATCTTGTCCTTGGGCACCGACAGCGCCTGACCGACCACCTGCTGCACCAGGCTGATGCTCTGGGTGGTGTCGTGCAGGGTCAGGTTGTCGCCGTCCCACACCGCGACCGTCGCCGAGGGCTCGATCGGGTTGTGCGTGTGCGTCGGGCTCGAGTAGTGCCCCTCGACCTTCTTGTACGCGGTCGCGAGCGCGCCCACCGGGTCGCCGATGACGACCTTGTCCGGGTTCTCCGGACCGGGCGGCGCCAGGAAGATCTCGTCCTCCGCGTCGGCGATGACCACCTTCGCCTTCTCGGCGGCGTAGCGCACGTCGATCAGCTCGGCCGCCTCGCGGGCCTGCTCCAGGGTTTCCGCGACCACGTAGGCGACCGGCTGGTCGTTGTGCCGGATCACGTCGTCCTGCAACGGCAGGAATCCCTTGGGGTACGGCGGTGGCGGCACCACCAGCCGGGGCATGTTCAGGTGCGTGTACACCGCGACGACGCCCGGCACCGCGAGCGCCGCGGTCGTGTCGATCGAGGTGACCCGACCGCGGGCGATCCGGCTGCCCGTGATCACGCCGTGCAGCAGCCCGGGCACCGCGACGTCGGCCGAGTACTTCGCCGCGCCGGTCACCTTCTCCCGGCCCTCCACCCGCGCGAACGAGCGTCCCACCAGCTTGTTGCTCATCGCACGCCTCCGAGGTCGGTCAGGGCCCTGGTCACCGCGCGCCGCAGCAGCTCGACCTTGAACCCGTTGTGCTCACGGGGAACGGCGCCCCGCACGGCCGCGTCGGCCGCCCCGCCGATCGACGCCGCGTCGAGCACCTTCCCGCGCAGCGCGGCCTCGGCGTCGGTCGAGCGCCACGAGGTGGTGGCGACGCCGCCGAACGCGAGCCGGACGTCCTTGACGGTCCGCCCGCGCAACTCCAGCGCGGCGGCCACGGACACCACGGCGAACTCGAACGACGAGCGGTCGCGCAGCTTGAGGTACGACGACTTGCCGGCGAGGGCGGAGAACGGCAGGTCGATCGAGGTGATCAGCTCACCGTGCTCCAGCACGGTCTCGCGCTCCGGCGTCGAGCCGGGTGGAACCTGGAACTCGCCGAACGGGATGGCGCGCTCACCGCGCGGACCCCTGGTCCGGATCACCGCGTCGACGGCGCGCAGCGACACGCCGAGGTCCGACGGGTGCACCGCGATGCACTGGTCGGTGCCGCCGAGGATCGCGTGGCCGCGGTTCTCCCCGGTGATCGCCGGGCAGCCGCTGCCGGGCACCTTCTTGTTGCACGCCGAGCCGGGGTCGCGGAAGTAGCCGCACCTGGTGCGCTGCAACAGGTTCCCGCCGAGCGCGGCCATGTTGCGGATCTGCGGCGACGCCGAGGCGAGCAGCGCCTCGGACACCACCGGGAAGCGGGTGCGGACCACCGGGTGCCGGGCGACGTCGGACATCCGCGCCAACCCGCCGATCCGCAGCACGTCGCCGCGCAGGGCGACGCCGCCGAGGTCGAGCCCGTTCAGGTCGACCAACCGGTCGTGGGTCTGCGCGCAGTCCCGCATCAGGTTGAGCAGGTCCGTGCCGCCGGAGACGAACGCGGCGCCCGGTCGTTCGGCGACCAGGCGGACGGCGTCGGCGGGGGTCGCCGCCACGGCGTAGTCGAAGTTCTTCACCGGCGCATCTCTTTCGCGGCGTCCCGCACGGCGGTGACGATGTTGGGATAGCAGGCGCAGCGGCACAGGTTGCCGCTCATCCACTCGCGGACCTCGTCGTCGGAGTTCGCGTGGCCCTCCTTGATGCACGCGACGGCGGACATGATCTGGCCGGACGTGCAGCCGCCGCACTGGAACGCGTCGTGGCGGATGAAGGCCTCCTGCACCGGGTGCAGGTCGTCGCCGTCGGCGAGGCCCTCGATGGTGGTGATCTCGTGACCCTGCTGCATCACCGCGAGGGTGAGGCAGGACTTCACCCGGCGACCGTCGACCAGGACGGTGCACGCGCCGCACTCGCCCCGGTCGCAGCCCTTCTTGGTGCCGGTCAGGTCGAGTCGTTCGCGGAGCGCGTCGAGCAGCGTGACGCGGGGTTCGACCACGAGCGGAGTGGCGTGGCCGTTGATCTTCAACGTGATGGGCACACCCGTCGCGACCGTCGACGTGGCCTCGGCGGGTGCGGCGAGGGCGTCGGTCGGCAGCGCGGCGGTGGCGAGGCCGGCGATGGCGGTCGCACCGCCGGCCTTGAGCACGGTCCTTCGCTTGTGGTGATCGGTGGGAGCGGGTTCGTCGGACATTCGTCCCCCAGGCGGAATAAGTGGACGCAACGTCCGAATGTTAGGGGAAATCACGTGGAATCCCACCGGTTCGACTACTGGACTGAGTACGGCAATCCGTAGCGCCGCCTGGGGCGAGTGGATGACGGTTCACCCGGATATCCGACAAATTGCTTCTTACGGAGCGTAACGATCCATTGGTGGGTCGGATGATCTCAACTGGTGGCCACCGGGCCCGGGTGAGGCATGATTCGCTGCGTGACGAACCTAGCTCTCACCCCGGACGAGTTGCTGACCACGACACGCGCGGTGCGCAAGCGGCTCGACCTCGAGCGGCCCGTGTCCCTCGACCTGGTGAAGGAGTGCATCGAGATCGCGCTCCAGGCCCCGTCCGGGGGCAACCGCCAGCTCTGGCACTGGATCGTCGTCACCGACGAGGCCAAGCGCGCGGCGATCGGCGAGTACTACCGGCGGGCGACCGAGGGGTACCTGGCCTCGCCGAGCGCGCCAGGCAAGCAGTTCCCCGAGGACCCCGAGCGCAACGCCTCGCTGCGCCGGATCGGCGACAGCGTCCGGTACCTGGGGGAGAACCTCGGGCGGGTGCCGGTGCTGGTGCTGCCGTGCATCCGGGCGTCGAGCCTGGACGCGGTCAACCAGTCCGGCCTGTGGGGCTCGATCCTGCCCGCCGCGTGGAGCTACATGCTCGCCGCCCGCGCGCGGGGCCTGGGCACCGCGTGGACCACGCTGCACCAGACCTACCAGCGGGAGATCGGCGAGCTGCTCGGGCTGCCCGAGGACATCCGCCAGGCGGTGCTGATCCCGACCGCCCACACGATCGGCACCACCTTCAAGGCCGGGCAGCGCCAGCCGGTCGAGGAGGTGCTGCACCTCGACGGCTGGTGATCGCAACCGAGGTGCACCCGTAGGTCACCCGGGTCGCGACCCGGCGGGGTCGAACCTTGTTCTCACCAGCGAAGAACAAGGGAGAATCCGATGAACG